>QNZQ01000028.1 GCA_003972985.1 Gammaproteobacteria bacterium | reverse complement strand
TGGCTACTTCGCCCACCCCTATCATTCTTGGGAGCGTGGCCTGAACGAAAACACCAACGGGCTCATCCGGCAGTACCTGCCCAAGGGAACCGACTTCAACAAACTGACGGACAAGCAGGTCCTGGAGATCATGGACAAGTTGAACAATCTCCCTCGAAAATGCCTAGGGTACAAGACACCCAATCAGGTATTCTTCGGGATCAAACCACCCGTTGCACTAGCGAGTTGAATCCGCGCATGAAAAAAGAGATCTCCCGAAGGGCTTTTCTGGCCGGTTCCGCCGGTGCGCTGCTTATGGTATCGACCCCTTGAGCGAAAGCCGCCGAAAGAAACACCCGGCTGCTCAGCCTGAATCACACGCACACAGGAGAAAAACTGCGCCTAGAATACCACGATGGCCGCGATTATCTTCCGGATGCCCTCGAAGAAGTCGCCCGTTTCCTGCGGGATTTCCGCAGTGGCGACATCCATCCCATCGACCCGGGCGTGCTGGATATTCTCTGGAAGCTGCAGAACCTCGTGGGCCGCACGAACCACACCTACCAGGTGATCTCCGGCTATCGTTCCCCCGCCACCAACGCCAAGCTCCGCAAGCGTAGCAAAGGTGTGGCCAAACACAGCCTGCACATGCAGGGCAAGGCCATCGACGTGCGCCTGGAAGGCATGGAAACCAGGCCACTCTACCTGGCCGCACGCAGCCTGCGGCGTCGGCTGCTACAGCAAGTCCCGCTTCATCCACCTCGATACCGGCCGCGTGCGTACCTGGGGCAGCTGAGCAGCTGACGCCGGCTCAGGAAGGCTGCCCGGCATTCTTCAGCGCCACGCCCCGCAGGCGTTGCATCATGCCTTCATGCAGGCGCAGCATCGCCGGCACCAGGAACAGCACCAGCAGCGTGGTGAAGGCCAGCCCGAAGGAGATGGAGACGGCCATGGGGATGAGAAACTGGGCGCAATGGTGGTCAGCGAGGTGAGCAGCACGGCACGCAGGCGCTGGCAGGCCGCCTCGGAAATGGCCTTTTCCATGGGCACCCCCTTCTCCCGCAGGTGCTTGTAGAAGACCACCAGGATGATGGAGTCGTTCACCACGATACCCGCCAGACCGAAGATGCCGAAGAAGGAGAGGATGGTGAGTTCGATGCCCATGACCCAGTGCCCCACCAGGGCGCCGACGATGCCAAAGGGAATGACGCTCATCACCACCAGCGGCCAACCATAGGAGCCGAATACCCAGGCCAGCACGATGTAGATCATGGCCAGGGCGAAGAGCGCACCCTGCTTCATATCCGCCAGGGTCTCCTTCTGATCCTCGGCACGTCCGGTGTAGCTCGCTTCCACGCCCCATTTCCCTTCCAGCTCCGGGATGACCTTCTTCCTGAGCTGTTCGCGGATGCGGTTGGCATTGTTGCGGGTGCGGTCCACGTCGGCGAACACGGTTGCCGACAGCCGCCCGTTGTAGTGGCGCAGGATCTCGAATCCCTGGTGCGGCTCCAGCTTCACGGCGGTCATCAGCGGCATGAAGCCGCCACCCGGAAGCTGCAGCTGCAGGCTGTCCAGCGTGGCCAGGGCATGGCGTTCATCGTCCGGGAGCATCACCCGCACCTCGATTTCATCGCGCCCCTTGATGAAGATCTGGCTCAGGTTGCCGAACAGGGCATCCGAGAGCTGGCTGGCCACGTCCCGCTCGGTGAGCCCCCGGGACCGTCCCATGGGTGTCAGCTCGAACACCAGCTGCTGGTAGCCGTAGGGCATGTCGTCCTCGATGCCGGAGACCCCTTCCAGCGTCTCCAGCACCGAGACCAGCTCAAGCGCGGCTCCCTTCAGACTCAGGGTGTCCGTCCCCGTGAGCTTGATCTCCAGGTCCTTGCCGGGAGGACCTCCACCCCGTCGTGAGCTGAGCGTCATGCGCTCCAGGCCCGGCACCTCCTCGAAACGCTTGCGCCACTCCTGGAGAAACTGCTCGTTGCGCACCGTGCGCTCGTCGGAAGGCACCAGTTCCACGGTAATGGAGGCGAACTGGTCTCCGGCGCGGCCCGAGGTGGTATTGGAGAAGATGCCCATGCCGTGGTTCACCCGCGCCACGCGAATGAGACCGCCACCGAGGACCTCTTCCGTCTCGTAGAGCGCCCGCTCCACGCCCTGGATGAAGTTCTCCACCCGCTCGGGCGGCGTGCCCGAGACGAAGCTGGCACTGGCATAGATGACGTTTCCCTCCACCGTGGGAAAGAAGGTGAACCCAAGGCGACCACCGGCGATGAGCCCCACGGTTAGGATGAGCGACGCCAGGGCGAAGGCCAGGGTCACCGAGGGACGCCTCACCGCGGCCTCCACCAGCGGTCTGAACCGGTTGTCCCGGAAGCGGTCGAAGGCAGCGTCCAGCCGCGCCCGCAGCGGAGATGGCTCCTTGTGGTGGGCACGGCGGAAGCTGTGCGTGAGGTGCCCCGGCAGCACCAGGAAGCTCTCCACCAGCGAGGCCAGGATGACGCAGATCACCACGAAGGGGATATCGAACAGGAT
>QNZQ01000137.1 GCA_003972985.1 Gammaproteobacteria bacterium | reverse complement strand
GGCCGGTTCATCGACGAGAAACCGCTGAAGCACCCCGAGACCGCCAAGCTCCCCACCTTCGATGATAAGAAGGAGATCACCCTGAATTTCGAGAACACCGACATCCGCGAAGTGGTGAAGGTGATCCTCGGCGACATGCTCAAGCTCAACTACATCATCAATCCCGCCGTGCGTGGTGGTGTCAGCATGCAGACTGCCGCACCCATCTCCCGCAGTGAACTGCTGCCCACCCTGGAGACCCTGCTGCGCATGAACAACGCCACCCTGGTCTGGACGGATGGTCAGTACCAGGTGGTGCCCGTGGCCAAGGCGACCAAGGGGCTCCTCACGCCGCGCCTGGCCGAGGAGAGGGAACCGCTGCCCTCGGGCCACAACCTCGTCATCCGGCCGCTGCACAACATCGGCGCCGATGAGATGGCCGATATCCTCAAGCCGCTGGTACGTGACAACAGCATCGTGCGGGTCGATCCCCGCCGCAACCTGCTGCTGCTGGCCGGCAGCGCGCGTGGCCTGGAGCAGATCCTCTCCATCATCGACACCTTCGACGTCAATTGGCTCAAGGGGCTGTCGGTGGGCTTCTTTCCTCTGCACAACAACACCATCGAGCAGGTGCAGAAGGACCTGGACGTGGTGCTGGGTGGCGAGGCTGGCAAGGCGCTGGGCGGACTGGTGCGCATCACCCCCATCCCCAGTGCAAACGGCCTGCTGGTGGTGACGCCGCAGAAGGACTACTTGGCCGAGGTGGGCAAGTGGATCCGCCAGTTCGACAGGCGCTCCCAGGCCGGTGACGAACAGCGCATCTTCATCTACCGCGTGCGCAACGGCAAGGCCGAAGACTTGGCCAAGCTGCTCAATGAACTGTTCGCCAAGAAGAGCAAGACTGCCACCCTGAAGCGGGCCGTGGCACCGGGCCTCTCCCCGGTGGAGCTGGTCGGCAAGGCCGCCGAAGGCGAGACCGCCGCCCGCAAGACGGTGATCAAGTCCACTGAAAACGTCGCGCCCGAGGGCGGGGGTGGCGCCACCCTCACCGGCGATGTGCGCGTGGTGGCCGACGTGGAGCACAACAGCCTGCTCATTCTCGCCTCCGCGCGCGACTATCGGAAGATGCTCGACACTCTGGAGAAGCTCGACATCATCCCCCTGCAGGTGCACATCGAGGCCACCATCGTCGAGGTGCTGCTCAAGGGTCATCTCAAGTACGGCATCTCCTGGTTCTTCCAGGGCGGCGTCGGTGGCGGTTACGACAGCACCGTCGGCACCGGCGGCGTGGACAGCAGCGTCTCGGGCGTCGACATCACCGATGGGATCGACAGCCTGCTGAACGGCTTCAACTGGTCACTGATGGACAGCACCGGCAACATCCGCGCCGTGCTCAACGCCTTTGCCAACGACTCCTTGGTGAACGTGCTCTCGGCACCCTCGGTGATGGTGCTGGACAACCAGGAGGCCGTGCCCACGCTGAGCCAGCGGCAGGCCACCGAGGGTGGATTGCCCGTGGAAACGGTCAACTACCGCAACACCGGCATCATCCTCAAGGTCAAGCCGCGGGTGAACCCCGGCGGCTTGGTGACCATGGAGGTCTCCCAGGAGGTGAGCGCCGTGGTCCAGACCGAAGTGAGCACCAACCACAACCAGCCCACCATCCAGACACGCAAGATCAGCAGCACCGTGGCGGTGCAGAGCGGCCACACCGTGGTTCTCGGCGGCCTGATCCGCGACAAACGCTCCAATGCCCAGGGTGGCGTGCCCGGTTTCTACAAGGTGCCGGTGCTGGGAGCGCTGTTCGGGGGGACCGAGAACCGAAACGAGCGCGTGGAACTGATGGTGGTGCTCACCCCCAGGGTCATCACCAGTGCCGAGGACGCGCTGCAGATCACCCACGACTTCCGCGACCGGCTGAAGAAGGAGTTTCTCGCGGAGGCGGGGGTGATCGAAAGGAATCCCCCGTCGAAGGGTGCTGCGCAGGGCGGGACGGAAGAACCCGCCGACGGGAACCGTGAAGAATCTGAACCCAAAAGAGGAGTAGAGAAATGACAGCAAAAAGTGTTGTGCAGGTTGTGATTCTCGGCGCATTTTTTCTCGGCCTGTCCGGCTGCGGGCAGCAGAGGTGGCAGCAGTCGCAGGATGTCGCAGAAGAGCCACAGGGGAAAACCCCCGAAGAGCCCGAAAAGATCGTGGCGCAGCGTGTCCTGGAGCGCTGGCAGGCGCGCATGGCCGGGGACAGCAGGAAGCTCTACGCGTTCATGCCGCCGGGTTACCGCGGCACCCACGACTACGCCGCCTTCACCCGCGCGCAGGCCGCCGGCGCGCTGGAATATACCGGTGCGGAGGTGGAGAAAGTCACCTGTGACTCGGCGGATTCCTGTGCGGTGAGGGTGCGGGTGACCACCCTTTACAGGGGTGCCGTGGCCGCCGCCCAGGGCATGGAGAGCCCCAGCCTCGCCCATGAGCGCTGGATCCGGGTGGATGGCCGCTGGTGGTATGCGGACTAGCCCGGATTTCTCACCACCCCTCTAGAAATAGGCCTCTTTTTGTTGCATAAAGCAAGGGCAACCAAACACTTACCGGCAACAAGAGAAAGAGGCCTATGAATACAGAGTGTAAACCGAAACAGCTGGAATTTCAGTCCCTGGGT
>QNZQ01000034.1 GCA_003972985.1 Gammaproteobacteria bacterium | reverse complement strand
GAACGGCCACGACCCCTACCGGCTGAGCGCCATGCTGGACTTCAGCCACAGCGAGTTCAGCCGCCTGCGGCTGCAATACGAATACGACCAATCCACGTCGAAGGGCGACAACCTGTGGATGTTGCAATACATCTACAGCCTCGGTAGCCACGGTGCCCATCAATATTGAGGATCCCCCAATGAGACTTCTACTGACACTGTCACTGTGCTTGTTTTGCCTGTCCCCGGCCTGGGCCGGGCTGGAGATCTTCGCCTGCGAACCGGAATGGGGCGCCCTGGCCAGGGAACTGAGCCTGCCCGACGCAGAGATATTCAGCGCCACTACCGGTCTGCAGGATCCCCACCGCATACAGGCCCGGCCCGCCCTGATCGCCCGCCTGCGGCGTGCCGACCTGCTGGTCTGCACCGGCGCCGAACTGGAAGTCGGCTGGTTGCCGTTGCTGCTGCGCCGGGCACACAACCCCAGGGTGCAGAGCGGCAAGCCGGGCAACCTGGAGGCCGCCCGCTACGTGCGCCTACGCGGCATCCCCCAGCGCCTGGACCGGGCCGAGGGCGACATCCACGCCAGCGGCAACCCCCATATCCAGACCGATCCACGCAACATCCTGCGGGTTGCCCGCGAGATGGCCAAACGGCTGAGTACCATCGATCCCTCCCATGCCGACGAATACAACGCCCGCCTGGAGGACTTCAGCCGGCGCTGGAAGGAGGCCATGAAGCGCTGGAAGCGCCAGGGTCGTGCCTTGCGCGGGGGAAAGGTGGTGGTCTACCACGACCAGTGGCTGTACCTGCTGCACTGGCTGAAGATGGAGCAGGTGGCCACCCTGGAGCCGAAGCCCGGCGTCCCGCCGACCCCCGGCCACCTAGCCGACCTGAAGGCGCGTCTGCAGGCTAACCCGGCGAAGCTGATCCTGCGCGCCCCCTTCATGGACCCCAAGCCGGCCCGGTGGCTGTCCGCCCAGACCGGCATCCCCGCCGTGGTATTGCCCTATACCGTGGGCGGTGACCCCGCCGCAGGGGATCTGTTCCAGTTGTTCGACCTGACGCTGCAGCGCCTCGGCGCAGGCAAGCCATGAACTGGGATGCGCTGGACGCCAGTATTCTCGGCCCGGCCTTCGCCGCCGGATTGCTGGTGCTGTTCACCCACGTCCCCTTGGGCCGGGTGGTGCTGCGCCGGGGGATCATCTTCATCGACCTGGCGGTGGCCCAGATCGCGGGGCTGGGCGTGATCGCCGCCCACAGTCTGGGGTGGGAACACAGCCCCTGGGCGGTGCAGGGAACCGCCGCTCTGGCGGCCCTGCTCGGCGCGCTGGGACTGTACGCCTTTGGCCGCAGGCTGGCGGAGATCCAGGAGTCACCTTCGCCCTGGCCGCCACCGGGGGCATACTCCTGCTGGCCCACAATCCCCATGGCGGCGAGCATCTGAAGGAACTCCTCAGCGGCCAGATCCTTTGGGTCGATTGGGACCAGCTGTTGCCGGTCGCCGTGGCCTACCCGCTGCTCATGGGGCTATGGGCAGGGCTGCGTGGTCGCGCCCAGGGCCTGGTGTTCTACCTAGTGTTCGCCCTCACGGTGACCCTGTCGGTGCAGTTGGTGGGAGTGTACCTGGTGTTCGCCAGCCTCATCGTCCCGGCCCTGGCGACGCGCCGTCTGCGCCCGTGGCCGGGCCTGGTGACAGGTTACCTGGTCGGCACCCTGGGTTACGCCGGGGGGCTGGTGGCGTCGGCCTTGTGGGACCTGCCCAGCGGCCCGCTGATCGTCTGGACGCTGGCCGCGAGCGCCCTTGCCATCGCGGCCCTGCGCAGCTGTTGTAGGTCTTCTGTCAACCGTTAACCACGGGCAGGTCAGGACGACGTCATCTAAATCGCCCCCCCCGGGGTGAGATACCTGTGGTAAAACTGTGATCATATGCATGGGGGTAGATTTTTTTCGCACGGCAAATTGGGATTTCAGGATCGCCAGTGAGAAAAAATGGCTCCTCGACTTTTCGCGTGGAATTCTCTCTTGGTGTGGATGGCAAGAAACGTCCCGTATAATCAGTTGGTTAGGCGATTTCTTGAGATATTAAGAGCCCCAATCCACCTTGAAAAACAGGATGGTATTGGCTGGAAAATCCATCAAGGGTGCAGCCGTGCACAGTAAAAACCGAACCAAATCCACCCAAATCATGACGAATAACCAGTGGTTTTAGGTCTCTTTTCAGGATATTGGGGCCATATTGATGCTTTAGTACACACTTCACGGCACCTTCCCCCCGTGTCGCCATGCTACGCGAAGCCCTGGAGGCACTTGGAGAGCGTGGCTATCTGGAGGTGATCAAGCCGCCGCGTGATGGCCCTGGCCGACCTCACCGCCCGGGGCTACCGGGTGCGGGTGCTCCTGCGCCGGCCCGTCGAAGTGCCGCCGGGGGCGGCCAGCGCGGTGGTGGGGGACCTGACCCGCCCGATCAACATGGCCGCCGCCCTCGCCGACGTGGACGCGGTGGTCCACTCCGCCGGCCTCGCCCACGCCATGTCCGGCGCGCCCGAGGACGATTATCGCACCCTGAACACCCAGGCGACGGCCCGCCTCGCCCAGGCGGCGGAGCGGGCGGGGGTGCGCCGCTTCGTGTTCCTGTCCTCGATCCGCGCCCAGACCGGGGCGACTGCCGCGGGCCCCGTGACCGAGGCGGACCCGCCGCTTCCCACCGATCCCTACGGCCGCTCCAAGCGCGAGGCGGAACTCGCCCTCGCGGAGACGGGCCTCGACTGGGCCGCCCTGCGGCCGGTCCTGGTCTATGGGCCGGGCGCGAAGGGCAACCTGGAGGCGCTGCTGCACCTTGCCCGCTCGCCCTACCCGCTTCCCCTCGGGGGCCTGCGCGGGCGGCGCTCGCTGATTTCTCTGGAAAGCCTGTCGGCGGCCGTGGACACGCTGTTGCGGGCGCCCGGGCCGCTCAGGGCATCCTTCATCGCCGCCGACCCGGATCCCCTGACGCTGCCGGAGATGATCGCGGCCCTGCGGGAAGGCCTCGGCCGCCGGCCGGGTCTCCTGCCCGTGCCGGAGGGGCTGGTGGGCCTCGCCTGCCGGCTCACCGGGCGTGGGGAGC
>QNZQ01000101.1 GCA_003972985.1 Gammaproteobacteria bacterium | reverse complement strand
CATCGACATCGACCTGATAATCGCTGAAATCACGGGGAACGGCTACATCCGCTTTCTTGGCCACCTGGATGCGCTCGAACAAGGCATGAGCATGGGCATTGCCGAGCCTGCTGGCGTGTTTGAACACGTACAGTCCGCGGGTGGCCATCTCTCCGCGGGCGGCGGAGCGGTCATGTTCGAACATGTTTTCCAGCGCCTGCCAAAGCAATTTCAGGTCATCTTCGGAAAAGCCCGTTTGCCCCGCCAGCGGCGCGGAGATGAAGCCATGGGCGACATAGAGGCCGTAGGGAACGGTGTGCTTGCGGCCCATGGTGCGGTTGTCTCCATCCTGCGCCTCGGCATCCTTCTCGGTCGTCACGGCCATGCGGGTGATGGAGTGCTCCTGGGAGAAGATGGGATCGACGGAGCGGGCGAAGGTGAGTTGCACCGGGCCGCGCACCTGGCCGCAGTTGACGCCGGTGGACATGACCGCGCCGAAGGTGCGCACGTCGTAGAAGTTCTGGCACATCCAGTCGCGGGCCTCGTTGACCTTATCGCCGCCCTTGCGCTTCTTGCCGCCACCCTTGAGCAGATCCTCCGCGCCGATGGCGACATAGGCGCGCTCGTGCTGCTGGTTGAGAATCGCCTTTTCCTTCACATAGATCTCGTAGGGCGGCTGTTCTTCCTTCACCAGCCCGACATAGTTGCGCACCTTGCGCTTGAGGCTGACATCGGTGACCAAGCCCTTGCCGGTCTCGGCGTCGACGCGCGGCAGGTTGCCGGCGTCCGGGTCGCCGTTGGGGTTGCCGTCCTTGACGTCGAACAGCAGGACGAAGTCGTAGCGGTTTGCGAGGCTCATGGATTCTCTCCTTGGGTTTCGGGATTGCGTTTCTTGAAGAAGTCCTGGCGCTGGTGGTAGTAGCCGATGGCGAAGCGGCCCTGCTCCTCCAGTGAGAGATGGGTTGAAAAATCACCAATGCCGTCGATGATCTCGCCCAGCAGGCGTTCGAAGTTGACCTCCCGTCCCCGGTTGTCGAGCTTGCCCAAGTGGTGCTTGGAGAGCTTGATCAGGGTCGGGAAGACAGCCACCGGCGTGCTCGACGCCGACCCGTAGTAGCGGTCGCGGATGGTGGCGTTGATGCCCGGGTTGGCCTCTTGCTGGATTTTCTCCAGCACGGCGAAGAGCCGGGTTGGTGTTGTCGGGGTCCAGGGACACGGTCAGTTCCTCC
The DNA here is from genome assembly GCA_003972985.1 of Gammaproteobacteria bacterium. Lineage (GTDB taxonomy): Bacteria > Pseudomonadota > Gammaproteobacteria > Chromatiales > Chromatiaceae > Thiolapillus. The sequence continues at coordinate 3,246 of QNZQ01000101.1, read as the reverse complement.
TTTTTTTCGGGATTCGAATTTCGGGTGGCGCGGTTGATGCAGCCCTTGATCAGGGCGGCGCGCGGGTAGGTGATTTCATGTTCGGCGCGGATGCGCTGCACGGCGGCGGCCAGCAGAGTGCGTGGATAGGGAACGCCGTCGAGAATGGCGCGCAACATATCGCCGGCGAGGTTGGGCGGAATATTGTCGGCCTTGCCCTGGGTCGCGGTGGAGACCAGCAGGCGGAACAGCGGAAGGTACTCTGGCTGTTTTTCGCCGTGCTCGATGCGGATATCCTCGAAGTGCCGGACAATGTGTTCGGCCAACTCGCCGACGGTCGTGACCTTCCAGAAGCGCACCGCGATGCGGGCGGCGTTCGGCGCCAGGCCGAGCACGTAGAAACGGGTAGCGGCATCGTCCTCGACATAACGGCCCACGTGGATGGAATGGAACAGCGCCCGTACCTTTTCGGTCTGCCGGTCGGGGTCGTCTTTCACCGGCTCGCCGAAGATGTCCACGACGGCGGTTTCCATCTCCGTCGGCTTCTCGGCCCAGAAGACGGTAGAGCTGTCGCCCACCTGCAAGCGTTGCGGCGAGCCCTTGCGCAGCAGATGGTTCAGGGCAGTGGTGTAGGCGAAGGCGGGACGCTCCCCTACCGGTGCATTGGCCCCTTGCTCCTTGCACCAGGATCGAAAGGCATCGAGATTGAAAGAAACGATATTCGCTCCCGAAGTCTGCGCACCCCAGACGCCCTTGATGGCCGGGTGCAGGCGGCTGATGCCCCGTTCGTCGCCGGTGATCAGGCAAATGCCCTTCTCTCCGCTGTCCGCGGCAGCCTCGGCCATCTGCTCAATGGCGGCCTTCACCACCGGCCGCTGGCAGACCAGTTCGCTGTTGCCCTGCAGACGAAAGCTCAGATTGGGATTGGCGCGTAGTTCCTTCCAGAGCGGCAGGCGGATCAGTGCCTTGCAGTCGAGGTTCTCAAGGAAACTGCGCACGGCCTGAACGCCCTCATCCGCCAGGGCCTCTGGCGGCAGCTCGGCAATACGCTGCATGAAGGCCTGGTGCTGTGCCCGGATGCGGTCAGGTGCGGGTTTCTTCTGGCCGGGCTTGACCTTGCGGGGAATGCCCAGCACATATTCGGCATTGGCCCAGAGCAGGTTGGTGGCGACGCGGTTTTCTTCACCGCCTGCTGGACGAGATAGGCGCGCGCCTGTTTCTTGCGTCCGGCACCCTCGCGGGTATCTTCGATCTGTACCAGTTTTCCGTCCGCGTCGATCTCGATGATGAGGGGGATCTCCTTCCATTCGAAGCCGAACGGCGGCAACGTATCCTCTGGATCCGCCAATTTGCGCTGGTAGTAGTCATAAAGCGCCTGCAAGATCATCCCCGCACCTCCTCGCTCTCCCAGACGGGCACATCGATCACGCCATTCTCCAGGCGCGCATGGAAAAAGCGCGGCATGGGCGAGGCGGGGTTGCTGTAGTCCAGGTCGTAGAGCATCCAGCCGAGATCGCGGGTTTCGGGGATGGGGGGTGTCTGGTCTTCGGAGTTATCGACCAGGCGGAAGTCGGCGCTGAATTCGCGGCAGCCGAAATAGGGCTGGTTGAAACACTGCCCCTTGCGGGCGCGGCGCTGGAACATCTCGGCGTATTTCTCCGGGCCTTCGCTGCTGTCCAGCAGCTCGAACCCGCCGTGCAGGCGGTAGCGGACGTCGCGTAGGAACAGGCCGGCGCGCTGCTGACGGCATTCCTCGATATAGGTCCCCAGTTGCCCCTTGCCCTGCTTCATCGCGGTCTTGACGTTGCGCTCAGAGATCACGCTTCTGCCCAGCCCCAGCTCGTTGCGCCGTAGGTTAATCCAGCGGATGGGATTGAGCACCTCGATGCGCCGGATGTGCCAGCGGATCGCCGGTTTCCACAAGATGGCGTCGAACAGGGCGCGCGCCGCCGAGGGGGTGATGACGTCGTAGGAGACACGCTCCACTTTCATCTCGGGGCGGGTGAAGCAGGCGAAATCGCCGCGGACTTCGAGGCAGTAGGTCTTCATGTCGATAACAGCTCCTTGTCGCCGGTGGCGTGAGCGCGCAGATGGCCCTGGCGCGCGTAGTCGAGAATCTTGCGGTCGTCGGTGATCAGGGCGAGGCGCTGATGGCGGGCGGTGGCGACGATCAGCCGGTCGGCGGGGTCGGCGTGGAAGTTACCGGGTAACCGGTGAGCGTTCAGGATGATTGAAAGCTCAAGCGGCAAGACCACCAGGTTTGGTAATTTCAATGCTTCCACCAGCCATTCCTCCGCTGACATCCCCAAGATGATCTGGCCCTTGGATTCCAGCAAGCTGATCTCCCACAGGGACATGATGGAAACCGCCAGGCCACCAGCCTTTACGGCGCGCTCGATCGCTTCGCGAGCCGGCACTTTCAACCGGGGATTTTCCAAGCCATACCAAAGCCAGACGTGAGTATCGATAAGATAGCCGCCCGTCATTTCTTCTTTTCGCCTTCGGGCTTTGACTCGGTGACGCCCAGCCCCTCATAGAAATGCGCCTCCTCGCCCAGGCAGGCTTCCCAGTCCTCGCCTTCAATGGGCGCCATGATGTCACCGGTGATCCTTGCGGTGCCGGCCATGTAGCCAAACCAGGAACGCTCCTCTTCCGGCTCCACCGGCACCAGCTTGGCTACTGGCTTGCCGCGTTTGGTGACGATGATGGTCTCGTGGGTCCTAGCCACTTCATCCATCAGTTTCAGGCACGTGGCCTTGAATTCGGTTGCAGTGATTTCCATGGTTTTCTCCGACTGGTCAGATTGACAGGAGCATTGTACCTCCATCTGACCAGTTCTATATAACCAGATCGGCCGCTGCCGGCACATCGGTTTCCAGCGCCAAGCCCAGCACCGGGTCGTAGATCGTCGTACCGGCCATCTGCGCCCAGATGCCGGGCTGGATCTCCTCAATCTGAACGTCGTCGCGCAAGCGCTGGAAATGCCAATCAGAGATATTGACGCTGTAGCGTTGCAGCTTGCGCATCAGCCAGCGGCTGGGGCCTTCGTTTTTCAGCTTGCCGAGGAACGAGTCGATGGTTCTGTCCAGTTCGCCGGTTTCCTTATCCTTGATCGGGTAGTAGCGAACCAGAATGGCCTGTCCGCTGTCATCGATGATCCGGAAGTGCTTGGCGGCGGTGCGGAATTGCAGTTCCAGCTCGCTGTTGGGTTCGAGCAACCGGCCGATCCCCTGCTTGTCGAGACAGGTGTCGTCGTAGAACAGCCGG
>QNZQ01000012.1 GCA_003972985.1 Gammaproteobacteria bacterium | reverse complement strand
GAAACGGCCATTCTGTCGGGCCCGCCGCGCGAGATGTACCGGGATGACCGGGTGGCACGTTCAGTCTGGTTGCGTCTGGCCAAACTGAACTCATCGGGCCTTGCGCTGAGTACCACTGCACAGACACGATTGGCTGAGTTGTCCAGGGCTGATGAATGCGACGAGTTTTCCATTTGGATACGTGGCCCTGATTGGATGAGTGGCCCTGAAGACCAGGACTACGAGGAAAGTCGGGAGATCGGCATTGCCCCCCGCAAACGGCGCGAACTCGTGCAATGGTTGGCGAAGCCGCAGTCCGAACAGGAACCGTTCTACGAGGACACGTGGCGCGAGGTCTGCCGCAACCGCTTCTTTCATAGCCTGTTCGCGCTATGTGATTTGGCACGTGATGGCGTGTGGTCGGCTGGGCGATGGCGCGAGGCCCTGCGGGTCTGGAGTGAAGAAGGCATGGTACAACGGTCGTGGTGTTATGCCGCACCCCTGGTGCAGACCCTGCCCGACACAGTCATTCAGGAAATCGCCGATGATGTGATGTGGTGGATCAAGGTGGCGTCCGAGTCGATCAACCGCCACGAGGACATCCTGTTGGACCTGTGCCGCCGTGTGTTGGCAGTGCCACTCGAAGCGGGCACTGGGATGATGCGCAACGGCGAGCCAATTGACCAACCTGTCACCGAGGCCATCAACCACCCAGTCGGGCATGTCACGCAGGCGCTGATCAACCTGTGGTTCAAACGGAACCCGAACGACAACGATCTGCTTCCAGCCGACATCAGGCCTTTCTTCACCGAACTGTGCGATGTGCAGGTGGACCGATTCCGCCACGGTCGAGTACTTCTGGGTTCGCGATTGATCGCGTTTTTCCGCGTGGACCGTCCGTGGACCGAGCAATATCTGTTGCCGCTATTCAGTTGGAGCAATCCGTCCGAAGCGAAAGCCGTGTGGGAAGGCTTCCTGTGTTCACCCCGCTTGTACCAGCCTTTGCTGACGGCCTTCAGACCCCAATTCCTGGAGAGCGCAAATCACTACACCGACCTAGGTGAGCACAGACAACAGTTCGCGGCTTTCCTGACGTACGCAGCATTGGGACCAACCGAGGGATACACCGTGGATGAATTCCGTTCCGCGATTGGCGCGCTGCCTCAAGAGGGGCTCGAGGAATCCGCGCAGGCGCTTTCCCAGGCTCTCGAAGGAGCCGCCGATCAGCGCGAGGACTATTGGACGAACCGTGTCCAGCCGTTCTGGCAACAGGTCTGGCCCAAGTCCCGCGACTTGGCAACCCCGCGAATCGCCGAATCCTTAACCCGGTTGATCATTGCCGCCCGAGGCAAATTCCCGGCTGCTTTGGCTGCGGTACAAGACTGGCTGCAACCGATCGAACATCCGCACGACGTCGTGCATCCGCTGTGCGAATCGGGTTTATGCAGCCAATACCCGGCAGATGCATTGCGCCTGCTGGATGCCGTAATTGCTGACCAACAGTGGGCACCCCGGAAGTTGGGGCAATGTTTGGATGAGATCGGGCAGGTTGCGCCTCAGCTTGTGCAAGATGCCCGTTACATGCGGCTCCAAGAGTATTTGCGCAGCCGAGGCTCATAAGGAACCCTGGTGCATCGTCAAAAATGAGTAGTTGGCGAGACGCCATTCTTAGCCCGGATATTTCACCAAAAAGGGTTCTTCGTCGTTTCGTGTGGAATTGCTGGGGTACTGGGCGTACAAATGGAATTCCGGGTGCCACCGCCGCTGATGCCTATTTCGGCGAACGTGACCGATACACTCACTGGTTCCTCACTGGAGTGGGTTTTCTACTCCGAGCGGTCATGATCCGTCAACTCGACGGCGAGTTTGCGTATCGACTCGCCCCGCAGCTCGAGGTGGTGCGCACCGTGGAGTAGCCGATCGAGAATAGCATCGGTCAGGGTGGCCTCGCCGATGTAATCGTGCCAGTGCTCGGTGGGCCAGCTGGCAGGCGATCAGGAAAGTGATTCTGTCCGGGGGCGCTTTTCACTCGCTCGCTGCCCGCCATGGAGAGCGAAGCGAAGGCGGGTAGTCCCCGGTAGCCGCGAGGCGACACGGGATACCCGACGTGCCGAAGGCGCCAAAGGGGATCCCAAGGGAGCATCCGAACGCGGCGTCCAGTCATGTGGGAGACCGGTGTGTAGCCGCAACGAGCTTGCGATGTTGTGGCGGAACGCCGGGTGACCAGGACGACCGGGGCACCAATGAGTTGTCGAAGATCGAGTCGATTTTGGGGACTCGGATGTCCCAAAATATTTCACGAGATCGAAGACTCGCTTGGCAGTGCAGAAGATAGGGATTGCGCTGTGCCGTGGGGAGGATATTCAACCCTGAATGCAGGCAGGCTACCTGGCTCGGTCATGTTGCAAGAGAAGGACTGCGAGAGAAGCCCCCCCCTGGGTCCAATCTCTGTGGTCTGGTGCTCGTAATATGCATGGGGGCAGATTTTTTTCGCACGGCAAATTGAGATTTCAGGATCGCCAGTGAGAAAAAACGCCTCCTCGACGTTTCGTGTGAAATCTCTCTTGGCGTGGATAGCGAGAAACCTCCTGCATAATCAGTTGTTTAGCCCGGATA
>QNZQ01000006.1 GCA_003972985.1 Gammaproteobacteria bacterium | reverse complement strand
TGACAAACAATGGGGGTAAGGGGGAGGTGTGCCCGGCGTTCGGAAATCCGGTTCCGAAACACCCCACCGGTACCCCTCTGGCCGCTCAGAATGGACTGAAAGCAGGATCAGCCACCTCTGGATCGGCTTCATGAAACATTCGGGCTAGCGAGTTGAATCCGCGTTTCAAGCTACAGGAGAGGGACATTCAAAATGGAGAAAGAACATGGATATCAGGACTGGAACGAAAATGGTGCTCGGAATCGGCACGCTACTCACCCTGGCTCTGCCGGCCCAGGCCGAGGACATGGACTGGCAGGTGCGCCGGCTCCTGCAACCCACGCCGGAGGAGCAGCAACGTGACGCTTCGGGCCGGGTCTTCATCTACGACGGCCTGCATGAAGAACAGGTGAACAAGGCCATGGACAAGCAGTTCCACCGCGTCGATGCCATGATGTTCGTGCGCACGCGTGTAACTTCTGCAAACGGCGAAACCGAAGTGGAAGACGACGGCTGCGACGATTGAACGGCTCAGCCTGCGAACTTGCGCAGGATCTCCTCGGCCGGCAGGGGCGGATCGAAGCGATAGCCCTGCATGTAGGTGCAGCCGAGCCCGAGGAGGAATTCCCGCTGCGCTTCGGTTTCCACGCCTTCCGCCACCACGCCCAGCCCCAGGCTGCCGGCCATGGCGATGATCGCCTTCACCAGCGAAGCGTCGTCCTTGTCCTCCGGCAGGCCCCGCACGAAGGACTGGTCCACCTTCAGTGAATCGACGGGAAACTGTTTCAGGTAGCTCAACGAGGAGTAGCCGGTACCGAAATCGTCCACGGAGAGGCTGACACCGGTGGCCTTCAGGCCATGCAGCCACTCCAGCACCACATCGGACTCCTCGAGCAGCAGGTTTTCCGTGATCTCCAGGGTCAGGTAACGGGCATCCAGGCCGGTTTCGTCCAGCAGCCGCTGCAGCGATTCCGGTCCGAATCCACGGTCACGCTGGCGGGCCGAGAGGTTCACCGAGAGTCCGATATGCAGCGCCGCTTCATCGTGCCAGGCCTTCACCTGCCGGCATGCCTCGTGGAACACCCAGTTGCCGATCTCGTAGATGAGCCCGGTCTCCTCCGCCAAGGGTATGAAGCTGGCCGGACTGATCATGCCGCGCTCCGGGTGGTGCCAGCGCAGCAGGGCCTCCACGCCCACGATCCGCCCGCTGGATGCCTGGTGAATGGGCTGGTAATAGACCTGCAGCTCACCGTTGGCCAGCGCATGACGCATGTCCTGTTCCAGGGAGAGATTGAGCTTGATCTCTTCCTGCATGCGCTGCTCGAAGAACTGGAAATGGTTCCTGCCCCGCGCCTTGGCCTGGTACATGGCCATGTCGGCATTGCTCAGCAGCAGGCTGCCGCTGTCGTCCACAGAAGCACCCATGGAGATATCGTTCGGGTAGAGCGTGATGCCGATGCTGGCACCGATGGTCACCCGACGGCTGCTCAGATCGAAGGGCTGCGAAACCAGCTCGATGATCTTGTTCGCCACCAGCGCTGCCTCTTCACCGCCCTCGATGTTCTGCAACAGCACCACGAATTCGTCTCCGCCGAAACGGGCAATGGTGTCCGTTTCCCGAACCGCTCCCTTGAGCCGGTCGGCCACCTGCTGCAGCAGCTCGTCACCGATACCGTGCCCATAGAGGTCGTTCACCGCCTTGAAGCGGTCCAGGTCGATGAACAGCACCGCGAGCCCTCCCTGCTGCCGGCGTGCGGCCAGCAGGCCCTGGTGCAGCCTGTCCATGAGCAGGGTACGGTTGGGCAGGCCGGTGAGCAGGTCGTAGTTGGCCTGGTAGAGAATCCGCGCCTGGTCCGCCTTGTGCTGGGTGATGTCCGAGAAGATGATGACATACCCGCTGGGATTTCCCTTTTCATCGTGCAGCGTGGTGATGGAAATCCACTCATGGTACCAGCTGCCATCCTTGCGATACTCCGTGATCTCGCCCGACCAGCGCTGGTGCTGCTCCAGCGCCTCGCGGATTCCGTCGATCACCTCGGAATCACTGTCGGGATCGAAGATGCTGGCCGGCTTGCCCAGTACCTCCTCCGGCTCATAACCGGTGATCCGGGAAAAGGCGGGATTGACCGTGCGGATGCGCCCCTCGGCGTCGGTGAGTATGATCCCTTCGGTAGTGGCGTCGAAAACCGTGGCGCTCAGGCGCAACGACTCCTGGTATTCCCTGAGCCTGGTGATGTCCTCCTTGATGCCGATGAAATGGGTGATGTTCCCCGCGTCGTCACGGATGGGCGAGATGAGCGCCGACTCCCAATACATGCTGCCATCCTTGCGGCGGTTGTGGAAGATCCCTTTCCACTCCTTCCCGGAGAGGATGGTCTTCCACATCCGGGCATAATCCTCATCGTCCAGGTCGCCACCCTTGAGCACGGAGGGACGTTGGCCGATCAGCTCCGCTTCGCTGTAACCGGAGACCTCCTCAAATTTCGGGTTCACATACTTGTCTGGTACCATGTCATTATATACCAAGAAGCCGGGAACGATTGTTCCTGGCACGTGAGCTGATCGACCTGTTTCTTGAAGACCTGAAGGAGTGAAAGCCATGGCCTCGACGATCCATGCCAACGCTCGCACCACCCCTCGTATTCG
>QNZQ01000026.1 GCA_003972985.1 Gammaproteobacteria bacterium | reverse complement strand
CAGCAACTGTTACCCACCTGATTTGGTGAAGAGCCCTCCAGGATATCCATCAGCATGTTGGTGCCCGAGCGCTGTACACCGGCAACGAACAGGTGCAGCTTGCGCTTGCGATCGGTATTTCCGGGACGGATATGCCAGTAGAGGTTCTTTGCGGCAAGGAAAGTGGTGCGTCTGGTTCTTTGTGCGATCTTGTCGATGGTGCTCATGATTTCCTGGCAGTCCTTGAAGAGGTTGGCATCCTTTGTGGTTCACTGCGGGCCGTCATGTAGAAGTAGCCCAGTGTCACCACTATTCCGACCAGATTCAAGGCGATATCGGTGAGTGACCCGTAACGCCCCGGCACGTGCAACTGGTGCCATTCGTCGAAAAAGGAGTAGGCCGCGGTAACGAGGAAAACGGCTGCAACCGTGGCACGAGTGCTTTTCAGGATGGGACGCAGCGCCCAGTACCAGGTTGCCGCCAAGCCGCCGAAGAGCGGTATGTGCAAGAGGTTCTGGAACTCCGGCGTCGCCCACTGGAGCAGTTTTTCCCCGATGGTCTCGGGCGTGCCGTCATCGGGGATGGACGACAGCAGGTAGATGGCGGCCATGTAGGCCAGCGGTGGCAGCAGGCGCATCGGGTATCGCATCGCGCTATTGTGCCACGGAGGTGGCTTGGGAGGCGGGGCGGGATGCGCGATCTGTGGAGACGGGCACGCTGTGCTTTGTCCATCCTGGGATCTGTTCGCGGCGAGGACGCTGCCCCTGCGCATAGAGGGGCCACTCCTTTTCCTGCCCTGTATTCATTCGCGGCGAGGACGCCGCTCCTACTTGTAGGAGGCCCGTCCCCGGGCCGAACTCGTCCCCTTACAACAGCATCCCGCGAATGGTGTAGTAGAGCAGCGCCGCCATCAGCCCCGAGGCCGGAACCGTGATGATCCAGGCGGCGGCGATCTTCATCAGCGCCGAGCGCTTCACCAGCTCCTTGCGGTAGATCTTCTTCAGGCCCTTGCGCTCCTTCTTGGTCAGCTCGGCCTTGGCCTTGTGACGCTTGAGTTCGGCGAGCATGAGACCTTTCTCGGCGACGGAGGCGCGGCGGAAGTCGTTGAGGAAGGCCTCGATCACCTCGTGGTCCTCGCCCGCGTGGTGTTCCTTGATCTCCTCGATCATGCGCGCATAGGAGGCCTTGAGGAACTCGCGCAGGAAGCCCACGCCGAACACCGCGCCCACGGCGATGTGGGTCGAGCTCACCGGCAGGCCAAGCTGGGTGGCGATGATCACGGTGATGGCGGCGGCCATGGCGATGGAGAAGGCGCGCATTTGGTCCAGTTCGGTGATCTCGGAGCCCACGGTGCGGATCAGCCGGGGGCCGTAGAGGGCCAGACCGATGGCGATGCCGATGGCGCCCACCATCATCACCCAGATGGGAATGGCCGCCTTCTTGTGGATGCCGCCCTGGATGATGGCGTCGTTGATGGCCGCCAGGGGTCCCACGGCATTGGCCACGTCGTTGGCGCCATGGGCGAAACTGAGCATGGCGGCAGCGAAGATCAGCGGCAGGGTGAACAGGTGGTTCACCGCGCTCTTCTCGTTGTCCAGCTTGGCGGCCTGCCGGGCCACCAGCGGCTTGACGATGACATAGACGGCGACGGCGATCAGCAGTCCCAGGCCCAGGGCGGTGGTGAAATCGGTCTTCCAGACCTTCTTCAGTCCCTTGACGATCAGGTAGGAGGAGAAGGCCCAGGTCATGAGGCCGATGAGTATGGGCACCATGCGTTTCGAGGCGGTGATCATGTCCGAGCGGTAGGTGATGGTGCGCTTGATCAGGTAGAGAAAGGCGGCGGCAATGATGCCCCCCAGCACCGGCGAGATCACCCAGCTGGCGGCGATGGCGCCCATCTTCGGCCAGTTGGCGATGCCCATGCCGCCGGCGGCTATGCCGGCGCCCAGAACGCCGCCGACGATGGAGTGGGTGGTGGATACCGGTGCGCTCAGGGCGGTGGCGATGTTGAGCCAGATGGCGCCGGCCAGCAGGGCGGCCATCATCAGCCAGATGAAGGTGTCGGTATCGTTGATCAGTGCCGGGTCGATGATCCCCTTCTTGATGGTGCTCACCACGTCGCCGCCTGCCACTAGCGCACCGATGGCTTCGAAGATGGCGGCAATGATGATGGCGCCGCCCAGGGTGAGGGCGCGGGACCCTACTGCGGGTCCGACGTTGTTGGCCACGTCGTTGGCGCCGATGTTCATGGCCATGTAGCCGCCGATCATGGCGGCGGCGATGAGCATGAGGCCGTTGTGGATCTCGGTGAAGCGCATGCCGGCGTACATCATGATGGCAAGTATGAACAGCAGGCCGATGCCGAGACGGAAGAGTTCGGGCCGGCCGTGACTGGCGGCGCTTTCGATCTGGTTGATGTTTTTCAGTTCCACGGTGGCACGTCCCCCATACCGTATGTGCTGCAGGATCTGCAGGTTGGCTGCGGCTCCCTGATCGTCTGTTCCGGAGCACGAAATCGAGTGCGCGATTTTACCCCGCGGATTCAACTCGCTAGTGCAACGGGTGGTTTGATCCCGAAGAATACCTGATTGGGTGTCTTGTACCCCAGGCATTTTCGAGGGCGATTGTTCAACTTGTCCATGATCTCCAGGACCTGCCTGTCCGTCAGTTTGTTGAAGTC
>QNZQ01000084.1 GCA_003972985.1 Gammaproteobacteria bacterium | reverse complement strand
CTACACACCGGTCTCCCATATGACTGGACGTCGCGTTCGGATGCTCCCTTGGGATCCCCTTTGGCGCCTTCGGCACGTCGGGTATCCCGTGTCGCCTCGCGGCTACCGGGGACTACCCGCCTTCGCTTCGCTCTCCATGGCGGGCAGCGTGCGAATGGTCCCGGTTCATGGCGCGGTCTTCCTGGTGCAGCCCCTGCGCCACGCCGTAGGCTGCGGGGATGCCGATCGCCGGCGCCCCACCATGGCGTGGATCGCCTCGGCGGTGTCGGCGGCATCTGTGCAACGCACGAAACGTACCGTCTGCGGCAGTACCCGTTGATCCAGCAGGTGCAGGGCATCGTCGTGCCAGAGAATGGCGTGATCGGCGGTGACATTGATGTCGAGCGTGACAAGCTGCACGAGGCTATCCCGGCGGTTGATCGGCGAGCGATTGTAGCTGCTCCACGAAAGGACTGCGGATCGAGGCGATCATCAGCAGGCACTCCCGGGCCCGGGTCATGGCCACATAGAGCAGGCGTGCCTGATCCTCCTGGTTGTCCTCCGCCTGCCCCAATTCGCCAGTGCCGAGCAGGATCACCCGGTCGAACTCCAGCCCCTTACTGCTGTAGATGCTGGAAACGGTGACCCGATCCTGACCCGGATCGTAGGCCGCCTTGTGCCGCCGATCACCCAGCCAGAGACAGTCGATGCCCTCCTCCCGAAGCGCCGAAGTCACGGCTCGGCTCAGTTGGCCACTGGCGCAGAGCACCGCGATATCGCGCAACGCCACCCCATCGCCACGCCACTTGCGGATACAGGCCAGCGCATAGGCCACCTCCTCGTCAGCCGAAGCGAGGCGCTTGAGCACGGGCACCGGTCCCGACACACCACAGGCCTCGGGCTCGATCAGCTCGACGCCAGCAGCCGACTTGCCCTCGTCCATGTACTGACGCATGAACGCATAGGCGAAGGCGAGGATCTCGCGGGTGTTGCGGTAATTGACCCGCAGGATGGTGGTGCGTCCCTGGGCCTGGATGCCTACGCTGGCCAGCGAGAAGCCCAGACCCTTTCCCTTGCGGTAGATGGACTGGGCATCGTCGTAGAGCAGCAGCAGGGAGTTGGTCTCGGGGTCGATCATCTGGGTGACCAGCTGCAGCCACTCGGCCGCGAAGTCGTGCCCCTCGTCGATCAGCACGGCAGCATACTGGGCGCGCGGTATCCAGCCGGCCTCCACGCCCTGGATCACCGTCTCCACCTGGCGCTCCCATACCGGGCGGTCCGATTCGACCAGCTCGACGTGATAAGTGCGGATCTGCTGCGCGCACCAGTCGTGAAAGTGGTAGATCTGCACCTGCGAGCCGATGCCACGCGCCGAGATGAAGGCACGTAAGCGCGCCGCCAGCGAGACATTGAAACACAGCACCAGGATGGGCCTGTCGGTGATCTCGGCCAGGTGCAGGCAGCGATAGCCCAGGATCAGCGTCTTGCCGGAGCCCGCCACGCCGTGGATCACCCGATGTCCCTCGCCCAGACTGCGCGCCAACTGCTCCTGCTGCAGGTCCATCACCCGCACGATGTCCGGGATAGTGGTCGTCGATTCGCCTGCATCGTCCTCGCCCTCATTGAGTGCGAACAAATCGCCGGTGGGCGAGCCGTCGATGCGGATTTCCGGAAATAGGTGCCAACGGATGCGGTCGATCTGCGGCAGGGTCAGGCACGAGCCGAACTGGTACTGAAACATTCCCCAGAGCCGCTCCTGGAAGTCCTCGACATCGACCGAGCTACTCACATCCTCGCGGTACATCACCAGATGGTCGGGCAGCAGACGCTCGCGCGCTTCCTCGGGCATGGCCTGCTCGATCTGCCGACGACGAATGTGGGTGAACACCACGCCCCATCCCCAGGGTATGATCAGCCGTCCCCGGTGCGCCGCGTTCTTCTGTTGCAGCACCGGATCGCGCGCCAGCTGATCGATCACCGCGTAGGTGTATTGCCGAACCTGCTCCAGCGGATGCGGGCGGGTGACCAGGCCCTGGCTGGTGAGCAACGTCACCTCGCTCTTGCTGACCTTCTTCAGCGTCTCCGGTTTCCAGTCCTTGACCTCGAGAAACAGCAGACCGCGCACGGGGTGCAGGACGATGAAATCGGGATAACGCCGCTGGCGTCCGACGGGAATGTCGTACCAAACCAGATAGTCATCTTCCAGCAGATCGCGCAAGCGCTGGGCCACGCGCTTCTCGCCACTGGTCATGCGCGAGAGCGTGCGCTGGTTGTTGAGTGGAGGAATAATCTCGGCCATGTTTCCTCACTAGAGTTTAGAGTTTCGGGGGCAGATCGGAGCGAAAAAAGCACTTGACATAACGGCGGCTATGCGGCTGCCGCGCCCACTGTGTGATTGGATAACATTTTTGAGACGGGCGCTACCGGCAAGATCGGTCGGCACCTTCCTGGAACTGCTGATCGGCACCATGCTCACCCCGGCGGGATTTGTCACCGAAGCCTATTTGGGTTATCTGCAGATTACGGGTGAACGCCGATTCTGCCGCTCTTTGACAGGCCAAGCCCATGACCACACAGGACGACGTCATCTAAATCGCCTCTCCCCCGGCCACACCTTAACCAGCCTGATCCAAGGCCTTGGCGTAGTGAGGTTTCCCGGCTTGAAGCGGGATATTCGGTCGATTGGGCTGCAAAAAGCCGCCGAATGGCGGTTTGCCATGGTC
>QNZQ01000206.1 GCA_003972985.1 Gammaproteobacteria bacterium | reverse complement strand
AGGCCTTCAATACCCGTCCTGACTTCGTCTACCGCACCCCGGCCCAGGTGGCAATCTACATCGACGGGCCACACCATGAAACGCCGAATCGCAAGATGATCGACGAGGTCACCACCCGCGCGCTGGAAGATGCCGGAGCGGTGGTGATCCGCTTCCCCAAGGAAACCGATCAGTGGCCGGGGATCATCGCCCGTTACCCGGACATCTTCGGAGGTGAAGGATGAGCGAGTCGGCCTTCCAGCCCGGCAGTATCGTCACGGCCCGCAACCGCGAATGGGTCGTGCTGCCCCGCAGCAACGAGGAAATCCTTTATCTGCGCCCTGTGGGTGGCGGGGTTGATGAGGAGACGGTGTTGCACCGAGCCTTGGAGCGTGAGCCGGTTCGGCCTTCCTGCTTTCCGCCTCCGACCCCCGAACAGGCAGGCACGCGCGCCTCCGGCCTGCTGTTGCGTGATGCCCTGATGCTCAAGCTGCGCAGTGGCAGCGGTCCTTTCCGTTCCTTCGGCAACATCGCAGTCGAGCCTCGAGCCTACCAGCTGGTGCCCCTGCTGATGGCCCTCAAGCTGGAGACGGTACGCCTGCTGATCGCCGACGATGTGGGTGTGGGCAAGACCATTGAGGCCGGGCTGATCGTGCGCGAACTCATGGACCGGGGCGAGGCAGACTGCTTCACGGTGCTCTGTCCGCCACACCTCTGCGAGCAGTGGCAGGGGGAGCTGGACAACCGTTTTCACATCCATGCCGAGATCGTTCGCAGCGCTACCGCGGCCCGCTTGGAGCGCGGCCTGCCCGCCGGCAGCTCCATCTTCACCGAGCACCCCTACACCATCGTCAGTCTCGACTACATCAAGAGCAAGAACCGGCGTGATGCCTTCGCGGAACAATGTCCCGACCTGGTGATCGTGGACGAGGCTCATACCTGCGCCCGCTCGGGCCAGGGGCGACAACTTCGTTACGAGCTGCTCAAGGATCTCTCGCAAAGGTCCGACCGTCACTTGATCCTGCTCACCGCCACCCCGCACAGTGGTGACGAGGAGGCCTTCAAGAACTTGCTCAGCCTGCTCGACCCTGAGTTCGTCAACATCGACAGCATCAAGGGCGCAGAGGACCCGCTGCGTCACAAGCTCGCCAACCACTTCGTGCAGCGTCGCCGCCAGGACATCCGCGAGTGGCAGGAAGGCCGCCTGTTCCCGGAGCGTCTCACCGCCGAGGCCACCTATCGGCTCACCGGTGCCTGGGGTCATCTCTTCGATGAGGTGCTCGACTATGCCCGCGATCTGGTGGAGCGCGAACGGGAAGGCACTCTCAAGGCACGCATGAACTGGTGGGCCGCCCTGGCCCTGTTGCGCTGTATCTCCTCCTCGCCCCAGGCCGCCATCCGTGCCCTGCAGACCCGCCTGAATAACGCCATCGATCCCACCTTGGACGAGGCGACCCAGGCCGAGGAACTGGAAGCACTGGCCGCCAACAGCGTTCTGGATGGGTCGGAAGAGATGGGCCTGTCCTCTGATGACGTGGAGCCCGGCGCGGCCCAGGACGAAGATCGGGGCCGCCTCCAGGTCATGATCGAAGAGGCGCGGGGCCTCAAGCGCAGCGCCGACCCCAAGCTCAAGGCGCTGGTGAAGGTGCTGTGCGAGATGCTGGAAGAGGGCTTCCGGCCCGTGATCTTCTGCCGCTACATCGCTACCGCAGAGTATCTGGGCGAGGAACTGGGGCGCAAGTTCAAGGATCATGCGGTGACCGTGGTGACCGGCGACTACACCCCGGCTGAGCGGGAGCAGCACATCGAGGTCCTGAAGGAATCCGACAAGCCGCCCCTGCTGGTGGCCACCGACTGCCTCTCCGAGGGCATCAACCTGCAGGAGCTTTTCGATGCCGTGATCCACTACGATCTCACCTGGAACCCCACCCGTCACGAGCAGCGCGAGGGCCGGGTGGACCGCTTTGGCCAGCAGGCCGAGCGGGTCAAGTGCCTGATGCTCTATGGCGAGGACAATCCGGTGGACGGCGCGGTGCTACAGGTCATCCAGCGCAAGGCCGAGGCCATCCGCAAGGCTCTGGGGGTCAGTGTGCCGGTGCCCGAGGATGACCAGAAGGTCACCCAGGCCATCGTCCAGAGCGTCTTGCTGTATCGTCATGGTGGTCCGGCGCATACGGGCGACCTCTTTGCCGAGCTCGATCAGGACCTGGCCGCGGTCAACTGGGAATCGGCGCGCGAGAAGGCCAGGCGCTACCGGACCCTGTTTGCCCAGCAGCGACTCAAGCCGGAAGAGGTAATGCCAGAATGGGAGAAGGCCTATGCGGTACTGGGCACCGAAGACGATGTGAAGCGCTTCGTGACCACTGCTTGCGAGCGCCTCGAAGCTCCCCTGATGCAAAAGCCTGGCGGCGGCTGGCACGCCCCCTTGCAACATTTGCCGCCCGAGCTGAAGGAAAGACTTGCTGCCGACGATCTGCTCGACTTTCGCCTGATCGACTTTCACTATCCCAGCGCGACCGGTGCAGTGTTCATCCACCGCACCCATCCACTGGTGAGCCACCTGGCCGATTACCTGGCGGAACAGGCGCTGGATGGCGAGCAGCCGGAGCGGGTGGCCCGTGCTGGTGCCCTCTTCACCCCGGAGGTGGCGCGCCGCAGCGTGCTCTGGCTGTTGCGCCTGCGCAGCCGGCTCAGCCTGCGGCGGGGTGAACAGCGCCGCGACATGCTTGCCGAGGA
>QNZQ01000176.1 GCA_003972985.1 Gammaproteobacteria bacterium | reverse complement strand
ACCTTGCGACGTTTTACTGCTGGAAATTCAAAGGATTCTTGGGTACAGTCTGTCACAGGCAAAACCTCCCGAATGTTCATCGTAAGCAACTGAATTATAACGGATTAAAGAGGTTTTGCCTTTCTTTTTGGTGAAATATTCGGGCTAAAAACACCAAAATCAGAGAATCGGTGAGCGATGCGGGCTAAAAGGGCGGTTCTCACCGCCATCGCATCCAACTTCACGGTCACCGTCATCAAGTTCATCGCCGGCCTGGCCGGCGGCTCGGCATCGATGATCAACGAGGCGGTGCACAGCCTCATGGATACATTGAACCAGGGTTTCCTGTTTCTCGGTCTGCGCGAGAGTGAAAAGCCCGCCGACCAGCTCTACGCCTTCGGCCACGGGCAGAAGAAGTACCTGTGGAACCTCTGGTCGGCCATCGGCCTCTTCTCCATCGGCGCGGGCCTGGGCCTGGCCCATGCCTGGCACAGCTGGGAGGGGCTGGGTAACAGCCACCTGGCGGAGACGGTCTCCCTGTTCGGCGTGGAGATGCCGGCACTGTGGCTGAATCTCGGGGTGCTGGCCGTCGCCTTCGGGTTGGAAGGCTACTCCTTCCTGGTGGCCATGACCGAGTTCCTGAGACGCATGCGCAGCGAAGGGGAAAGCAGTCCCCTCGCCTACCTGGCCGATGGTGACGATCCCACCCTCATCGCCATCGTGCTGGAGGATTCCGCGGCCATGCTGGGCCTGGTGCTGGCCGCACTGGGTATAATTCTCACCTCCATCACCGGCCACGCCGAGTACGACATCGTCTTCTCCGCCCTCATCGCCCTGATGCTCGGCGGCATCGCCTTCTACCTGGGCTTCGTCAACATGCGGTTCCTCGCTGATATCCGCGATGCCGAGGCGGAGGCCGTGTTCCGCGAGGTGGTGAAGAAGCATCCCGAGGTGGAACGCTACCACGACCTGCGTTCCATTATCATCGACGAGGCCCACACCGTCCTCATCGCCGAGATCGAGCTGCGTGAGGAGGCCATCGTGGCGGATCTCTACGACCGCATCCAGACACGCTGCCGGGAGATCCTGGACCAGGCCGGCAAGGCACGGGCCCGCTCGGAGCCCATGCAGCACTATGCCTCTGCGCGCTCCTCGGTGGAGGTGGTCATCGCCCGCACCGAGGAGATCATCGACGAGATCGAATCGGCAGTGCGCGGACAGCTGCCCAGGGTCAGCCACATCACGCTGGAGGTGGAAGGCGTAGTCGCTCACGATTCGGCCTGAACCGGATTGCTATACTGGTGCCAGTTCAGGCCAGCCATGGAATCCCGCCTTGGAAACGCGCTACACGGGCACAGCCTCTCTGCCGGTACTTGCAGCCACTGCCATACTGCTCACCGCCTGTGCCTCCACCACCCCGGATGGGGGAGTCCCCCTGCCGCCCATCGAGCCGATCCCGGACATCGGCGAGGAACTGGCCAGCGCCAGGAAAGAGATCGGAATCCTGGAGCAGGAAAGGAGCCGGCTCGAGAAGAGCCTGAAGAAATCGCGTGAGAGAAACCGTGAACTGAAGCTGGAACTCCTGGACAGGACGGCACTGGTACACCAGCTCGAAGCGGAGAAGGAACGGGCCATCGAGGCGGTGGTCCAGGCCAAGGCTCGGCTGCGCAGCCGCCAGAGCAAGGCAGAGACCGTCGCCAACCTGGCCGAGATGAAACTGGCCCTGCAACAGGCCGCGGAAGAGAGTTCAGGATCCAACAGCGAGCAGGCCCTGAGCCAGGCGCGGGACCTGCTCGACATGGCCGAGCAGACCCTGAACGAGGAGAACCTCGAAGGTGCCTCCTACCTCATGAGCCAGGCGCGGGAGCTCATCGGCAGCGCGCGGAATCAGGGAACCTCCACCACCGGCCACCGCCAAGGGGAAATCCTGTTCCCGGTGGCATTCGGCCTGACGGTACGGCGAAAGGGCAACGTGAGGCTGAAGCCAGGCCTGCAGAGCGAAGTGCTGTTCCAGCTCAATGCCGGTGATGATGTGCTGGTGCTGGGAAGACGGGGACACTGGTTGCACGTGCGCACGGCGGACAACCGCACCGGCTGGATGCACTTCAACCTGCTGGACGATCCCAGTTGAAACTCAGGCGCTGCGGCTTCCACCGATCTCCGCGCCACTTCTTGGTCGGTCGGCGAGGACGGTCCTGTTCCTTCCCTGCTGCTTGGCAAGGTACATGGCCTTGTCGGCCCGCTCCATCAGCTCGTCCATGGACTCGCTGCCGCTGGAAATCTCGGCCACACCGAAACTGGCGGTCACGCGGATCAGGACCCCTTCATGGGAGACAGCCGCCGCCGCGAGGGCATTGCGAATGCGTTCCGCCACCACCAAGGCCGTCTCGGCCCTGGTTTCATCCAGTAACATGAGAAACTCCTCGCCACCATAACGGCCCACCAGGTCCACTTCACGCATCTCCTCGAGCAGCACCCGGCTGACCTCCTTGAGCACCAGGTCACCGGCCAGGTGGCCGTGCCGGTCGTTGATCGCCTTGAAGTGATCGATGTCCAGCATGATCACGGAAAAGGGACGCTGGTGCCGCCGGTAGCGGACCAGGAAAGTGGAAACCCCCTCGGTGATGCCTTTCCGGTTCAGCAGGCCGGTAAGGGAATCGGTGGTGGTGAGCAGTTCCAGCCGCTCACGGCTCTGGCGCAGCTGCATCACCATGTCGTTGAACACCACGGTGGCGAAACCGAGTTCATCCGAGC
>QNZQ01000122.1 GCA_003972985.1 Gammaproteobacteria bacterium | reverse complement strand
GACCCAGGGACTGAAATTCCAGCTGTTTCGGTTTACACTCTGTATTCATAGGCCTCTTTCTCTTGTTGCCGGTAAGTGTTTGGTTGCCCTTGCTTTATGCAACAAAAAGAGGCCTATTTCTAGAGGGGTGGTGAGAAATCCGGGCTAGGATATTTCTCATGGCAGGCAGCGCCTGCCTCCTCTCCTTCCAGGCTTCGGCGGAGAAGATCTACGGATCGGTGGATTCAAACGGGGAAGTGACCTTCTCCGACAGGAAACCGGCAGAAGCTGTCGAAGTGAGGGAAATGAAGGTGGCGCCGGAACCCGATCCCGAAGCGGTGGAGGAGAGCCGCCGGCGTACGCAGCAGATGATCGACGAGGCGGCCAGAACGGAGCAGCAGCGCAATGCCCGGCAGGCGCAGCAGCAGACGGAACTGCAGGCGGCCCAACAGCGGGTGAAGGAGGCCGAAGCCCGGCTCAGGGAAGCGGAGACCGTGCGGGAAGGTGACCACATCGGCAACGCAGGAGGCGGCAGCCGGCTCAGACCGGAATACTTCGCCCGCGTGGAAGCCGCCAGGGCCGAACTCGAAGCAGCGAAGAAAGCGCTGAAGGCTGCCAGGAATCCCTGAAGCGGCCCGGCTGCCTCAGGCCCGGGGATAGAGCGGCTGCAGCGCTCGGGGGCTCTCCCCCGGTTGCGACTTTCGCGACGCGCGCAGCTTCTTCAGCTCCGCCTCGATCACGCCGCCATCCCAGCTCTCTCCGCCATCCCCGTAGAGCCGGCGACTGAGCCGGTACAACTGTTCGCTCAGCGGTGCATCCACCCGCCGCGCCATCCCTTCCAGGCTCCTGGGCGGATCCTCGGGCCACAGCAGGGGAGCGAGGGCGAGTACGGCCTGACGCATCTTCCCGGCATCTCCGCTTCCGGCTGCCTCGTGCAGGGCCTTCCACAGGGGTTGTTCCCGCAGCTTCTCCGCTAGTGGAGAATCTTCCGCCCCGGCGGCTTCGGAGCGCCCGCGTCGCCTGGCACGCCACCAGGCGACCAGGGTCACCAGCCAGAGGCTGAAGAAGAGGATATTGCCCAGCAGGAGCCAGCGGTCGATACCGCCGGGGAGTCGCCCCGCCACCGGCAGTGAAATGGTAGGAATGGCCTGCGTCTCCGAGGGAGTGAGTTGCCCGGGATGGGGCGGTTTGGACGTGGCGCCCGGCTGCGCGGGCAGAACAGGCCGGGCAGCCGCCCCGGTGGCCTTCAACAGGTGCTCGGGCAGGCTGGCCACCTGCTCCGAATCACTGGTCACGTTCCACCACTTGAGCTTCACTTCCGGAAGCCGGTATTCCCCCGCATGTACCGGGATGATGGCGAATTTCCGGGTGGTGATGCTGCGCACGCCGTCGGCTGTGGCCTGCTCGCGGGTCTCCGGGTCGTCCGGGTAGATACGCAGCCCCGGCAGCTCCGGCATGGTCAGCTCCGGCATCTGCCCCAGGGAGACCCCGTCGGCGATGAGCGTCAGTGTCCGGGTCACCGGTTCCCCGGTCTTGAGAGCGTCCAGCGGCGCCGACCAGCTCTCCTCGAGCTTCACCTTCCGCGCCGGCAGCCAGTGGTCACCTGAAAACGTGGCGGGAACGGGCCGCACTTGCAGGGTGATCGCCCCGCTCCTGACCACCTTGCGGGTGTAGGTCTGGCGGGAGAAGAAATCGTCGAAGAAAGGATCGCCGAAAGGCGAGCGGTTGCGCGCCTTGCGTTCTCCCGAGGGAACGCGCAGGTTGAGTACCAGCGGATCCATCTCGATCCTGCCGCTGGACTGGGGAAAGAGTGCGTAGCGCCGCTCGATGACGTTCCACTGCGCTCCATTGCGGGTGGCCTGGAAGTTGCGGTCCTCGCCCAGCTTTTCCACGAGCACCTCGCCACCGCGGAATTCAGGCTCCGACAGGGAGGCCTCGCGCCACTGGATGCGGTGGTAGATGCGCACGCTGAGCAGCACCTGCTGCTGCACGTAGGGCGCTTCGCTATCCACCGTCGCCTCCACGAACACGTCGGCCTTGCCCGCCTTTGCCGCCCCTGCCGTGGAGGCGGGCAACACCTGGATGGTGAGCGCCGGGCTGGCGTCGCTGCCGAAGCTCACCGGCGGAATGGTGAGCCGGCCGGGGCGCCTCGCCATGGCGCTCACCAGGTACTCGTTGGTGCGCTGTATCTTGCCATTGACGAAGGTGGTGCGCAGGGACCGGCTGGTGCCCAGCACCTGGAAATCCTTCTCCAGCACGGAGAAATCCGGGTTCCCGGAAACTTCGCCCTCCACGCTGAAGACGATCTGGAAACTCTCGTCCAGGGGCACCGGGTTGCGGTCGGTGCGCACCGTGATCTGGGCTGCCTGTGCCAGCACTGCCTGGCCCAGCATCAACAGGAGGAGCAGCCAGCGGCTACCAGGGATTCTGCTTGGGTGCTTCATGGTTCTGTCTCTGATAGTAGTATCTGAACTTGCGGCGCAGCAGCTCACCCGGGTCGTCCGGGATGCGCCGCAGCCACTGGTCACGGGCCAGCTGACGCTCGTCCATCGGCTTCGGCGCCTGCTCGGCCTGCGCTTCACGGGCCTGTTCTCTCTGCTCTTCCTCGGAGGCCTTGCGTTGCTCCTCCTTGGAGCTCGGTTCCCGCGGCTCTGAGCGCTGCTGCTCGGCCTCCTTCATGCGCTTCTCCATCTCTTTCTGCAGCGCTTCCTGTTCGGCCTTCTCCTTCTGCTGCTCCTGCGAGCTCTTTGCGGCCTGCTGATTCTGTTGGTTCTGCTGGTTCTG
>QNZQ01000208.1 GCA_003972985.1 Gammaproteobacteria bacterium | reverse complement strand
CGAATACGAGGGGTGGTGCGAGCGTTGGCATGGATCGTCGAGGCCATGGCTTTCACTCCTTCAGGTCTTCAAGAAACAGGTCGATCAGCTCACGTGCCAGGAACAATCGTTCCCGGCTTCTTGGTATATAATGACATGGTACCAGACACCTAACAAGACGCTCGTTCGGACGTAAACTCCGCTGCGCTACGTTTGCGCCGCACAGCTTGGTCGTTAAATCAGGCATCGCAACCTTGTAGTCAATTACCCATCCTGAAAAATTCCAACACCTCTTCACAGGACTTTCGTGTACCAGGCAATCGCAAATGCAGCCTTCCTGATTCTCGCCGGTGTCTTGTGGCGCCGGCTGCGGCCCTTTGGTACCGATGCGGACCAGATGCGCCAGTCGCTCACCTCGCTGGTGTACGGGTTCCTGTTGCCGGCGCTGGTGTTACTCGTGCTCTGGCGAGCGCCGCTTGGAGTGGAAGCGCTGCAGGTGGCCTTTGTCGCGGCAAGTTGCGTGCTCGGCGGGCTGGTGCTGGCCTGGGCCTGGTTTCGCCTTCGGAAGACCTCGAACCCTGTCCTGGGCACCGTGCTGCTGGCAGCGGGCTGGGGGAACTTCACCTATCTCGGTCTGCCGGTGCTGGAAGGCACGCTGGGCGAGTGGGCCCGCGGGGTTGCCATCCAGTACGATCTTTTTGCCGCAACGCCCTTGCTCCTCACCCTGGGAATCCTGCTGGCGTCACGCCTGGGGGGCACTGCGGCGCCACGTGGGTTGCTGCGCGAGCTGGTGATGGTGCCGCCCATCTGGGCCGCCGTAGCGGGCGTGGCCTTCAACCTGCTCGGTGTACCCATGAACGGGTGGGTGCAGCAACTGCTCGAGATGCTGGCCACCGGCGTGGTGCCCCTGATGCTCTTTTCCACCGGGCTGGCATTGCGCTGGGCGCCAGGTTTGAGGAGGCGCATACAGACCGTGGTGCCGGTTGTGCTGATACGGCTGTTGCTGATCCCGCTGTTGGTCTTGGGTCTGACCCTGCTGTTGGGCATGGAGGGACCGCTGCGCACGGCCGTGGTCCTCGAGGCAGCCATGCCCAGCATGGTGCTGGGACTGGTGCTGTGCGACCGCTTCGGCCTGGATACCCACCTCTATGCCGAGATCGTGGTGCTCACCACGGCGCTGGCGGCGCTGAGCCTGCCAGCCTGGTTCTTCTGCATGGGACTTATAGCATCCTGATGCAAACTTGCTTTTAAGGTTTCAACCCTTCTATGCTCCTACCCTGCAAACAGTTACCGGAGAAGGGATATGCGATGGAAGGGCAGGCGGCGCAGCAGCAACGTGGAGGATCGCCGCGGCGTACGTATCGGCAAGGGAGGCGGACTGAGCATCGGCATCATCGTCCTCGGCCTGGTGGCCATGTATTTTGGCGTCGACCCGCGCGTCGTGATGCAGGTGGGCAGCCAGCTCGGCGGTGGCCAGGTCACCGAGGAGCGGGTGGATTACCAGCCCACGGCCAAGGAGAAGGAACAGGCCGAGTTCGTGTCGGTGGTGCTGGCCGATACCGAGGACGTCTGGAACCAGGTGTTCAAGCGCATGGGGAAGCGCTACGAAGAGCCCACGCTGGTGCTCTTCAGCGGCGCGGTGCAGTCGGCCTGTGGTGTTGCGCAGACCCAGGTAGGCCCCTTCTACTGTCCTGGTGATCACAAGGTGTACATCGACCTGGCCTTCTACGACGAACTGCAGCGACGCTTCAAGGCGCCTGGCGACCTGGCGCAGGCGTACGTCATCGCCCACGAGGTGGGCCACCACGTGCAGAACCTGCTCGGCTACACGAAAAAGGTTCCCCGCGGAAGCAAGGGCGCCGATTCGGCGACGGTTCGGCTGGAACTCCAGGCCGACTGCTTGGCCGGTATCTGGATCGCCCAGACCGAGCGGGCCAAGAAGTTTCTCGAAGCGGGCGATATCGACGAGGCGCTCAACGCTGCCACCGCCATTGGTGACGATAGGCTGCAGCGCCAGGCCACCGGCCACGTGCGACCCGACGCCTTTACCCACGGCACTTCCGAGCAGCGCAAGCGCTGGTTGCACAAAGGCATGAACGCCAAGACGCTCGAGGACTGCGATACCTTCAAGGTGAGGACCCTATGAGCGAAGACATCCGCTTTCTGATTGGCGGAAACGGTCAGAACAAAGTCTATTTCCGCGCTGACAAGGCCAACCGCCACGGCATGATCGCCGGTGCCACCGGCACCGGCAAAACGGTGACACTGCAGGTACTGGCAGAAGGTTTTTCCTCCATCGGCGTGCCGGTGTTCATGGCCGACGTGAAAGGCGATCTTTCCGGCATGGCCAAGCCGGGCAGGCCCCATCCCAAGATCGATGAGCGGGTGAAGACCATCGGCATGGAGGATTTTGGCTTCCACCCCAACCCGGTGGTCTTCTGGGACATGTTCGGCAAGCTGGGGCACCCGGTGCGCACCACCATCTCCGACATGGGACCTCTGCTGCTGTCCAACCTGCTGGAGCTCAACGACACCCAGACCGGCATCCTCTATGCTGCTTTCAGCATCGCCGATGATACCGGCATGCTGCTGCTGGACCTCAAGGACCTGCGTTCCATGCTCAACTGGATCCCCCTCTGTCAGGATAGTTGTCCATTCTGTTGAAAGGGGCTCTAATTGAGGTCCCGAGGGGGTGGGAGAGAAGAACCATGGGTTACCCGAAAGAACGTAAAGAGGCGGTTCTGAAGAAGATGCTGCCGCCGAACAACCGGCCGATTCCGGTCATTGCCAGGGAAGAAGGCATCAG
>QNZQ01000095.1 GCA_003972985.1 Gammaproteobacteria bacterium | reverse complement strand
CATAGATCTGGTATCGTTCATCTCGGGTAAGCTGCGTGTAGCCTCTCATCGTGCTCCTCTCTCTTGGTGGATTGAGTAAGCCGTGATGCTACCGCAGCTTACCCTCCCGCTCTAGATCGAGTTGCACTTACGAGTTGAATCCAAGGGGCTGATCTGGCTCGAATTTCCACGAAATTCCCCGGCCCGGATTTGCAATGGGTCTGAAAAGGCGGTAGATTAGGGAAATCCCTGAGAGTGGCTCATGGGTTTTCTGGGGAGAAGTTTGTGGCCCAGTCAGGCCATGAATCACAAAATAATTAAATCTGGCCTGGAGCCGGATGGTGGAGAACCAGCGCTGATGATAAGGCAAAGAACTCTTAAGAACGTCATTCGGGCCACGGGAGTCGGTCTGCACACTGGAGAAAAGGTCTTTCTCACGCTGCGGCCGGCGGCCCCGGATACGGGCATCGTCTTCCGTCGTGTGGATCTTCCCGAACCGGTGGACATACCGGCCACGGCAGCCAACGTGGGCGATACCCGCCTCTCCACCACCCTGGAGAAGGACGGGGTCAAGATCTCCACCGTGGAGCACCTGCTATCGGCTTTCGCGGGACTGGGCATCGACAACGCCTACGTGGATGTGAGCGCACCCGAGGTACCCATCATGGACGGCAGCGCCGGTCCCTTTGTCTTTCTCATCCAGTCGGCCGGCGTCGAGGAACAGAACAGCCTGAAGAAGTTCATTCGCATCCGCAAGAGTGTCGAGGTCCGGGACGGTGACAAGTTTGCCCGTTTCGAGCCCTTCAACGGCTTCAAGGTGAGCTTCGGTATCGACTTCGACCATCCGGTCTTCACCGATGAGACGCAGTTTGCGAGCATCGATTTCTCCTCCACCTCCTTCGTCAAGGAGGTGAGCCGTGCACGCACCTTCGGCTTCCTGCGCGAGATCGAGATGCTGCGTGAGCGCGACCTGGCGCTGGGCGGCAGCATGGACAACGCCATCGTGGTGGACGACTATCGCGTGCTCAACGAGGACGGTCTCCGTTACGACGACGAGTTCGTCAAGCACAAGATCCTGGACGCCATCGGCGACCTCTACCTGCTGGGGCACAGCCTCATCGGCGCCTTCTACGGCTACAAGTCGGGGCATGCCCTCAACAACCGGCTGCTGAACAAGCTGATCGACTCACGGGAAGCCTGGGAAGAGGTGACCTTCGACGAGGAAGACGGCCTGGCGCCGATCTCCTACATCGCGCCGGTACACGTTTCCTGAGCCGTTCAGCGTTCCCGCCGTTTCAGCAGTTCGCGCAGTTCCGGGTCTGAAACGGCGTCAGCCAGGGAAGGGTGACCCGGAGGGCTCTTCCTCTTCCCGGAAGGATTGCGGGGGCTCTCGGGAAAGAGCTGGCGGATGCTGAGCTTGCGGAGGTTGGGTGCCCTGGGACGAAGCGATTGCAGCAGTGACTGGCCATGGAAGCGGAGTTTGCTGCTCCATGCCGGGGAATCCACGTGCAGTACCAGCTGGTTGCCGCTTATGCGTGCGTGCAGGCAGTGCCGCGCCAGCTGCTCCGGAAGTAGTGACCGCACCTCCTTCAGCAGCGCTTCCTGCTGGTGCAGCATGCGGGCGAGATGGCTCAGATGCGCATCCCGGGAGAGCAGGGAGGAGGCCTTGGTGGGGTTGTTGGTCACGCGAATAGGCTATACCATTGAAAGGCTCGGCTGAATACTATAATCATGTCAGACAATCACTACAATGACGGCAAGGCGGTTTCGCGCCCCATGCGGCTGTTCCTGGCGACGGCTTCGCTTGCGGTCGCCCTGCTGGGGGCTTACCAGCTCGGCAGCTGGCAGGGTGCGAAGGCGGTCCAGCACGAGCGCTCCCTGGAGGCGCTCGACCGCCTCGCCGATGAAAAGCGCCAGCTCCAGGCGATCCAGTCCGGCGTCTCCGCCGACCTCGATGCCCTGGCGCTGCAACTGGGCAGGATGCGGGCGCACATGATGCGTCTTGATGCCCTGGGCGAGCGGCTGGTGAAGATGGGCAAGCTGGATGCCGGCGAATTCGATTTCTCCGCCGATCCTGCCCTGGGCGGCATCGAAGAAGGTGCGGTGGAGTCGGTCGCCAGTACCGACCTCGTCAGGGAACTCGAGCAGCTGAACCGGGGTCTCAAGGATCGTGAGCACAAGCTGGAGCTGCTGGAAGAGCTGCTGGTGCAGCGCGAGCTCAACGAGCAGGTGACGCTTTCCGGAAAACCGGTCAAGCAGGGCTGGATCTCCTCCGGATTCGGCCGCCGTACCGACCCTTTCACCGGCAAGAAGAAGTATCACCGCGGCATCGATTTCGCCGGCAAGGCGGGCAGCGAGGTGCTGGCGGTGGCTGCCGGCGTGGTGATCGCGTCCGAACGGCAGAGCGGCTACGGCAACGTGGTGGAGATCCGCCACGCCGATGGCTACATCACCCACTATGCCCACAATCGCGAGAACCTGGTCAAGGTCGGCGATTGGGTGGAGAAGGGTGAAACCATCGCCATCCTCGGATCGACGGGCCGTTCCAGTGGGCCCCATGTCCATTTCGAGGTGCGGCGCAACGGCAAGATCGTCAATCCCTCCCGGTTCGTCAAGAAGGGCTGACTGTTTCCGGCCAGAATCCCGCTTGAATCACGCAGGACGGCGTCATCTAAGGGCGTAAGCTATTGAAAAGCGAGGCGGACACCTGCTCGGAAAACCGCCAAGCGAGTCTTCGATCTCGTGAAAGATTTTGGGACATCCGAGTCCCCAAAATCGACTCGATCTTCGACAACTCATTGGTGCCCCGGCCGTCCTGGTCACCCGGCGTTCCGCCACAACATCGCAAGCTCGTTGCGG
>QNZQ01000228.1 GCA_003972985.1 Gammaproteobacteria bacterium | reverse complement strand
ACGGCGCAGAACAAGTGGCGACGCCTCTGGGGCTACAAGCTACTGGCCGATGTGGTCGAGGGAGTGAAATTCAAGGATGGCGAACGAGTAGAGGGTCATTCACAGGGTACGGCCGAGACGGCTGTACACCAGATTTGACAATAGCTCGGCTCTCTCGCAGCCCTTCTCTTGCAACATGACCGGGCCAGGTAGCCTGCCTGCATTCAGGGTTGAATATCCTCCCCACGGCACAGCGCAATCCCTAGCTTCTGCATTGCAGCGAGTGAAAAGCGCCCCCGGCCAGAATCACTTCAGCAGCAGCCGCGCATTCACCCGCTGCACCGGCCTGTTGTTGGGGTGGTGCATGATGTGCCTGAGCTTCTCCACCTGCTCGGTGGAAACGGTGAGCGGCTGTTTCATCACGTACCAGCGTACCCCCTCGGTGCAGGGCGGCGTGGTCAGTGATCCGTTGAAGCGATAGTAGTCGTGGCTCGCCGGCAGCAGCCCTTCCACCGATACTCTCTCCTTCAGCACCTCCTTCTCCCCGGCCTGTTCCGGGATCTGCTCCCAGATCTTCGCCAGGGTGGAGTTTTCACCGCCCTCCGTGAGCATCACCGCCACCACGGCCAGGTTGCCTTCCTTGTCGGCATGCACCAGATGCATCTCCATAGGGTAGCTCCTGCCTTCGATGTGGTTCTCGCTGGGCGCGTGGAAGTGGAACTGTTTGAGTTCGAACTCACGCCCGTTCACCTTGAGCACGCTGCCGGGGAGGTAGTTCACCTGGATGGTGTGACCGTTGTTGAGCACCTCGTTGCCGTTCTTGCGGTACTGCAGTTCTAGCGGCGGCAGCTCGGCCTCAATGAACCCCTTGAGGTCCACGGGCGACTGGTTCCTGCCGTTAGCACAACTGCTGTAGGCCGGACTCAACTGCCCCCAGCGATCCGGGCCCTCTTCGCTCATGTAACCCCAGTGCACGGCATGTCCTGCCTGCGCGGCAGCGGCCATCAGCAACATGCCACCGAGAATTCCCTGTTTTTTCATGCAACATCTCCTCAGGTTTTGGAAAGTTGTGATAAGTGCCATAACGCGGCTTGTAACGCAAGCGGGTCTTCGATCTCGTGAAAGATTTTGGGACATCCGAGTCCCCAAAATCGACTCGATCTTCGACAACTCATTGGTGCCCCGGGCGTCCTGGTCAGCCTGCGTTCCGCCACAACATCGCAAGCTCGTTGCGGCTACACACCGGCCTCCCATATGACTGGATGCCGCGTTCGGATGCTCCCTTGGGATCCCCTTTGGCGCCTTCGGCACGTCGGGTATCCCATGTCGCCTCGCGGCTACCGGGAACTACCCGCCTTCGCTTCGCTCTCCATGGAGGGCAGCGACAGATTGGCAGATATCCTAGCTATGAGCAGGAGAATCTTTGTCAAAGGCGCCCAACTAGTGGCAGCGACCGGCTGGTGAAGGCATCCACCACCAGGTGACTCATGTACGCCAACCCACCGATAAGGAGCAATCCACGCAGCCATTTCTCCAACTCGTCTCGGGGCTCCCATTGGCTAACCCTGTACACACCCCTACCCACCATTCCCAGGAAGGCGAAGCTGTGGAAGAACTGCCTGTGGTGAGGGTTCCGCAACGCGGGCTCGAGCACATCGGGTAATTTGCCAAAGAATGCGCCAATGGCACCAGCAGCAAGTGGATGGTGCAAATGGTTATATTTTTGCTCATCGTCCCGAGCGGCAGAAGCTATACCGATGGCGACTCCGATGAGCTGGTGGGTCGGTCCGTTCATTTCTTCTCCTTCCGGGCACCCTTGAAGGGCGTCTTGCTCGAAGTTTTCACATCCATAAACCTACCGCTATCAGCGTTACGTTTAACCCAATGCCCGGAAGGCGTCTGGATTTGAGAGCGCTTCCTGACGGCTCCATTCCGGTGCCCATCATCCTTTGGCGGATTCGTAGCCATGATTTGATTACCTCCAGAATCAGATGCTTGTAATCAGGCCAAGATAGCCTTGACTATTTTGAGATTTAAACACTAGCATTTTGATGCTGTCAACTGCTCACATTGACACGCGCATTCCCGCCTGAGTATCATGGGAACCTATGATGAATCTGACCTCGACCAACCTGGACAGCATGATGGCATCTCCCCGGCTCGCGGACGTCAGCCAGGCCCAAAGGGAGCGACTCTCCCATATCGATTTCCGGCTTCGATTCCTAGGCACCATCGGTCGTAACGACTTGGTCAAGCGATTTGGTATCAAGGAAGCCGCCGCCACCCGGGACATCGCCCTGTACCGGGAACTGGCTTCCCAGAACCTGACCTTCGATACCCGGGCCAAGCGCTACCAGCAGACCGAGAACTTCACCCCGCTGTTCGAATACCCCGCCCAGCAGGCACTGACTGCCCTGGCCTACGGCTTTGGCGATGACTTCGTCACCCCGTACAAGCCACATATCTCCTGTGAGGTCCCTACCCAGCTCAATACGCCCCACCTGGACATTCTTGCCGTCCTCACCCGCGCCATTCACCAGAAAAAGTTCGTTGAGATGGATTACCGATCCCTAAGTTCCGGTCTGACGACCCGGCAAATCGTCCCTTTTGCCCTGGTGGACAACGGCCTGCGCTGGCATGTTCGCGGATTCGATCGCATGCGCTCGCGTTTTAGCGACTTCGTCATCAACCGGATCAGTAATCCGCGGATCGTCGAAGCGCCACCCATTGAAGAACTCGAACTCAAAGACAGCGACATCCAGTGGAACCGCATCGTCGGTTTGGAGATCGTCCCCCATCCCCGCCTGAAGCATCCGGAGACCATCGAACAGGAATACGACATGGTGGATGGCAGACTCCGGATCAACGTCCGCGCTGCCGTCGCCGGCTACGTGCTCCGGCACTGGAACGTGGACTGCACGAAAGACCACAACCTGGAGGGCCCCGAACATCACCTCTGGCTCAAGAACCGCCAGGCGCT
>QNZQ01000210.1 GCA_003972985.1 Gammaproteobacteria bacterium | reverse complement strand
CGGTAGCCGCGAGGCGACACGGGATACCCGACGTGCCGAAGGCGCCAAAGGGGATCCCAAGGGAGCATCCGAACGCGGCGTCCAGTCATATGGGAGACCGGTGTGTAGCCGCAACGAGCTTGCGATGTTGTGGCGGAACGCCGGGTGACTAGGACGGCCGGGGCACCAATGAGTTGTCGAAGATCGAGTCGATTTTGGGGACTCGGATGTCCCAAAATCTTTCACGAGATCGAAGACTCGCTTGGAGATGAACCGCCAGGCCATGGTCATCGCGCACCGGTATGCCGAGGCCAACCTCGAACCGGCTTTCGCTTCCCTGCCGCGAAGAGGGGAGGAACAAGAGAGGCTGCTGCTCACCGGAACGCAGAGCACCGCCCTGGGCAAGCTGCAGGCCGGCATGGGTTTTCAGACCTACTACCCCATCAGTCCTGCCACCGACGAGAGCACCTTTCTCGAACGGCACAACAGCGTGCCGTTCTCCGGGGGCAGGCGGGCGGGGCCATTGCTGCTCCAGGTCGAGGATGAGCTGGCCGCCATCACCATGGCGAGCGGCGCGGCCCTGGCGGGGGCGCGGAGCGCCACTTCCACCTCCGGCCCCGGCTTTTCCCTGATGACGGAAGGGATGGGCTGGGCCGGCATGAACGAGGTCCCGGTGGTGATCACCCTGTACCAGAGAGGCGGACCCTCCACCGGGCTGCCCACGCGCACCGACCAGGGTGACCTGCAGACGGCCATCCGGGGTGGTCACGGCGAATTCCCCCGCATGGTGATCGCCTCGGGCAGCGTGGAGGCGTGCTTTCACGATGCCGCGCTGGCCTTCAACTACGCCGAACGCTACCAGCTGCCGGTCATCCACCTGCTGGACAAGGCGCTCACCAGCACGCTGCAGACGGTATCCCGTTTCGAGACGGGCAATCTGCGGGTGGACAGGGGCCTGCGCTTCGAGGCGACCGGGGACTCTATCGAGGCCATGCCCCGTTTCGCCCTGACGGAATCGGGTATTTCGCCGCGCCCGCTGCTCGGGCAGAAGGGCATCCATTTCTGGAGCACCGGCGTCGAGCATAGCGAGGAGGGGCAGGTGAGCGAAGACCCGGTGGTGCGCGAGCAGATGATGGAGAAACGTGCGCGCAAGCTCGAGCGGATCCTCGAGGAGCTGCCACCGGAAGAACAGGTCCGGTTGCACGGCGATCACGAAGCCCGCTTTACCCTGCTGACCTGGGGATCCACCACCGGCGCCGTGCTGGACGCCATGCAGCGCCTGGCCGCGGCGGGCATACGCGCGCGCACCCTGCAGCTGCGCCTCCTGTGGCCTTTTCCAGGAGAGGTGCTGGAAAAGGTCATGCAGGGGGCATCGCCCCTGGTGGTCATCGAGTGCAACTACAGCGGCCAGCTGAACAGGCTGCTGCGGGAGCAGACAGGGCGGAGAGGTGATCACCTGGTGGTCAAGTACAGCGGACGCCCCATCTCCGGTGAAGCCCTGTTCCCGGTTCTGCAGGCGATCCATGCCGGTGAAGCCGGTTACCGTACCGTATTGCGCAATCCCTATGAGTGAGCAGTCCACGATGAATGGCAAACGGCCACCAAGGCATTTCGAGCCCAAGGAGTTCCAGTCCGAACACATCAACGACTGGTGTGCCGGCTGTGGTGATCACGGCATCCTCAGGGCACTGGAACAGGCCCTCTCCGACAGCGGGCTCTCCCCGGACGAAGTGGCGGTCTTCGGCGGCATCGGCTGCTCCGGCAAGACGCCCTACTACATGAACACCTATGGCATCCATACCCTGCATGGCCGGCTGCTGCCCTTTGCGGCGGGCGCGAAGCTGGCCAGGCCGGCGCTCACGGTGATCGCCGCAGGGGGCGATGGGGATGGTCTCTCCATCGGCGCCGGCCACTTCGTCAACGCCGGCCGGCGCAACCTGGATCTCACCTATGTCTTCTTCAACAACGGTGTCTATGGTCTGACCAAGGGACAGGCCTCGCCCACGCTGGGAAGAGGGGAGCAGACCAGGAGCATGCCGCTGAGGAGCATCCAGGAGCCGCTCAACCCGGTGCTGTTGGCCTTTGCTGCGGGCTACACCTGGATCGGCCGGGGCTATGCCTATGACGTCAAGGGCCTGGCCGGGCTCATCCGCTGCCCGCCATGGAGAGCGAAGCGAAGGCGGGTAGTCCCCGGTAGCCGCGAGGCGACACGGGATACCCGACGTGCCGAAGGCGCCAAAGGGGATCCCAAGGGAGCATCCGAACGCGGTGTCCAGTCATATGGAAGGCCGGTGTGTAGCCGCAACGAGCTTGCGATGTTGTGGCGGAACGCCGGGTGACCAGGACGGCCGGGGCACCAATGAGTTGTCGAAGATCGAGTCGATTTTGGGGACTCGGATGTCCCAAAATCTTTCACGAGATCGAAGACTCGCTTGTGAAGCACAAACGCGAGCGCTGATTTTTGTCGCCCCAGGTGGGCCAATTTTATTGGCCGAAAGGGGGCCAAAATTATTGGCCATTGACAACATCTCGCAGCCCTTCTCTTGCAACATGACTGGGCCAGGTAGCCTGCCTGCATTCAGGGTTGAATATCCTCCCCACGGCACAGCGCAATCCCTATCTTCTGCATTGCAGCGAGTGAAAAGCGCCCCCGGCCAGAATCACTTCTCGCGTCGGGAAAAGTTTAACAAAATACTCGAAAAAGCCTTTCTTAATCGTTTAGACTCAATAACTTGAGCGCATTTCACGAAAAACAGGTTTAACTGATTCAGGTGAGTCTTCGATCTCGTGAAAGATTTTGGGACATCCGAGTCCCCAAAATCGACTCGATCTTCGACAACTCATTGGTGCCCCGGCCGTCCTGGTCACCCGGCGTTCCGCCACAACATCGCAAGCTCGTTGCGGCTGCACACCGGTCTCCCATATGACTGGACGCCGCGTTCGGATGCTCCCTTGGGATCTCCTTTGGCGCCTTCGGCACGTCGGATATCCCGTGTCGCCTCGCG
>QNZQ01000166.1 GCA_003972985.1 Gammaproteobacteria bacterium | reverse complement strand
ACTTGGAAGTGATGTGGACACAGTCTGACCTCCCCACTCTACACTGTAGACTTGGAAGTGATGTTTCTGGAACACTCTGCCGTCCGATCTCCGAAATTCTTCTACCCTTCCGATGGACGTATTCACGGCGGTTTTCCGAGCAGGTACCCGCTCTGCCCCAAGTTAGATGACGTAGCCCTGGCACTTACGAGTTGAATCCAAGCCCTTTTATTGAAACCCATTTTGCCACCTACCATTACGGCCTCTCCTTAAGAATCTCTTTCACCCAATGCCAATGACGCCTGACGCTCCAGGTAGCCGCCTCGACCATTTGGAATAAGTTCCACCAAATTCACCCGCTCTTCTTCGATCGCTGTGATGCGCCCGTCGTTCTGCCCCAGGTAGTTCCCGGTCTTCACCCGGTGTATGGTCCCGTCGGGGGTCTGCACCAGGGCCCACATCTCCCCCTTGCGGTCCAATGTACCAACCATCTTGAGCGCATCCAGAGGGAAGGACTCGAGCTCTTCCTTGCGCCGGTTCGGATCCGGGCGCGGTCCCTCCTCGGTAGACTCGCCGAGCACGTCTTCTACCACATCCGTGGGCACGAAGGGGTCACGCCGGTTTTCCGCCACGTAGAGGAAGGTCTCGGCCTGGGTGATCTGCGGGATGGGATCGATGGGGGTCGGCGGACGCGCCTTGACCTCGGCCACATACTCCTGCAGATCGTTCATGCCATGCTGGGCACATCCTGCGAGGAAGAGCATGGCCACCGCCATTGATAGATGCCTCTTCTTCATCAACCAGCCTCCTCGAGATAGCGGTACGTCTTGGCCGTGGCCTCCATGACCAGCTTGTCGGAATCCTTGCGTCTTGAAATCTTCACGTCGTGTACGGTGACGATGCGCGGAAGTGCCGCCAGCCCGCTAACGAACTCGCCAAACTCGTGGTAATCGCCCACGACCCTTATCTGATAGGCAGCTCCGCATAGAAGTCCCGCTTGATTTCGGGCATGGGCTGGAACAGCTCGAACTCCAGTCCGGCCGCAAGTCCCGTCTGGGAAACGTCCACCAGCAATGCCGCCACTTCGGTCTTGTCGGGCAGCTGGCGAAGCATGGCGCCAAAGGACTCTTCCATCTCCTTGAGCTGTTCGCGATAGGCCTCGAGATTGACCGCCTTGGCCTGCTTTCTTTCGAATTCCTGGCGCAGGGCCTGCTCGTCCTTTTCCACCTTTTCCAGCGCCAGGTACTGGTCCTTCATGTGGTAGTAATAGCCGGCGCCAATGATGGCGCCACACACGATCAGCACCAGGATTCCCTTGATGACCGCTGGCCACTCGCCAATGTTGTCGAGGGTCAGGTCGTTGAGTTCGCTCAGATCCATGCCAGTTTCACCATCTTTTCACGATTCATCTCATTCCCTTTCGCGTTCATCCCTTCTTCCCCGTGCCGGATTTCTGCGCCGTCTCCTCCGGCTTTGCATTGGGATTGGCCTGCTTGGCCATCAGCCTGAATTGGCTCATCCCGAGCTTGGTCTTTTTCTTGTCCTCACTCTGGATGATCTTCAGGTCCGCATCCTTCACCCACGCGCTCTTGTCGATGTTGCGCATGTAGGCCGACACCCGCGCGTTGGACTGCGCCCAGCCTTCGAGCGTCACCTGGTCACCCGCCTGGGACAACTTCTCCAGGTAGACGCCCTCGGGAATGGTCTTCACCAGTTCATCGAAGAGGTGTACCACCTGCGGGCGGCTCACCTGCAACTGCTGGATGACGTTCATGCGCGCAATCAGCTCGGCCCGGCGTTTCTCCAGATCCTTGATTTCGCGGATCTTCTTGTCCACCTTGGCGATTTCCGACTTGAGAAAGGCATTGCGGTTCTTCTGGTAGCTGATCTGCTCCTGTACCTGCATGTGCCACAGCACCAGCGCCAGTATCGCCACGATCACGGCGCCGAGCAGTTGCAGGAAGAAGTTGCGTTTGCGCTGCTTGCGCAGGTTCTCCCGCCACGGGAGCAGGTTGATATGCGCCATTAGTCGAAGCTCCTCAGGGCGAGTCCACAGGCGATCATCATTGCCGGCGCGTCATTGGCGAGCGCCTGCGCATCGACCCGGGGCCCGATGGACATGTGTGTAAAGGGATTGGCCACCAGGGTATCCACACCCAGCCGCTCCTGGATCAGCTCGTCGAGCCCGGGAATCGAGGAAGTTCCGCCGGCCAGCACGATGAGGTCCACGTGATTGTAGGGCGTGGCGCCCAGGAAGAACTGGATGGCCCGGTTCACCTGCTGTGCAACCGCTTCCTTGAACGGTTCGAGCACCTCCGCTTCGAAGCTGTCGGGCAGCCCGCCATTGCGCTTGGCCATGCCGGCCTCCTCGAACGAGAGGCCGTAGCGACGTTGTATCTCCTCGGTCAGATGGCGGCCACCGAAATTCTGTTCACGGGTGTAGACGGTGATGCCGCTGTGCAGCGCATTCAGGGTGGTCGTCGTGGCACCGATGTCCAGCAGAGCAACGGTCAGGCCTTCACCGCCATTGGGCCACTGGCTGGAAAGCACGCTGCAGGCCCGCTCCAAGGCATAGCCCTCGACGTCCACCACCTCACACTCGAGCCCGCCCAGCGAGACGGCGGCAACCCGCTCGTCAACCGTCTCGGAGCGACAGGCGGCAAGCAGCACGTCCATCATCTCCGGGTTCTTCTCGTTGGGACCGATCACCTCGAAATCGAGATTGACCTCTTCCAGCGGAAAGGGAACATACTGATCGGCTTCCATTTCGATCTGCGCCTCGAGCTCCTTTTCGCTCAGGGAGGCGGAGACGGAAATGGCTTGGATTCAACTCGTAAGTGCAACTCGATCTAGAGCGGGAGGGTAATTCTACTTTGTCACATTATGTCTTGCGTGCGCGGAGCTATGTGGTTATCATTAACACATTGTTTTATAAAGGTATTTTACGATGACCTCGCAAAATTTCCACTACCGCCTTGGAAAAGGCCCTTCAGCGGCTCCCAGATCACCT
>QNZQ01000003.1 GCA_003972985.1 Gammaproteobacteria bacterium | reverse complement strand
TACACACCGGCCTCCCATATGACTGGACACCGCGTTCGGATGCTCCCTTGGGATCCCCTTTGGCGCCTTCGGCACGTCGGGTATCCCGTGTCGCCTCGCGGCTACCGGGGACTACCCGCCTTCGCTTCGCTCTCCATGGCGGGCAGCGGCGGTCGAGTTCGGCGCTGGTCTGCGTGAGCCTGGCGAGCCTGTCGAGGCTGGAATAGGGGATGAGTTGCCCGGTGCCGGTCTGCAGATCACAGCCCAGCTGGAAGGTCTTGCGCGTGGGAAAGCGCACCTCGAGCAGGGGCTTGTAGCTGGGTATGAGCAGGTCGTCGTCGAGCGCCTGCTTCATCATCTTCAGGAGCTTTATGTTCTGTTCCGAAGTGGGCTGGTTCATGGTGGCTCGTCAGAGGGTGTCCGAAGCGAAGTCGGCCAGGCGGGAGCGCTCTCCGCGCAGCAGGGTGATGTGTCCGCTGTGGGGCCACTGCTTGAAATGGTCGACCACGTAGGTGAGACCGGAGGTGGTTTCCGTGAGATAGGGCGTGTCGATCTGGGAGACGTTGCCCAGACAGACCACCTTGGTGCCGGGGCCGGCGCGGGTGATGAGGGTCTTCATCTGCTTCGGCGTGAGGTTCTGTGCCTCGTCGATGATGATGTACTTGTTGAGGAAGGTGCGGCCGCGCATGAAATTGAGCGAGTGGATGCGGATGCGCGAGCGCAGCAGGTCCACGGTGGCGGCACGGCCCCAGTCGCCCCCCTCGGTCTGGGTGAGCACCTCCAGGTTGTCCATGAGGGCGCCCATCCAGGGGGTCATCTTCTCCTCTTCCGTGCCGGGGAGGAAGCCAATATCCTCTCCCACCGGCACGGTCACCCGGGTCATGATGATCTCCTTGTAGATATTCTTGTCCAGCACTTGGCGAGCCCCGAGGCCAGGGTCAGCAGGGTCTTGCCGGTACCGGCGATGCCGAGCAGGGTGACGAAGTCGATCTCGGGATCGAGCAGCATGTTGAGGGCGAAGTTCTGCTCACGGTTGCGGGCGCGAATACCCCACACGGCATGCTTCATGGAACGGTAGTCGTCGGCCAGTTCTAGGATCGCGTGGTCGGCCTCGCGCTTGCGCACGATGGCCTCGAAGGGCTGCTCGCCTTCCATGTAGAGGCACTGGTTGGGGTACCAGGATTCGATGTCGGGACCGGTGATGCGGTAGTAGGTGTGGCCCGACTCCTGCCAGGAGTCGATCTCCTTGGCGTGGCGTTCCCAGAAGTCCGCGGGCAGCGCCTGGGTGCCGCGGTAGAGAAGGGCCACGTCGTCCAGCACCTTGTCGTTGTTGTAGTCCTCGGTAGGGACGCCGACGATGGCCGCCTTGATGCGCAGGTTGATGTCCTTGGAGATGAGCGTGACCCGGTGTTCCGGCATCTTCTCCTGCAGCGCCAGGGCAGCGGCAAGAATGGAGTTGTCGGGGGTGTTGCCCGGCAGGTGGTCGGGGAGCTGGCTGATCATGCTGCGTGTCTGGAAGAAGAGCTTGCCGCTTCCCGTGAGCCCCGGCTCCTTGCCAGCAAAGCTGGGAATGGGCAGCCCCCGGTCGATCTCCCCCTTCTCCTTGCCCGCCACCAGGTCGTCGAGGAAGCGGCTCGCCTGGCGCACGTTGCGCGCCACTTCCGACATCCCTTTCTTGCCCTTGTCCAGTTCCTCCAGCACCACCATGGGCAGGAAGATGTCGTGTTCGGCAAAACGGAACAGCGCCGTGGGATCGTGCATCAGCACGTTGGTGTCGAGCACGAAGAGTCTCTTTTGCGCTCCGGCGTTCAAGCAGCGGCCTTCTTCAGCGCCTTGAGGGTTTCCAGCACTTCGGCCACGTGCCCCTTCACCTTCACGCCACGCCACTCGTGGCGCAGGATACCCTGGTCGTCGATGAGGAAGGTGCTGCGCTCGATGCCGCGCACCTGCTTGCCGTACATGTTCTTCATCTTGATGACGCCGAAGGCTTCACAAAGCTTTTCCTCGGTGTCCGCCACCAGGTCGAAGGGGAATCCCTGTTTCTCCTTGAAACGCTCCTGGGCCTTGAGGCTGTCGCGCGAGGCGCCGAGGATGGTGGTGGACTGGCGGCGGAACTTGTGGATCGCCTCCTTGAAATCGAGCCCCTCCTGGGTGCAGCCGGGGGTGCTGGCCTTGGGGTAGAAGTAGAGCACCAGCCACCTGCCCTGGTAGTCGGAGAGCCGCGCATGCTTGTCGCCGGTGAGCAGCAGTTCGACGTCGGGTACCTTCTTGCCGATTTCTACCATCTTGCCTTGCCTCCTTGGAAAGTTGCGTTCAGAACTCCTGCTTGTAGGGTTCCATCACCGCATCGAGGTTCATGTCGTCGCAGAATGCCAGGAACTCCTCGCGCAGTTCGCCGATGCTGGTCTTTGCCGGAACACCGATGTTCATCTGTACCGCGAACATGGATGTGCCGGTGTGGGGTGCCGCGTAGCGGGTGGTGTTCAGATCGATGATGTTGATGTTGCGCTGGGAAAAGAAGTTGGCCAGCCGGTGCACGATGCCGGGATGGTCGAGGGAGACCACCTCCACGCCGTAGGGCAGGGTCTCCTCCTGCTGCTCCGGCAACTCGGTGTAGCGGGAGAGAATGGTCAGTCCAAGCTCCTTCTCCAGTTCCGGAATGTGTCCTTCCAGCCGGGCAAGCTGGTTCCAGGGACCCTCGATGAGCAGCAGGATGGCAAATTCACCGCCCAGTACCGTCATGCGGCTGTCGGCGATGTTGCACTCCAGGTCGAAGATGGCGTGGGTCAGCTGATCCACCAGACCGGGAC
This sequence comes from Gammaproteobacteria bacterium, assembly GCA_003972985.1. Taxonomy (GTDB): domain Bacteria; phylum Pseudomonadota; class Gammaproteobacteria; order Chromatiales; family Chromatiaceae; genus Thiolapillus. Next base: position 206 of record QNZQ01000003.1, on the reverse strand, counting down.
GGTCCTTCCCCAGCGCGGACAGAACCATTTGATTGTTGGGTTTCTTCATGCAGTGGGCGCGGATTCAACTCGCTAGTGCAACGGGTGGTTTGATCCCGAAGAATACCTGATTGGGTGTCTTGTACACCAGGCATTTTCGAGGGCGATTGTTCAACTTGTCCATGATCTCCAGGACCTGCCTGTCCGTCAGTTTGTTGAAGTCGGTT
>QNZQ01000164.1 GCA_003972985.1 Gammaproteobacteria bacterium | reverse complement strand
GTGTGTAGCCGCAACGAGCTTGCGATGTTGTGGCGGAACGCCGGGTGACCAGGACGGCCGGGGCACCAATGAGTTGTCGAAGATCGAGTCGATTTTGGGGACTCGGATGTCCCAAAATCTTTCACGAGATCGAAGACTCGCTTGTTCGATGTCTGTATCATCGGCAGCGGGGCCGGTGGCTCGCCGGTGGTTTTTACCTTGGCGCGTGCCGGTTACTCGGTGGTGGTCCTCGAACGGGGCCCCTGGTTCACCAGCGACGATTTCCGCAAGGACGAGCTCGCCTGCTGCCTGCGCGACACCTACCGCCCCAGCCGGCGTGACGAACCGCACGTCATCGAGCTGGAAGACGATGACGGTGGCTGGCGCGAGCAGCTCACCGACGACAGCCGCTGGAACTTCTGGAACGGCAACTGCGTGGGCGGCGCCAGCAACTTCATGAGCGGTTATTTCCACCGCCTCAAGCCGGTGGATTTCCGCCTGCTCTCCGAGTTCGGTCCCATCGAGGGGGCCAACATGGCGGACTGGCCCATCGGGTACGAAGACCTGGAACCCTGGTATGCGCTGGTGGAGGGGGAGGTGGGCGTCTCCGGCAGGGTGGTGAACCATCCCCACGCCGAACCGCGCAGCACAGCGGATTTCCCCCAGCCTCCGTTGCATGAGCATCCCGTTGCGGGCATGATCGATACCGCGGGCGCAAGGCTGGGCTTCCATCCTTTTCCCACGCCCCGCGCCATCCTCTCCCGGCCGGCGGGCGGACGCGGAAGCTGCGCCTACAACGGCGGCTACTGCGGCAGCACCGGCTGTTCGACTGGTGCCAAGGGGAGTGGCCGCGTGGCCCTGCTGGAGCGGGCGGTGGCCACGGGGCGGTGTGAAATCCGTCCCCATGCGCTGGCCAAGCGCCTGGTGAGCGATGCCGGGGGCCGGGTCAGCGAAGTGGAGTATCTCGACCGCAAGGGGGGCATGCACAGGGTGGACGCCCGGCTCTACGTGGTGGCCTGCAACGCCATCGAAACCGCGCGGCTGCTGCTGCGATCCACCGGACCCCGTCATCCGGGCGGGCTGGCCAACGGCAGTGGCCAAGTGGGGCGCAACCTGCTGTTTGCCGGCGGCGGCGCCGGTTCGGGCCGGTTGAGCTACCACCGTTTTCCCCCGGAAAAGGTGCGTGAGCTGAAGCAGACCGGCCTTTTCATCAATCGTGCCCTGCAGGACTGGTACCTCATCGACGACCGTGAATTCGGGCCGCGGCAGAAGGGGGGCACCATCGATTTCGTGCACGTGCATCCCAGCCCGGTGCTGCGCGCCGGGCGCCAGCTGGACAACGGCGATGGCACCCTGCGCTGGGGCAAACCCCTCAAGCGCATCCTGGAACAGCATTTCCGCAGCGGCCTGGCGCTCAAGATCGAGGCCTTCTGCGACTGGCTGCCGGTGGACGACTGCTTCGTTACCCTGGATGCTTCGCGCCGGGACAAGTGGGGGCTGCCCCTGGGCCGGATCCGCACCGGCTTCCACGTGCGCAACCTCCAGGTGGGCTGGTACCTGGCGTCGAAGGGGGCCGAACTGCTCAAGGCCATGGGCGCGGAAGAGGTGATCTCCTTCGCCTCCGGGTCGCCGCCCACCAACCTGGTGGCGGGAACCTGCCGCTTTGGAAAGGATCCAAGGAGTTCGGTGCTCGATGCCGACTGCCGGGCCCACGAGGTGGACAACCTCTATGTCACCGACGGCAGCTTCATGCCCACCGGCGGCAGCGTGCCCTATACCTGGACCATCTATGCCAACGCCTTTCGTGTCGCCCACAAGCTGATGGCAGCGCTGGGCGGAAACCGACAACCCGAGGAAAGACCTTCATGAAACTCAAAACCCACCTGCTGGCCGCGCTGCTGGCACCTGTCCTATCCGTTCAGCCGGCCAGTGCAGCACTCACACCGGAGCAGAAGCAGGAGATCGAGCAGCTGGTCGCCGACTATCTCCAGCAGAACCCCGAAGTGGTGATCAACGCCATCCAGGCCTGGCGCCAACAGCAGGAGGCGGCGGAAGCGGAGCTTCTCAAGCAGACTATCGGCGAGCTGCGCAAGGAAGTGGAGCATGCCGGCTCGCCCGTGTGGGGAAACCCGAAAGGAAAGACGGTGATCGTAGAGTTTTCAGATTACAACTGCCCCTACTGCAAGCGTGTCTTTCCCGAGGTGGCCAAGCTGGTGGAGGACGACGGCGACATCCGCATCGTCATGAAGGAGTTACCGGTGCTCGGTCCTGGCTCGGAGTACGCCGCCAAGGCTGCACTGGCCGCCAACAAGCAAGGCAAGTACGAAGCCTTCCACAAGCTCATGATGACCAGCGGTGCGCGGGTGAGCCGGGATGGCGTGAATGCCGTGGCCAGGAAAGCGGGACTGGACCTCGAGCGGATGAAAAAGGACATGGAGTCTCCCGAGGTCGAGCAGGAACTGCAGCGGAACCAGCTCTGGGCGGAACGGCTGGGCATCACCGGCACCCCAGCTTTCGTCATCGGTGACGAGATGATTCCCGGCGCCATCGACGGCAAGAGCATGAAACGCCTGGTCGAGGCAGCCCGGGAAAAGAAGGGCAAGTGACTATGCCTGGCTACCAGGATGATGTCATCTAATGGCGTAAGCTATTGAAAAGCGGGGCGGGTGCCTGATCGGAAAACTTCGGAGGCAGGGATGCCGACGTAGAGCCTACATGGATGTATTCACGGCGGTTTTCCGAGCAGGTACCTGCCCTGCCTTGGTTACAAACATTGGTTCAGGCTGGCAAAGTCCCCCCTTTGCGAGCTCTGCGGGCTTGGCGAGAGCCCACAAATGATTGGCAATCGAATCTCGCAAAGCTCGCCAAGCCCGCAAAGAAAAGGGCTCTTCCCCTGATCGAGTGGGTAGTTTAGCGTAGGGCAGCATGAGAGACATTGATCTATACACCCGGATATTGGGTATTCAGGCACCTTGGCGAGTCGCCGATGTGGAGGTTGATATGCCCCAAGGGCAAGTCATCGTCCAC
>QNZQ01000163.1 GCA_003972985.1 Gammaproteobacteria bacterium | reverse complement strand
TGCCTGTTCACCACCTGCTGAATCACGCTCAGGCGATCTATCGCTTTTTGGGTCATCGCAATGGTCTCCTCTGTCACCGCCCCTCCCGAAATCAAAAGGGGTCATTTTAGAATTGGACAAAGGGGACATTACAGCTTTGGGCTAACACCGCGACAGTGAGGGATTGCTGCTGCTCACGGACGACGGCAAACTGGCCAGCCGCCTCACCCAGCCCCGGAAGCGCACCTGGAAGAAGTACCTGGTACAGGTCGAAGGCGCACCTGCCGATGCCGACCTCGACCCTCTGCGTCAGGGACTCACCCTCAAGGATGGCCCCACCCTGCCCGCCAAGGCCCGCCTCATCGAGGAGCCCGATCTCTGGCCACGCGAACCGCCGGTGCGCTTCCGCAAATCCGTTCCCACCCGCTGGCTGGAGATCCAGCTACGCGAGGGGCGCAACCGGCAGGTGCGGCGCATGACTGCCACCCTCGGCTTTCCCACCCTGAGACTGGTGCGCGTGGCCATCGGCCGCTACCGGCTCGGCCGCCTGCAGCCGGGGGAATGGCTGGAGCTTCCCGCTGCGGGAGAAGCGAACCGGCGGCACCCTGTAGAATAGGCCCCCATGACCTGGAAGCCACATGTCACCGTCGCTGCTGTCATCCAGCAGGAAAGTCGTTTTCTCCTCGTGGAAGAACGGATCGAAGGCAGGACTGTATTCAACCAGCCCGCCGGCCACCTGGAGCCGTGGGAGAGCCTGCTCGATGCCGTACGCCGCGAAGTGCTCGAAGAGACCGCCCGCCGCTTCGAACCCCGGGCGCTGGTGGGCGTCTACCAGTACGACATGCCCAGGAAGAACCGCACCTATCTACGCTTCTGTTTCACGGGTGATGCCGGCGAGCGCGATGAAAGCCGGGCGCTGGACCGGGAGATCGTCGCCACCCACTGGCTGAGCCTGGATGAGATCGGGGCCCGCCGCGAATCCCTGCGCAGTCCCATGGTACTGCAGTGCATTCGCGATCACCTCGCTGGCAGCGCCCTGCCCCTTTCCGCCCTGCACCACCTCCGTTCATGAAAGGCAAGGTGATCATCGGCCTCTCCGGCGGCGTGGACTCCTCGGTGGCGGCCCTGCTGCTCAAGGAACAGGGCTGGCAGGTGGAGGGACTCTTCATGAAGAACTGGGAAGAGGACGACGAGGAGGGCTACTGCGCGGCGGCGGAAGACCTGGCCGACGCCCGCCAGGTGGCCGGGATCCTGGGAATCCCGCTGCACACGGTGAATTTCTCCGGCGAATACTGGGACCGCGTGTTCAGCTACTTCCTGGACGAATACCGCGCCGGGCGCACACCCAACCCGGACGTGCTCTGCAACCGGGAGATCAAGTTCAAGGCGTTCCTCGACCACGCCCTGGAACTGGGGGCAGATTTCATCGCCACCGGCCACTATGCCCGGCTGTCCGGCGGCGAACCCCGGCATCTGCTGCAGGCGGCAGACGCCAACAAGGATCAGACCTATTTCCTCTACATGGTGCCCCAGGACGCGCTGAAAAGAGTCCTCTTTCCCCTTGGCGACCTGCCCAAGCCGGAAGTGCGCCGCCGCGCCGAAGCGGCGGGTTTCTCCACCGCGCGCAAGAAGGATTCCACCGGCATCTGCTTCATTGGAGAGCGCCGCTTCCGCGATTTTCTCGCCCGCTACCTTCCAGCCAACCCCGGCCCCATGGTCACACCCGGCGGCGAAGTGATCGGCGAGCACCAGGGGCTCATGTACTACACCCTTGGCCAACGCCAGGGGCTGGGCATCGGCGGCGTCCAGGGCCACCCCGACGCTCCCTGGTTCGTGGTGGCCAAGGATCTCGAGCGTAACCGCCTGGTGGTGGCCCAGGGACACGACCACCCCCTGCTCTTTCGCAGCCGGCTGGAAGCGGAACAGCTCCACTGGCCAGCCGGTTCACCGCCCGCCTCCCGCTTCGAGTGCGAGGCGCGCTGCCGGCATCGCCAGCCACTCCAGCCCTGCCGGGTGGAGATCACCGGAAAAACCATGAGGGTCGAATTCGACAGGCCCCAGCGGGCCATCACGCCGGGGCAATCGGTGGTGCTCTACCGTGAAGGTGAATGTCTCGGGGGAGGAATCATTCGTTGAGCAGGCAGTATTCAGACGCCGATCACGCCCTCGCCCTCGCGGGGGTCTTCCAGGCCGCGCGCATGACCTACGAGCTGGCCCGCACCGGCAGGACCGACGATGCCATGCTCGAAGCGAGCATCGGCACACTCTTCGTCACCAAGCCTAACACCGTGATGGAGGTCTACGGCAGCGCCGCCAACCTGGAGATGGGACTGCGCCACTTCATCTTCCAGCTCTCCAGCCCCCAGGACCGCAACGTCGAAGTGACCCGCTACAGCATTCGCCTCCTGCAGCTGGGACAGCAGCTGCACAAGGATCCCGAGCGGCTGCAGGCGCTGGGTGAAGCACTGGACAACTTTCAGTCACGTGCCGAAGCCTTCGCGTTCGAACAGGGAACCCGTTACAGCCAGCTGGCGAAGATCTACCAGGATTTCATCAGCGATCTCTCACCCCGCATCATGGTGCAGGGCGAATCCCTGCACCTGCAGAATGCCGATACCGCCGCGCGCATCCGCTGCGCCCTGCTCACGGGCGTGCGCTCAGCGCATCTCTGGTTCCAGTGCGGCGGGCGCCGCTGGCACATGCTCACCCGGCACAAGCGGTTGCTCACGGCTGCGCAGGAGTTGGCCGACAGCATCCCTTAGACGTTCTGTTGGGCACGTCGCTGCGCGCCTTTGCCCAACCTACGCGAGTTATAGTCGAAGACGAACAATGCCCGACCTGATTGGCACCAATGTTCATCTGTGTACATTCTACCCCCTCCCTAACCCCAATGTCATTAACTTAAGCCTCACCGTGTTCTTCGATACTGCATCTGGAATCCGGGGACTCGGACTTTTTTCATGTCTCTCGGGAACTTGCGTCCTGGGCGCACAGCTACTACCGCATCGGCCATACGCTGCAATAACCGCC
>QNZQ01000040.1 GCA_003972985.1 Gammaproteobacteria bacterium | reverse complement strand
CGAACCGGATCGCCAGGCCATCGAGCGTGTCTGGCAACAGGTTCACGATTATCTGGACGGATATCTGGACGGACGTCTCCGTCGGGAGGAGGGGGTTTGATCACTCACGGGTTCACCAGCACCAGCCGCGGCTCGACTTCGGCGATGGCGAAAAAATCCCGATCCTGTGTGAGCCGCGGCACGCCGTGCTCCACTGATGCGGCGGCGATCAGGCCGTCGTGTGGGCTGCGGATGGTGAGGCCGCGCCAGCGGCACCGGGCGTACAGTTCTCCGGCCTTGAGATGGGTTTTCAGAGTCACCGGCAGGCAGGGCAATTCAGAAAACCGCTGCCGGAGAATGGTCTGTTCCCGCTCGCCGCGGGCGCCATGGAGCAGCTCCTGGACGATGACGGGCAGCAACCGGGCCCACCCCTTGTCGAGCCAGATTTCCAGTTTTTCGGTGGATGGCGTCCGGCGCCGCTTCAGCCAGTCGATCCACACGCAACTGTCAATCAGGTACACGTCTGCGAGTGGCGTGCCGTTCGGCGATGACGGCGTAGTCCGGGTCGATCAGCTCCATGCCCTGAAGCTCCTTGAGCTTGCGCAGCCGGTGCCGCATGACCAGATCGTGCAGCGCCATCTCCACCACTTCTCGTTTGGTCTTGGCGCCGGAAAGCTTCATGGCCTCGGCCACCAGTTCATCGTCGAGCACGATATTGGTTCTCATCATCGTACACCTCCCAATGTGCATTGTAGCCGCTGAAGGGAAGGAGCCCCAATCATGAACAACGAAAGATTCTGGCAAACCAAGCTTGATGCCCGCCTGCACGATCCGGGTGAAAAGTCGCTGATCCTGATGCGTACCCGCGCGGGCCACGAGGGCGGTACGGTCAAGGCCCTGCGCGAGGCGCTGGCGCTGCACTCGGTTGATACGGCGGCGGTCAAGCGCGCCGACTGGTGGGCCTCTGCGGCTGATCGCCCACAGTGGCCGAAGGATTTCGGCGACCAGGTGCGCTGGACCAACGAACCGGTGCTGATCCATCCCGTCAGCGGCGAACAGATCGACCTGCGCGCGCAGGGGCGGCTGAAGGAAACCGAGCCCGACGACATCGCTGCACGCAGCCTGGCACACTTCGACCGCCTGCGGGAACAGTGTGGCAACGACCCGAAAAGGACCCTGCTCGCCTTCTGGCGCTTCGGCCCTGAACTGAACGAGCAGGAAGACGACGCCAAGCTGGGCGCCCTCTGGCGGCAACTGCCCGCCGACAGCCGGGTGCCTGACCATTCCATCTGGGAGCACCTGGATCTGACCTCCGCCTTTGCCGGAGCTTTTGCCGGAGACGAAAACGGGGAGGCGGCGTTGCTGGCGATGAGCATCGGCCCGGTACAGCCCTTCATCGCCGCCGCCCGTTCCACCTCCGACCTCTGGGCTGGCTCGCACCTGCTGGCGCGTCTCGCCTGGGAGACCATGAGACCACTGGTCGAGGAACTGGGGCCGGACGCGGTGCTCTTCCCGAGCCTGCGCGGTATTCCACAGGTCGATCTCTGGCTGCGCGACCGGTGTGGCTTGCCAGATGAACTGTTCAGTGATGCCCTCTGGAAGCGGAGCGCCAACGCCGACGCCAATCCGCTCTTCGCGGCTGCACTGCCCAACCGGTTCGTCGCGCTGGTGCCGGCGGGGCGTGCCCGAATCCTGGCCGAGCGCTGTCGCGACCATGTCCGTGACTGGATGCAACGGGTGGGCAGACAGGTGGTCGAGCGGCTGCTCCAGGAGGCAGGTGAGTCGCTGGATGAATCCCTCTATTGCTTCGAGCAGGCCCGCCGCCAGCTTGCGGGTTTCCCCGAAGTGCATTGGGCCTCGGTGCCCTTTTCGCTGATCGGCGCCACGCCCGATGGCAAGCAGGTTACCGATACCGCGCAGCTTTCCGAGGCGATGGCTCCCTTCTTCGGCGCCGTGTCGGATGAGCCGGCCGGTTTCCTCGCCGGCAAGGCCTGGGAGGTGTTGCAAAGGGACATCCAATGGGAAGACGGGACCGACTTTTTCATCCCCAATCCCGGCGTGCTCTATCCGGCCATCTACGAGCTGGCCGAGCGGGTCCTGGCGGCAGCCAAGTCGGTTCGTTCCTTCGAACAGATGGACGAACGCGGCTGGCGCGACTCCCTGACCGGCGAGGCCGAGTGGCTGACCACCGACAGGCATCAGCTCGACCGCTCCTGTCGTCAGCAGAGCGATACCCTCTGGGCAAGGATCGCCCAGAAGCGGCCTGCCTGGGCGAAGCAGGGCGAACATCTGGGGACGCTGTCGGCGGTCAAGCGGCTCTGGCCGACCCTGTTTGCCGAGGAGGTCGGCACGGCAGTTGGGCGTGATTTTGACCGCTTCGTCGTCTCCACTCACACCATGGCGCTGGCCCGTCAGCTCGACCATTGGTTGGAGCACGGCGGCCTGACCGCAGACGGTTACAGCGCAGTGGCCGGGAAGATCGAGCGCGACCGCGTGGCACTGCCGGTGCGCCTGGTATTGCGCCACCGTGACAACCCTGCCCTGAAGGATGCCCGCAGCCTGCTGGCATTGATGGAACAGGCGCAAGAGTCCGAAACCGATGCCGAGGCCGAGCGCCTCCGCCGGGTGGTACGCGACACCCTGAAATGGGGCGCTGGAGACCGGGATGACTTCCGCTTCGAGACCTATTACGGCCTGCTGCTGATGGACGGGGACCGCATGGGGGCCCTGCTGGCCGAGGGCGGTGGCGTCAACTTTGGTGAGAGCTTCCACCCGGCCATCCGCCAACAGTTCGAGGCGCGGGCGGATCGTAACCCTCGGCTGAAGGCTTACGCCGACACCCCGCGCCCTCCGTCACCCGGTCGCCACATGGCGATCTCCGGAGCGCTCAATGACTTCGCGTTGCGCCTGGTGCCGCACATCGTCCAGCGGGAGTACCTCGGGCGGCTGATCTATGGCGGTGGTGACGATGTGCTCGCCATGCTGCCGGTAGCCGACCTGCTGCCGGCCGCGGCACGGCTGCGCGATGCCTGGTCGGGTGT
>QNZQ01000133.1 GCA_003972985.1 Gammaproteobacteria bacterium | reverse complement strand
AATGGCGCTATCAGAGAGAAATCCAGGGTAGGAGAGGGTGGCTGGCTGACTCTCGAAGTCCGCAGCTTTCCGCAGAAACTCGCGGGAATACAAAGCCTTAGGCAACGAAAAAGGCCAACCTGGGGAGGTTGACCTTGTGGTATTGGTGGAGGCGGCGGGAATCGAACCCGCGTCCGTGGATCCTCCGCCCTCGGCTCTACATGCTTAGTCGCGTCTATTGAGTTTTAACCGCTGACTACCCGACGGACAGGGCAGTTTCGCGGCGAGTCCGGTAGAGTTTTAGCGATTCGGCCCCGGACGAGCCTCCTCACGATCCTGTGAGAATCGACGCCTCAAATCCGGACGCACAGGCACGGCTCCGGTGAGACGGCACTCTACCGTTTCTTAGGCGGCGAGTGCGTAGTTGTCGTCGTTGGCAACTATCAGTTTGCAGAAGGATTTACGAGGGGATCTGCATCCTCGGCATGCACCTTGGGTTTTGCTATCCACGTCGAAAGCCGTGTCGCCCCCAAATGCTGTGTAACCTGAGACAGTGTAGTGAGCCCGAGGTTCCCGTGCAACACGAAATGGTGGCCGAACCTGGAAAATCAAGGGGTTGGTCTGCGTTTTATCACTGCATTTGTCGGCTTGCTGCCCTAGACTGCCGTTACCACGATTTGCCCGGAACGGACACGGCCATGGAGATTTCCGACAGCGAGAAGAAAAGCGCCCGCTGGGCGCACGACCTGTTCGTGCTCAATATCTTCTTTTTCCACCTGTTGCTGACCCCGGCCACCATGGTGCTGGACATCGGTCGTGCCGGCATGCTCATTCCGCTGGTCCTGTCGGGCATGGTGATCGCCTATATCTTCTACCGCAGCCGCACCGAGAAACGCTGGTTCGTGGCGGCCCACTGGCGATTGGCCTTCAACCGCTGCAAGTTGCTCATGTGGGGGTACGCCGGTTCCATTGCCATCTTCCTGCTGGCAGAACTGCTCACCTCCGGCATGAAGGATGCCCACATGGCCAACATCATGGTCACCGTGGTGACCCGCATCGCGGTGATGCCCACCCTGATCATGGCCATGGTGACGGTGGTGATGGAGGCTTCGGCGGGCGGCCAGGCTTCCAAGGGTGAGGTGCCGGAGAAGATCAGGGAGGCGTTTCCGCCCCCCGCCTGATGATGTCGCGGTGCAGCAGTATGGTACCGGCCACGATGAACAGGAGGCCGGTGTAGCTGGAAGGGAGAATGATCTCGCCCACCAGGAAATGGATGAGCACCAGGGAGAGGAAGGGCGAGAAACAGATCAGGCTCGTTACCGCGGCGGTATTTCTCGCCAGCTGCAGCGCCTTCATCCAGATCACGAAAGTGAGCCCCATCTCGAAGATGCCCACGTAGAAAGCGCCCCATAGCCCCGCGGGATTGGCTGGTAGGAAGCCGTCACCGAAGATCAGGGTTGCCATGACAAAGGGCAGGGCAACGAGAAAGTTGAGAAACAGGCCGGGAACCGGGTCTCTGCCCGAGCGTGATTCCCACAGCCAGTAGAGCGACCAGATGAGGGTGCTGCCCAGTGCCAGGAACACGCCCGGAATACTGAGGGAACCGGACGTCGCGCTTTCTCCCCCCATGGCGATGATCACCACGCCCAGATAACTGATGACGATGGCAGCCAGTTGCGGCCAGTGCAGTTTTTCCCCGAGCAGCGGTACGGCCAGCAGAGTGAGGGTGATACTCCAGCTGTAGTTGAGGGGCTGGGCGATCTGGGCTGGCAGCAGATCGTAGGCCTTGAACAGCACCAGGTAGTAGAGCCAGGGGTTCAGCAGCCCGGGCAGGCCCTGCCGCACCAGTACGGGAAACGGCTGCTTGAGGGTGCGCAGCAGCTGGCCACGGAAGGCGAGGAGGGTGGCCAGGAAGAGCAGGGAGACCAGGCTGGCGTAGAAGAGCAGCTGCACCGGCGTGAGCTGGCGCAGCGACAACTTGAAGGCGGAAGCCACCGTGGACCAGAGCAGCACCGCCACAAGGCCATGCACCATGGCGGCCCGCTGGTCCGGGTGCATCAGCTTCACTGTTGGGGCAGAGGCGGCAGGGGGCAGTCCAGCAGCGATGAGAAGGCGCGCAGCAGCTCCATCTCGGTGGGCGTGATCCGGCCGTCGGCCGCCACGCAGGCGGCACAGGCCTTGAGCAGGCGCGGCTTTAGCAGCGGTTTGAGCTGGGCCAGCCGATCGAGGGCCCGGTCCACCTTTTCCAGGTCCAGCTCTTTCTCCCTGAGCAGTTGCAGCTCTTCCATCCCCAGTTCCCGCGCCCCGGCCTGGAAGGCGTGGAGCCGCTGCATCTGGCTGTTGTGGGTGTTGTGCGCCAGGAAGCTGAGCATGATGCCGATTTCGCGGCGGAGCCGTGTCAGGCTGCCATAACGGCCCAGTGGCGGGATCTTGTGCTGGAACTCCATGTCGAGGTTGTGCAGCACGATCTTCTGCAGCGACCACTCGAAGGGGGAGATCTCGCCGTCCATCTCGATGAGGGTGTTGAGATTGTCCCGGAACAGCCGGTACTGCTGCGCCGAGAGCTGGCGCAGGGCGGGCATGGCCAGGTCCACCAGGGTCAGGCGCAGCCTGGGCGCCAGCCGCTTCACCGTGCCCATGTATTTCTCGGTGAGCATGGCAACGCCGGTGTCGGCGTTGTCCTGCAGGTGCCACATCTGTTTCTTCAGTATTTCGTGGTCGCTGTCCAGCACCAGGGCATATACGAGGGCACGGGCGCCGTAGGGTTCGCGGGCCGCTTCACGCAGTTCGTCGGGAACGGCGTCCAGCAGGCGTTCCGCCTCTTCCAGGTGGGCGGTTTCGGGGGTGCTGCCCTTCTCGATGTTGTCCAGCACACTGGTTAGGATCACCGCGCCGGTCATCATCCCCTCGGGTGACAAGCGAGTCTTCGATCTCGTGAAAGATTTTGGGACATCCGAGTCCCCAAAATCGACTCGATCTTCGACAACTCATTGGTGCCCCGGCCGTCCTGGTCACCCGGCGTTCCGCCACAACATCGCAAGCTCGTTGCGGCTACACACCG
>QNZQ01000088.1 GCA_003972985.1 Gammaproteobacteria bacterium | reverse complement strand
ATCAAGGCGATCAAGGTTCGGAGCCATGGCTTCCGCAACAAGGAGCGCTTTGCCAACGCCATTTACTTCCACCTTGGCGGACTCGATCTCTACCCAGAGGCCATCAGCCAGCAACTGTTACCCACCTGATTTGGTGAAGAGCCCTCTACTTTACTCGAGGCCGCCTCTTGCATCAGGGATTCGTCTGTCCTACAGCCTGACCTGTACGTGAAAACTCCCAGCTGCGCGGCATCTGGTGTTTGGCCTCCACCCGCGCCCTCTCTATGGAAAGGGGGAGGCTTTGGGAGGGGGTTGAAAGCACTCAGATGAAGGGTTATGCCAATTCCACACCGAGTTTGTCCGCGGAATTTTTCAGGGCATTGTCCAGGGTTGCCAGCGGCAATCCCGATTTCATGGCTAGATCCAGGTAAGCGGCATCATAGACGCTGAGGAGTTGTGTTCTCGCAAGAGTCAACGCTCCATCCCAAACCTCCGCAGACTCTGTTTCATCCACGTAAATGGGCAGGCTACGCAGCAGCTCGGTGAAATGGCGTGCCTGGGCTTCCTTGATCCTGCCGCGGCGTTCGGCGACTGCGAGCACGTTGCCAACCTCGTAGTACCACAATGATGGTACCCAGGCCTGTTCCTCGCGCAAGGCGTCCAGCAGCCGTTCTGTCCGAGGATTGGCTTCATCCTCGAATAGCCAGGCCATGGTCACTGAAGTGTCCAGAACGTAACTCACCTTCGTCCTTCTTCGACCATTTCCTTGAGGTCATTGTCTCCCAGCGTGATGCCTCGTCTCATTTGCCGGATTTTTTCAATGGTCCGGGCGATGTCCGGGGGAGAAGGGCGATGAGGAACGAGGTCTGCAATGGGTTTGCCGGAACGGGTGATGATGATCCGCTCTCCGTTGGCTACTGCCCTGAGGAGAGCGGGTAGTTTGGTCTTGGCTTCGTAAGATCCTACTTCTTTCATGTGTATAAGACCAGTTGTTAGACCGGTCTAATATTATATCCCAAATGGAAAGGTGATCATGTACAGATTTCGGTCTGCTGAGCCTTGTACCTTATGCGCAGGGCCACGTCATCTAACTTGGGCGCGGCGGGCGCCTGCTCGGAAAACCACCGTGAATACATCCATGTAGGCTCTGCGTCGGCATCCCTGCCTCCAAAGTTTTCCGACCAGGCACCCGCCCCGCTTTTCAATAGCTTACGTCCTTGGATGACGTCGTCCTGACCTTATGCGAATGGAGCCTGGACAAATTTCCTCGAATCGGCTGAGGGCTATTTCCCCAGCTTTTCCACTAGGCAGCGCAAAGCCTGGCCGCGGTGGCTGAGAACGTTCTTCACCTCGGCGGGCAGTTCGGCGGCGCTGCAGCCTTTCTCGGGCACGAAGAAAAGCGGGTCGTAGCCGAAGCCGTTCTCGCCCTGGGGCTCGCGCAGGATGCGCCCTTCCCAGGTTCCCTGGCAGATGATGGGCGTGGGATCCTTTTCGTGGCGCATGTAGACCATGAGGCATTGGAATCGGGCAGTGCGGCGTTCATCGGGCACATTTGCCAGCTCCTGCAGCAGCCTGGCGTTGTTGTCGGCATCGCTGGCCCCCGGGCCGGCAAAACGGGCGGAATAGATGCCGGGCTGCCCCCGCAGCGCATCCACCTCCAGGCCCGAGTCGTCGGCGATGGCCGGCAGGCCGCTGTGCGCCGCCGCGTTGCGTGCCTTGAGAATGGCGTTCTCGACGAAGGTCAGGCCCGTCTCCTCCACCTCGGGGATGTTGAACTCCGACTGGGGCAGGATCTCGATCTCCCTGCCGGCGAGCAGTTGCCCGATCTCGCGGACCTTGCCCTTGTTGTTGCTGGCGAGCACGATGCGTTGTGTCATGATGTTGTAAACCGCTGCGGGTGGAAAACAAAAATTCTACTCCCGGCGGGAGTCCCTGTCATAAAAGGGCTTCCAGGCGGGTCCAGTTCCGTTGTGAGCGAAAATCATGGGGAAGCGCGAAGTGAACATCCTGAAAGCGGGCCTGTTTTTGTCATGGCTGGTGGCAGTACAGCCGGCTGTCGCCGGGGGCGTGCCCTGGCAGGCCTGGTCGGAAGCGGCCTTCCGGGAGGCGAAGGCGGAAGGCAAGCTGGTGCTGCTGGACCTGAGCGCCGAATGGTGCGCTTTCTGCAGCAAGATGGATGTGACCACCTGGCAGGATCCCGAGGTGGTCCGGCTGATCGGGGAAAACTACGTGCCCGTCCGGATCGTGGACGAGGAATCACCCGCCCTGGCGGAAAGATACCGTGAGTATGGCCGGCCGGCAGTGATGATCTACGCAGCCGATGGCCGCGAACTGCTGCGCAAGCGGGGCTATCTCAAGCCCTTGTGGATGCAGTGGCTGCTCCAGGCAGTGCGCCAGGAGCAGTCGGTACCCGCACCTGCCAGGACAGCGGGAGATGCCTCGTGAAACGGCGCGACTTCCTGCGGTGGGGCTTGGGAGGGACACTGCTTTCCCGTGCCGGGTTCGTGGCGGGCAAGGCTTGGGTGCCCGATTTCGCATCCATCGATATCCAGGCCACCGGCATGGATGCGCAGCAGTGGCGCCTCATTGCCGCTGTCCAGTCCCATCTCTTCCCCTCCGAGCCTGGGGCGCCCGGTGCTGTGGAAGCCAATGCCACCGCCTGGTTGCAGTGGGTGCTCTCCGACCCTTCACTGCCCGGGGAGACCAGGATCTTCTTCCGGCAGGGCGCACAAGAGCTGGCGGCGCTGACTGCCCGGAAGGTAGGCAAGCCGTTCTGGCAGCTCGAACCGGCAG
This sequence comes from Gammaproteobacteria bacterium, assembly GCA_003972985.1. GTDB lineage: Bacteria > Pseudomonadota > Gammaproteobacteria > Chromatiales > Chromatiaceae > Thiolapillus. Next base: position 363 of record QNZQ01000088.1, on the reverse strand, counting down.
CGAGGGAGTCCCTGCTACGCGCCTACGAGAAGCAGGGCGGCGGTCGCTGGCTGCGCGAACTGATCCACTACATCCTGGAGGCGCTGCTCAGCGACCCGGTCTACGGTGGCAACCCTGGCGGCATCGGCTGGCGCTGGCTGGAACACCGCCCCGGCTACGAGCGGCCCTCGCGGCAGCAGCGCTACTTCCTGTTGGCCGACCGATGAAGGGTGACCACGACCGCTGCCCGCCATGGAGAGCGAAGCGAAGGCGGGTAGTCCCCGGTAGCCGCGAGGCGACACGGGATACCCGACGTGCCGAAGGCGCCAAAGGGGATCCCAAGGGAGCATCCGAACGCGGCGTCCAGTCATATGGGAGACCGGT
>QNZQ01000073.1 GCA_003972985.1 Gammaproteobacteria bacterium | reverse complement strand
TCCCCGTTGGGCCCGAACGCGCCCAGCACCTCGCCGGGGGCGAGCGAAAACGAGACACCCCGCAACACCGGCTCCGGCTGATTGGGATGCAGATAGGTCAGCTGCTCCACCCTTACCTCGCCTTTAGGCCGCGGCAGCTCCATGCTCTCCTCATCTTCCGGCAGCGCCGCCAGCTGATTCTTGATGCGGCCATAGGCATCACGCGCCTGGACCGCGGAGCGCCATGCCGCGATCGACTGCTCGATCGGCGCCAGCGCCCGCCTGCGCAAGGTGAGCTGGCCCCAGCTCGATCCCCGCGAGTGTGCACAGAAGGTGACGGCCCTGGCCGCCACCGGCCGCCGGGCGGCGCTGGTCTTCGGTCGCGAGCGCACCGGGCTCACCAACGCTGAGCTGGACCTGTGCCATTGGCTGGTGCACATTCCCGCCAACCCCGACTACAGCTCGCTCAACATCGCCATGGCCGTGCAGGTGCTGGCCTACGAGTTGCGCATGGCGGAGGTGAAACCCGAAGCAGTGGAGCGGCAGCAGGCTCCGGTGGAGGCTTTCGAGGGATTCATGGCGCACCTTGCCGAGGCGCTCTATGACATCGGCTATCTCGACGAGCGCAATCCCGAAAAGCTGCTGCGCCGCCTGCGGCGCCTGTTTCACCGTGCCGAGCTCGACGCCCACGAGATCAACATCCTGCGCGGCATCCTCAACGCGGCCCAGGGCAACAAACGGCGCAGTGGCGAAGGTCGTGAGCGCTGGCTGCAGAGGTCCTGACCCGGGATGAACCTGAGATGCCTGCTGCGCCGCATCTCTTCCCATGTCGCCATCTTCCTGCTGGGCGCGCTGGTGCTGTTCCTTGCCATCGACCTGATAGCCGGTCGTTCGCTGCCACCGCTCGAACCCTGGCACGAGCTTTCCCTGGAGAACGAGTTTCGTGCCGGCATGGACGACGGCAGCTTCGGCTGGAAACCGTGGCTGGAGCTCGAGGAGCGCCTCTTCGACGAGCTGGAGCGCCTGAAGCCTGAACTCTACCAGGCAGCCGGCTTCGAGGAATCTCGTTTCAGGCCCGGGGGCAACCGTCTTGCGCAGCGCCTGGAGCGGGACTGGAACCGCAGCTTCGTACTCGAAGCCGAAAGACCGCGCGCCGTGGCACTGCTGATCCACGGTCTCTCCGATTCGCCCTATTCACTGCGCAGCCTGGCGCTGTCCCTGCAGCGCGCCGGAGTCACCGTCTATGGCCTGCGGCTGCCCGGCCACGGGACCCTGCCCGGCGAACTGGACGATGTGAGCTGGCAGGACTGGCTGGCAGCGGTGCAGGTGGCCACCCGCCATATCGAAATCGCCCATGGTGATCTGCCCTTCTGGATCGTTGGCTACTCCATGGGCGCGGCCCTGGGTGTCAGGCACACCCTGGGCACGTTGCTGCGCGGCGAGGGGGTCACGCCCGAGGGGCTCTTCCTGATCTCGCCGGCCCTGGGTGTCAACCCGCTTGCGCGGTTGGCCAACCTGCAGCGCATCTTCAGCCGTTTTCCCTACTTTCGCAGGTCGCGCTGGCTCAATATCCTTCCTGAATACGATCCCTTCAAGTACCTCTCCTTCACCAAGAATGCCGGCCGGCAGATGTCGTTGCTGATCGGCGAGATCTACGAGGATCTCGACCGGCTGAAGGCGCAAGGGCGGGAGAAGGAGCTGCCGCCGATCCTGGGGTTCCAGTCGGTGGTGGACGAGACCGTGAGCACCGTGGACCTGGTGGACCGTCTGTACGGGGTCATCGACGATCCCCGCTCCGAACTGGTGCTTTTCGACATCAACCGGATCAGTTTCTACCGGGCCTTCACCCGCTTTTCCCCCGATGCCGTGATCGCTTCCTTGCGCGCGCTTGGCCACAGGAACTTCCAGACCACGGTGATCACCAATGTCACGCCGTCATCGCCCAGGGTAGGGGCCTTTTCCTGGTCGGCCACAGGCGAATCTCCCGAAGTGCACGAACTGAAGCTCTCCTGGCCGGAAGAGATCTACTCGCTTTCCCACGTTGCGCTGCCCTTCCCGCCGCACGATCCGGTGTACGGCTATACGGACCGTGACCGTGACGGCAGGCCTTGGGTCACGCTCGGGAACCTGGCGGTGCGTGGCGAGCGTAACGTGCTGCAGGTTCCGGCCGGTGAACTGCTGCGCCTGCGTGCCAATCCCTTCTACAGCTACCTCGAGCGGCGCATCCTGTCGCGCATGAACCCGGAAGGAGGCGAACCTTGATCGCCGGCCGCCGGGTGGCATCCTGGGCAAGGGTGCCGGTGCTGCTGGCCGTTTTCGTGCTGGCGGCCTGCCGGGTGAGCGGAGAAGGGGTATCCGGGAGTTCCACCTCCCGGGTCCATTCCGGCGAATGCGTGGTCCTGTTGCACGGCCTGGGACGGACTTCCGGTTCCATGGAGGAGCTGGCCGAGGCGCTGCAGCAGGCCGGTTACGGTACGGCCAACATCGACTATCCCTCCCGTTCGGCAGGTATCGTGGAGCTGGCCGATCGCGTGGTTCCCGAGGGGATCCGGCGGTGCCGGAACCAGGGGGCCAGGCGCATTCACTTCGTCACCCATTCCATGGGCGGCATCCTCCTGCGCTTCTATCTCGGGAAGCACGGGCTGCCCGAACTCGGGCGCGTGGTGATGCTGGCTCCGCCGAACCGGGGCAGCGAGGTGGCGGACGCGCTGCGGGACAATGCCCTCTACCAGTGGGTCAATGGCCCCGCCGGGCAGGAGCTGGGTAAGGGAGGGGTACCCGCCAGGCTCGGCCCGGTGGACTATCCCGTGGGGATCATCACCGGCAACCGGGCGGCGCCCTGGGACCTATGGTTCTCGAAGCTGATCCCGGGCGAGGACGACGGCAAGGTCGGGGTGGAGAGCGCGCGCCTCGAGGGCATGCGGGATTTCCTGGTGGTTCCCTACTCGCACACCTTCATCATGAACCGCGAGGAGGTCATCGACCAGGTGCTCCATTTCCTGGAGGCGGGGCGTTTCCTCCGCTGCCCGCCATGGAGAGCGAAGCGAAGGCGGGTAGTCCCCGGTAGCCGCGAGGCGACACGGGATACCCGACGTGCCGAAGGCGCCAAAGGGGATCCCAAGGGAGCATCCGAACGCGGCGTCCAGTCATATGGGAGACCGGT
>QNZQ01000220.1 GCA_003972985.1 Gammaproteobacteria bacterium | reverse complement strand
GGTGTGTAGCCGCAACGAGCTTGCGATGTTGTGGCGGAACGCCGGGTGACCAGGACGGCCGGGGCACCAATGAGTTGTCGAAGATCGAGTCGATTTTGGGGACTCGGATGTCCCAAAATCTTTCACGAGATCGAAGACTCGCTTGTCCGCATAGGCTACCCGGCCGGAGTGGACAGCCTTCACTTCACGCCCCTCGGGGGCCCTGATTATAACCCCGTCCCAGCGCAGGTTACCGATTTTCTCGGTGCCGAAGGTAACCGCCAGCCGTCCCGAGAGCGGCCATATCAGCTTGCCCTTGCGCTCTCCGAAGGCATGCTGCTCGGGCAATTGCAGGTTCTGCAGCGCGGCCTGGGCCTCTTCCACGATCCTGGCCAGCCGCTGCTCATCTTCCCGCATGCGCCGCAGGCGCTCGCCCTCGTCGCGCAACTGCTGCTCCAGCTGCGCCAGCACCTGCTTGCGCTCGCGCTCCCGTGTCTCCAGGCGCTGGCGCTCCTCGCCATACTCCACGGCCAGCTCCTCGAGCTTCCGGCGCTGCTGCTGCAGTTCGGCGGAAAGCCTGGCCAACTCCTCGACCCCCTGGCGGAGCTGCTTCAGCTTTTCGCTGCGCGCCCGGGTGAGGTAGTCGTGGTAGCCCAGAATGCGGTTGAGCAGCGCGGGGTCACCCTGGTTCAGGAACAGCTTGAGCCGCTCTTCCCGTCCGGCCAGGTAGGCACCCCTCACCAGGGTCGCCAGTTCCTGCCGTACACGGTCGAGCCGCTGCTGCTGCGCTGCCTTCTTCTCGATGAGCGCCGCCTGGCGCTGCTCGAGCTGCTTGCGCTCCTTTTCAATGGACCGCAGGCGCCGGGCCAGTTCGCCGATGCGCTTTTCCAGGGTTTCCAGTTCGGCGCCGACACTGTCTTTTTCTGCCCGGGTCTGCTGCTGGCGGCGCTGCAGTTCATCGATGGCGCGGAGCAGCGCTTCACGTTGCTCCGGGCTGGCCTGGGCCGGTTGCGCCGGCACTTCTTCTGCGGCCGGAACATTCGCCGCTGCCAGCACCACAACCGCCACCAGCACCGCGACGCTGGCCGCGAAAGACAGGGGCCTATTCCTCTTCTTCTTCGATCTCGTCAAGGAACTCGATCAGCGGATGTCCCGTCATCTCCATGGGCTGCGGCAGCCCCATGATCTTGAGCAGGGTCGGCGCAACATCACAGAGGGCGCCCCCGTCGATGATACGCGCGGGACGTTCGTCGAAGTAGATGAGGGGCACCGGGTTGGTCGTATGGGCGGTATAGGGCTGTCCCGTCTCTTCATCGAGCATCTTTTCACAGTTGCCGTGGTCCGCGGTGATGAGCATGGCGCCGCCCACCTTGTGAATGGCGCGCGTGACCCGCGCCAGGCACTGGTCCAGGGTCTCCACCGCATGGATCGCGGCCTCGAAGATGCCGGTGTGGCCCACCATGTCACCATTGGCATAGTTGACGATGATGGCGTCGTAACGCTCGCTCTCGATGGCCTCCACCAGCTTGTCGGTGACTTCCGGCGCGCTCATCTCCGGCTTGAGGTCGTAGGTCGGCACATCCGGTGAAGGCACCAGGATACGTTCCTCCCCCTCGAAGGGCTCGTCCCGGCCACCGTTGAAGAAGAAGGTGACATGTGCGTACTTCTCCGTCTCGGCCAGGCGCAGCTGGCGCAACCCCAGGTTGGCGATGTACTCACCGAAGACGTTCTTGAGCTTCTCCGAAGGAAAGGCAACGTGTACGTCCCACTCCTTGTGGTACTCGGTGAGCGTTACGAAATCCCCCAGTTTCGGCACCACTTCGCGGTCGAATTCGTCGAAATCCTCCTCGATGAAGGCACGGGTGATCTGGCGAGCACGGTCGGAGCGGTAGTTCATGCTGATCACCGCGTCGCCGTCCTTCATCCTCACCGGCTCCATGCCCTGGGGCACGATGCGGGTCGGCTTGACGAACTCATCGGTTTCGCCACGCTCGTAGGCCATGGCCAGTCCCTGGATGGCATCCTCCGCCTCGTATTCGGCCTTTCCCTGCACCATGAGGTCGTAGGCCAGCTTGATCCTTTCCCAGCGGTTGTCCCTGTCCATGGCGTAGTAGCGGCCGACGATACTGGCGGTACGCCCCACGCCAAGCTCGGCAAAGACCTCGTCCATCGCCTCCAGCGAGGGCATGGCGCTCTTGGGCGGCATGTCGCGGCCATCGAGAAAGGCGTGCACGTAGATCTCCTTCGCGCCCCGATCAGCCGCCAGGCGCGCCATGGCATGGATGTGTTCTTCGTGGCTGTGTACACCGCCCGGCGAGAGCAGGCCAAAAATATGCACCGCGCGGCCGTTCTCCACCGCAGTATCGACGGCTCCGCAGAGCGTTGCATTGTTGAAGAAGGAACCGGTGCGAATGGAGCGGCTCACCCGGGTGAACTCCTGGTAGACCACCCGGCCGCTACCCAGGTTGATGTGCCCCACCTCGGAGTTGCCCATCTGCCCACTGGGCAGCCCCACGGCCGACCCCGAGGTCTGCAGCACATTGTGCGGGTATTCGTTCCACAACCTGTCCCAGACCGGCGTACGGGCTGCGGCAATGGCATTGTAATCGGTTTCTTCCCTTATTCCCCAGCCGTCGAGGATGATGAGGGCGACAGGACGCGGTGTTCTGCTCATAAGGTGTCTGCTCTGGTTCTCGGTTGCTTCCTTCCGGAAAATGCGCTCGGCGCCCCGCTCGTGTCCCGGTTATGGCCGTGGTTGGAAAGGCCCCGCGAGTCTACCAGATGCACCGAACAGGAGTTAAGGACCCTCTGAATAATTCATGAACTCGCATTTTGCACCTGACAGGCCCGATAACTGCGTTGAAATTCTCGGCAACTGCTCCCTGCGTTGCTCTACCTCCTGCATCCCTGCAGTCGTTGCCAATAGCTGGCTATTGGCTGCGAACTTCGCCTTGTTCTCGAACCTGTCAGGCACAACCTGCTTCGTCCAGAATTAATCAGAAGCTCCTTAACTGGGCGCTGAAAAACGCAATTTTTCAATGCCCTTGTTTAGAAGCCATACTTGGATTCAACTCGTAAGTGCAACTCGATCTAGAGCGGGAGGGTAAGCTGCGGTAGCATCACGGCTTACTCAATCCACCAAGAGAGAGGAGCACGATGAGAGGCTACACGCAGCTTACCCGAGATGAACGATACCAGATCTATGCGC
>QNZQ01000010.1 GCA_003972985.1 Gammaproteobacteria bacterium | reverse complement strand
CGGCCGCACGATGACATCGGACAGCGGCAGGGATCATGGTAAATCCACTTCGATCATGGTGATTGAATTCAAGCATGATCTGAAGTGGACGTCCAGCAATTATCTAATAGTGCAGGTTTGTCAGTGGGTTATCGGATTAGATGACGTGGTCCTGTGAAAATACTGCTGAGGTATTGGTTTTCTATCAGCCGGTACATGATGGTACAGGGTATGTCGATGCCATCGAAGAAGGTCCGTGGCCAAAATTCCAGCGGGTTACGGGTACAAATACGGAGCTGGCCGGTACCTGCCTTTGTTCCATTAGCCCCAACATGGGAAGGGGACCGGATGTCTGTGAGATCCCCTGGTTCCTTGCAGAATTGAAAACCGGCGATTTGGCCTTGTCGGTTTCAGCTGAAAGCTGGAAAGCAGCATCGGCAAGTGAACTGCTCTGGGAAGCCTGGGAAAACGAATTCACGGTCTATCACCGTCAAACCGGCGAAACGCACATCCTGAATGCATTGCCCGCCGAAATCGTCCATCTTCTCGGAGAGACTTCCATGACAACCAGTGAGCTCGCGAATGAACTGGCGGTTCGTTGTGAAGTGGAAGAAACACCCGAATGGTCTGCCAAGGTGACTACCGTCCTTGAAAATCTATACAGGTTGTCCCTGGTGGAGAAAGCCTCCCGGTGAGGCTTGACGAACTTCCCGCCAGTAGATTGCTGGAGGTTGCTTCATCGGAGGGATTGGGTTTTCAGGCGGGTCCCTTCCGAATCCGGCTGAAGTCGCAGCTTCCAGGGCTTCTGGAGGTCTTTCGTCTGCTCTATGCGGATATTGAACTCGACGGGCCTGGCGGCATCTTCGATTTCCATATCGGGATGACCACACCAGCTACTGTCCGGCGTTGGTGGCGACCCCAGGTGATCTTTCGCCTCGATGGGTTCGAGCCCTTTCCATTGAGCCATGCCTTTCCCCTGTTCGAGTGGGGCCTCAATTATTCCATTGCCACCCGCGCCCACCAGTACTGTTTTCTCCACTCTGCCGTGCTGGAAAAGAACGGGCGGGCGCTGGTTCTGCCGGCCATGCCAGGATCGGGTAAAAGCACCCTCTGCGCGGCACTCATGCTGCGTGGTTGGCGGTTGTTTTCTGATGAATTCGGCATTCTTCAGCCACAAAGCGGCGAACTGCTGCCTTTGCCACGAGTGATTCCGCTCAAGAACGAATCCATCGAGGTGATTCGTGAGTTCTCATCAGAAGCGGTGATGGGGCCGTTGTTTCCAAAGACGCGCAAGGGTGATGTGGTACACGTGGCGCCAACCACTGAAAGTGTCGAGCGGCAACACGAGGGAGCGAAGCCTGCCTGGATTCTCTTCCCCCGTTTCCTGTCGAGGAGTGAAACGAAACTTCAACCCATACCCAGAAGCCAAGCTTTCGTGCGCCTCTCCAACAATTCATTCAACTATCGTCTTCTGGGCGAAACCTCGTACCGGGCACTCACGGCCATGGTCAGGAAATGCGATTGTTACAGCTTCCAGTACAGTGATCTCGACGAGGCCATCCAGGTGATGGATCAGCTGGCCGGATGATCCCGTCCAATGTCCTGCTCGAGGTGCTGCGCGACCCTGCGCGGCTGGCCTCGCTTGCTGAAGACGATTGGGACCTGTTGCTGCGCATGGCACGGGCGAACCGCCTGATCGCACGCCTGGAATTCCTGCTCGGGGAACAGGGTGCCTGGGAGTCGGCACCGCAGCGGGCAAGGGACAATATCCGTGGGGCCCTGGCCCATGTGCAATACCTGCAGCTGCAGATCCGGCGGGAGCTCATGGATGTGCGCAAGGTACTCAGGGGCGTGGAGGCGCCCCTGGTGCTGCTCAAAGGGGCGGCCTACCTGGAAGCTGGGCTTCCCTGTTCGCAGGGCCGGTCGCTCTCCGATCTCGATCTCCTGGTGCGTCGAGAAGACCTCCCGCTGGTCGAAAAGACACTGAACGAAGCGGGATGGGAAAGCGACACGGAAGAGGACTACGACCAGCGCTACTACCGCGAGTGGATGCACGAGATCCCGCCCCTGAAGCACCGGTTTCGCGGGGTGGAGGTGGACATCCACCACAACCTGCTGGCGCTCACCGGGCGTTACCGGGTACCGGCGGAGAAGCTCTGGGAACAGGCGCGTCCCCTGGAGGAGAAGGGGCTGCGGGTGCTCGCGCCGGCGGACATGCTGCTGCACAGTGCGGCGCACCTGCTGGTGAGCGACGAGCTGCGCGGTGGGCTGCGGGACCTGTTCGACATCCACCAGCTCTACAACCATTTCTGCCGCACCGAGGCGGATTTTCCTCAAGCGCTCCTGGCCCGCTCCCACGAGCTCAATCTCTCCCGGCCGCTCTTCTACGCGCTGGATACAGCCCGGGAGCTGCTGCACACGCCGCTGGCGCCCATGTTGCGTGACCGGCGCAACTTCGACCTTCCCAACAGGACCGGGCAGAAGCTCATGGCCCACCTCATACGCGAAGTGCTGCGTCCGCGCCTTCCGGGTGAATCGCCGCCGGCTTTCCGGCAGTGGCTGCTCTACGTCCGCTCCCACTGGATCCGCATGCCGCCGGGGCTACTCCTGAGTCATCTCACGCGCAAGTCACTGCGCCGTTTCGGGAAGACGTCCGCGAAATCCGCTTGAATCCGCTCTCCTGCTTGAACCAATCGGGGGTTTGGGATATCAAATCGGGGTAAGGTTTTCGAACAGCGATTGGAAATTTCATGTGAGGTGAGTGCATGACTTTCGATCAGGTTCGTCCTGCCCATTCCCTGCTGGAGTTCTTCCGCAAGCGTCTGCATCGCGAGATCGCCGAGCTCGGCCTGGAGCCGCCGCCCCGGGAAGAGACCATCTGGTACCTGTGCGACATGCTCGGGCGCTTCAGCCGCAGCGAGCACCTCTTCGACTATTTCGACGGGCAGTACGGCGTGCGTCCCCTGGCGCTGATCTACGGCGAGGCACTCTCCGCCCCTTCCGACCGGCAGCGCTGCCAGCTGCTGCAGCGCCTGGGGGAACTGGCGATTTTCCTCGGCGCCTTTCTCCAGGAGCGCTACCGCTGCCCGCCATGGAGAGCGAAGCGAAGGCGGGTAGTCCCCGGTAGCCGCGAGGCGACACGGGATACCCGACGTGCCGAAGGCGCCAAAGGGGATTCCAAGGGAGCATCCGAACGCGGCGTCCAGTCATATGGG
>QNZQ01000203.1 GCA_003972985.1 Gammaproteobacteria bacterium | reverse complement strand
TTCGTGATCGTGGCATTGCCGGCCTCGTCACACCTTCGGAAACGCTACAGCGCAAAACTCTCTGGCTATGACCCGCTTTCCTCAGCGCATAGATCTGGTATCGTTCATCTCGGGTAAGCTGCGTGTAGCCTCTCATCGTGCTCCTCTCTCTTAGTGGATTGAGTAAGCCGTGATGCTACCGCGGCTTACTCTCCCGCTCTAGATCGAGTTGCACTTACGAGTTGAATCCAAGGATGGAGAAACAAAAGTGATTTACGAAAAAAAGTGTAAATAGCGAGGTAACTCAAGATGGCACGAGGCATCAACAAGGTCATACTCATCGGCAACCTGGGGAAGGACCCGGAAGTCCGTTACACGACCAGCGGCAGCGCCGTAACCAACATCACCCTGGCCACATCGGAATCCTGGAAGGACAAAAACACCGGCGAGACACAAGAACGCACCGAGTGGCACCGGATAGTCTTCTTCAACCGTTTGGCCGAAATCGCCGGCGAATACCTGAAGAAGGGCTCAAAGGTCTACATCGAGGGCAGCCTTCGAACCCGCAAGTGGCAGGGGCAGGATGGCCAGGACCGATGGACCACGGAGATTGTCGCCAACGAGATGCAAATGCTGGACAGTCGCAGCGGCGGTGATGCGCCCTTCGCCCACCAGCAACAGTCTTCCGCCCAGCAGTCCTCACAGGACCCTGCGGCTCCCGTGGGCAATGACGATTTCGATGATGACATCCCATTTTAGGATTTACTTATAAATAGTGCTAAATAGTGCGGTTGGTTATCTGCGAAAAACCGTCCCAAGCTAGGGATCTTGCTGTTGTTCTGGGACGAGTGCGCTCCGGAGACGGCTTCATAGAGACAACGCAGGGCACGCTGACCTGGGTGATTGGTCACTTGTTGGAGACCGCGCCCCCCGAGCGGTATGACGCCGTCTACAAACAGTGGCGTTGGGAACATCTGCCCATTGTGCCGACACAATGGCTGCTGGAGCCAAAAGACGGCAAGAAAAAGCAGCTCGGCGTCATCCGCAAGTTGCTCAAACAGGCCCGTGAAGTAGTGATCGCCACGGATGCGGGGCGGGAGGGTGAGTTGATCGCCCGGGAAACGCTTTCCTACCTGGGCTATCGCGGCCCAGCCAAACGATTGTGGTCCTCTTCACTGGACGCGGCCAGCCTGCAGCGGGCCTGGGACAACCTGTTTGACGCTCGCGAAAAGAACGGGTTGCACTGGGCCGCCCAGGTGCGTCAGCGTTCGGATTGGCTGGTGGGCATGAACCTGAGCCGGGCCGCAAGCATCGCTCTAGCACCACGCGGGGTCGTGCTGTCGGTCGGTCGGGTGCAGACCCCCACCCTGGCGATGGTTGTTCGGCGCGATCTGGAAATCGAGGACTTCCAGCCGCGAACCTATTTCGAGGTGGCTGCAGAGGTAGAGACGCCGCGTGGCAATGTGATCATGCGCTACGCGCCGAAGGACGAAGAAAAGAGGTTGTGGACCCAGGAAGACGCCGACAAGGTGCTCTCCCGCGTTCAGGGCGCGCAGGGACCGATCCGTGCGAAGACGGAGCGGAAAAGACAAGCGCCCCCACTGCCCTACTCACTCAACGTGCTCCAGCAGGAGTGCAGCCGCAAGTACAGCCTGAGCCTGAAGGAAACGCTGGATATCGCCCAAAAGCTGTATGAGGCAAAACTCATCACCTATCCGCGCACGGACTGCCGCACGCTGCCAGAGGCGCAACAAAAAGAGGCCGCCTTCATTCTCGGCGCACTCTCCAAGTCCGGCGTGACCCCCAAGGAAATCCAGCCAAGGTTCTTCCGCAAACAGGTTTTCAACACCACCAAGACCAACGAGCACGATCACCACGCGATCATCCCGACGGGCGAGCCGCCCACTGGCCTGGCCGGACTGGATGAGAAGGTATATCGGATGATTGCGCTTCGATATGCCATCCAATTCTTGCCAGATCACGAGTATGATGCTACTCGGCTGATGCTCGACGCCAACGGAATTTGGCTGATCGCCACGGGCAGAGTGACCGTGGCACCCGGATGGAAATCCCTGTTTTCACAAAACGGGGAAGCGGAGAACGACGAAGACAAGCAGAAGGAATCGCGCCTCCCCCCAGTACAGGACGGGGATCCAGGAACTGTTCGCCATGCGAAAGCGGAAACGAAGCAGACAAAGCCCCCGAAACCCTACACCGAGGGTACGCTGGTCGCCGACATGGTGAACGTGCGGAAATATGTGGATGACCCCAGGCTCAAGAAGATCCTCAAGGACACCTCGGGAATCGGAGAGGAATCCTCCCGTCCCGGCATTCTGGAAACACTCAAAAAGCGGGGGTATCTGGAGGTCCGTAAATCCGGCAAGACGAAGCAGATTCGCTCCACAGAGCTTGGGCGCCGGTTCATCGAGGCCATCCCCGCCCCCCTCAAGAATCCCGGGGTGACCGCGGTCTGGGAAGACCTGCTGAACGATATCGCTGTCGGCAAACGCAAGCCAGACGAAGCGTTGAAGCAGGTGGTCAATTATGTTCGCAAGCAGATCGACCTGATCGGGAAAATCGCGCCAGATACCATGAAAGACATGGGGCGTAAAGACACGCAACCGGAAGAAGCGCCCCCTATTGGCCCGCCAGATTGCCCGAAATGTGGAAAGACCATGTCGTGGCGCAAGGGTCGCTATGGTCACTTCTGGGGGTGTTCCGGTTATCCAGGCTGCAAGGTAGTGCTGCAACCCGATGGGACACGCAAGACAAAAGCAACTCCCCCAGAGGACGCGCCAGAGTGCCCCAAGTGCGGCGCTCCCATGTTGCCGCGCAAGGGCGGGCGCTCGGGAAAATTCTGGGGGTGCTCCAAATTTCCAAAATGCAAAGGTACGCGGGAAATCGAAGAGGTGCCCTCATGAATATAAAGAAACGACGCCTTGCGCTGATTCTGGTGCCTGCATTGCTACTAACGATGCTGCAATCGAACGCCGCAGACAAGGACAACATCCTTGCCCTTGGCAACTGCAGAAAAGCCCAACACAAAAGCTGGCCTTGGTACGCGGACAGCTTGTTCAAGATCGGCTTCAAACGCTGCCCGCCATGGAGAGCGAAGCGAAGGCGGGTAGTCCCCGGTAGCCGCGAGGCGACACGGGATACCCGACGTGCCGAAGGCGCCAAAGGGGATCCCAAGGGAGCATCCGAACGCGGCGTCCAGTCATATGGGAGCCCGGTGTGTAGCCGCAACGAGCTTGC
>QNZQ01000165.1 GCA_003972985.1 Gammaproteobacteria bacterium | reverse complement strand
ATAAAACTCTCAATTTCCCCATCTCTCTCTCAACTAAAAGAGTTGTGGTTTCTAGTCTTTCATCAGACAATTCAGAGGTTCCACTGTATTCACCATGGATTGTCAGACTAACACTACTAGTACTAACACTAGTAACAGTCTTATCAAGTTTGATGATTATGCTCAGGCACTTAATTCTACAAAGACTCAAAGTACATCCCAGTTGAAAACATTGCTAAGATCAGACCAACACTTCCAGACATACATCTCTAACAACAGAAAGACAAAACACACACGCTGGTGCCGCCGGTAGCGGACCAGGAAAGTGGAAAACCCCTCGGTGATGCCTTTCCGGTTCAGCAGGCCGGTAAGGGAATCGGTGGTGGTGAGCAGTTCCAGCCGCTCACGGCTCTGGCGCAGCTGCATCACCATGTCGTTGAACACCACGGTGGCGAAACCGAGTTCATCCGAGCGACGCACCTGCACCGAGACGTCGAAATCCCCTTCTGCGACCCGTTGCGCTGCCTGCGTCAGCTCTCGCAGTGGGTTGAGGATGCCGCGCGCCAGCAGCCAGGCAAAGAAACCGATGAGCGCCACCATTCCCAGCACCAGGAGGATGGCGGAATTACGCACCGACTCCAGGTTGGCGAACAGTGCCTTGCGGTCCATCTCGACGACGATGCCCCAAGGATGCCCCTGCACCGGCTTGAGCATCGCCAGCACCCGGCCCCGCTGCCCGGACGGGTACTCCATCAGCTCACTGGCGCCTCGAAACAGCTCGTCGGCCTGCGGAAGTGTTTCCCGGGACAGGCCGGGCGGTCCGCTCTCGAAAAGCACCCTGCCCTGCCGGTTCACCAGCAGCAGCGTGGAAACCGGCTTCCCCTTCTCCACCACGGGACTGGTGAAGAGTGTCGCCAGCGCACTGCTCTCCACGGATGCGGCCAGGAGACCCTGGAGCAATCCTTCCCTGGATGTGATGGGTACGCCCAGCAGCAGGCGGATGTTGTTCTCTCCCTTGCGGGAAAACTCACCGGTAAACCCCTTCTGCCTCCCCAGCTGCTGCCGCCAGTTGGCCGGCAGCTGCCAGGAGTGGCCATCGGCGGGATCCTGCAGGATGGGCTCTCCCCCTTCGTCGAAGAGCTGGAAAGCCGTGTAGATACCGTACTGATCCCGGATCAGGGAGAGGTAATCGTGGATGTTCGCGAGTGCGCCCCTGGACCCCTCTTCACGGTGCAGCGTTTCCAGTGCCCCGGTCAGCAGGTAGGAACTGGAAAACACGCGGATCTCGTAGAAACGCTCCTTGAGCCACAGCTGCAACTCCCGCTCCACGTGCGCCGCGGTGGTTGCCAGTTCCTGGCGGGCGCTCTCCCGCACCGCCTTCTCGGCCTGGGAGAAATAGAGCCATCCCAGCCCCAGCGAAGGTACCAGGGTAACCAGGATGGCGAAGACCAGTATTCGATTTCGGATGCTCATGTGAATCCCTGGAGATCGCAAACAAGGGCAGCATGTCTGCGGATTCTGACCCGACCGCGCTCCAGGCGTTCATGCAAATCCCTTTGCAACAGAGAAATAGCAGCCTTTCGGTCCCCGTAATGTGAACTGCGCACCATTCCCCGAAATTCACCGGGCAGCGTCCTCATCCGATGGGAAGCAGTGCATCCTCCTGCACTTGCCGATAAAATAATTTTATGAATCAGCTCTCTCACCGGCTCTGCGTCGCGCCCATGCTGGACTGGTCCGACCGGTACTGCCGCTACTTCCACCGCCTCATCAGTCGCCATACGCAGCTCTATACCGAGATGGTCACCACCGGCGCGCTGCTGCACGGCGATACCGCCCGGTTTCTGGACTTCTTCGAGGAAGAGCATCCCGTGGCGCTGCAGCTCGGCGGCAGCAATCCCGAGGAGCTGGCACAGTGTGCACGCCTGGGCCAGCAGTGGGGCTACGACGAGATCAACCTTAACCTCGGCTGTCCCTCCGACCGCGTCCAGTCGGGCCGCTTCGGCGCCTGCCTCATGGCGGAACCCGCCCTGGTGGCCGAGTGCATCGCCGCCATGCGGGAGAGCGTCTCCCTGCCCGTGACCGCCAAGCACCGCATCGGCATCGACGAGCTGGACGGCTACCAGCGGCTGGCCCGTTTTGTGGAAACCCTCGCCGAAGCCGGGTGCCGTACCTTCATCGTGCATGCGCGCAAGGCCTGGCTGCAGGGGCTGAGCCCCAGGGAAAACCGGGAAGTTCCGCCCCTGCGCTACGAAAGCGTCTACCGCCTCAAAAGGGACTTCCCGCACCTGGAGTTTGTGCTCAACGGCGGGGTGCTGAACCTGGATCAGGCCGGGAAACAGCTGCAGCAGGTGGACGGCGTCATGATCGGCCGCGAGGCCTACCACAACCCTTGGATACTGGCGGAGGTGGACCGGCGCCTGTTCGGTTCCACTGCACATCCGGGCAGCCGGCACCAGGTGATCGAGCGGCTGATGCCGCTGGTGGAACGCGAGTGCGCCAGGGGCGTTCCGCTCAAGCGCATCACCCGCCATCTCCTCGGCCTCTTTCATGGCCAGCCGGGGGCGAAACGCTGGCGGCGCCACCTGTCGGAAAATGCCCATCTGCCCGGTGCCGGGCCGGAGGTGCTGGAGCAGGCGCTCTCCCTGGTGCCTCGTCATTGAAATCCACCGGAACGTCACCATCTACCAGATCAGTCAATCCGCACAACAACGCAATAAACCAAGAGGTAATCGACCATGGCTTTGGAAAAACTGGATGCTGCACAGTGGAAAGAGTTCTTCGACCGGGTCTCGAAGGGCGTGGGTGCCAAGCAGGTGGAGATCGAAGTGGCGGGCCTCGACCTCGGTGACGAGGTGGAAGCCGAGTGGATTCCCTTCACCGGCATCAGCTACGACCCCAAGGACGATGTTCTGAGCGTCTTTTCCGACCGCATCGAGCACATGATCCACAAGCCCAAGGAGGTATGGGTGGACTTCGGCGTGGACGGCCTGCACAGCATGGAAGTGGTGGACGCCGACGATCACAAGCAGATCATCGTGCTGAAGGACGATCTGGCACTGCCTGCCCCGGGCGAATAACCATGTACGGTAGCGCCTTTGCCGACCGGCGCGATGCCGGGCGGCAGCTGGCCCAGGACGACGTCATCTAAATCGCCTCTCCCCCGGCCACACCTTAACCAGCCTGATCCAAGACCTTGGCGTAGTGAGGTTTCCCGGCTTGAAGCGGGATATTCGGTCGATTGGGCTGCAAAAAGCCGCCGAATGGCAGTTCGCCATGGT
>QNZQ01000217.1 GCA_003972985.1 Gammaproteobacteria bacterium | reverse complement strand
CCCAAAATCGACTCGATCTTCGACAACTCATTGGTGCCCCGGCCGTCCTGGTCACCCGGCGTTACGCCACAACATCGCAAGCTCGTTGCGGCTACCCCCCGGTCGCCCAAATGACTGGACGCCGCGTTCGGATGCTCCCTTGGGATCCCCTTTGGCGCCTTCGGCACGTCGGGTATCCCGTGTCGCCTCGCGGCTACCGGGGACTACCCGCCTTCGCTTCGCTCTCCATGGCGGGCAGCGGCCGCCCCAGCGTTTCCAGCACCTCGGACTCACGTTCCATTATGGTCTTCATGCTTTCCATTATGCCGATATTCACGGCTTTATGGAAAGCAGAAGAACCATTCCAGAGCAGCCCGCAGGCAATGTGCCTCCACTCAAACGCCGGCTCTATATGCAATGGTTATGAACCATCCACCATATAGGCCAGTGCCGGGGCAGGGCAAGTGCCTACGGCCAGGATGCGCTCCGCACTCGGCACCCGCTTGCTGTTGAACTTGATGCCACCGCCAGAACGGTCTCGGACCTTTGGCGCCTTGACCGGTACCTCACCCAGCCCGGTCTGGATACTGCGTTCCGGCAGGTATCCATTGCGGACCACCGCCCGCTTCCCGTTCACGGTCTGATCGGCATACTGAATCAGCAACTCAGCCACTTCCGCCTCAATGGCCTGTGCCAGCAGCTGCCTGGCTCCTTCCTTCAGCAGCTCTCCCAGCGCGTCTTCAGCTGGTGCTTTCAGCTCGACAACGTTACTCTCGTTCATGGCGGTGTACGTCTCCTGTTGGTTGTTGATCTGCCAAGACCAATCAACAGGGTACTCCGCTTCTTCCGTCAGCCCGTACACCAGAAATTAGCATAGCTCTCCGACAGGCTCTTAAGGTGTGGCCGGGGGAGAGGCGATTTAGATGATGTCGTCCTGGGAGCCCAAATAGAACTGTCCGGTTTTGGGGTCAGAGATGGGTATAATGTACAACTTTCTGCAACTGGTAAGAAGACAAGCGCCCAGGTGAGGGCCAGAGACACAACCATGGAGGAGATGATGGATACATACCTTTTGCTGAAAAGTCTGCATATTCTCGGTGTCGTCCTTTTTCTGGGGAACATCATCGTGACTGGATGGTGGAAGTTCATGGCCGATCGCACACGCAACCCGACGATCGTTGCCTTTGCCCAGCGACAGGTGACGCTGACGGATTACGTGTTCACGCTGGGTGGTGTTCTGCTGGTCCTCGGAACGGGCCTCGGCAATGCGATCCTGCACGATATGGACTACCTTTCGATCAAGTGGCTTGCCTGGGGGTACTGGCTCTTCATGGTCTCCGGGGTAATCTGGGTGACGGTGCTGATTTCGGTGCAGTTCAGGCAGGCATGCATGGCGAAGACCTTTGCCGACAGTTCGGAGATTCCCGAGGCCTACTGGCGGCTAAGTAGCATCTGGTACCTGTTCGGGACACTAGCCACGCTCTTGCCGCTGGTCAATATCTACTGGATGGTGTTCAAGCCGGTGGGGTAGACAGGATCCTGAATTCGTGAATTTACACCCATACCTGCTTGTCTATGGAGCCAAAAGAAGCCGAGAGGACCTTCATGGACGTATTCAAGTACCGCGACGCGGTCGTTTCCGACTATCGTAAATTCAGCACCAGCTTTGCAAGGCCTCAAGCGCAGGACATCAAGTCCTTTGTTTCGGAGAGCTATGAATCAGGTCGCTACTGGCCAGCGCCCCTCATCCAGATCAACCCCGCCTACGTCTCCGGCTCGACGGTAGAGGAACTGGTCGCCAGCGCAAAGCTGCATCCCAAATGCGAGGAGATTTTTCGCTTCGGACGGAAAGGGGGAAATCCCGGCGTCTCGGCAAGATTGTTTCGGCACCAGGAAGAAGCGATAGAGATTGCCCAAAACGGGAACAGCTATGTGCTGACCACCGGCACAGGCTCAGGCAAATCGCTCAGCTACATCCTGCCGATTGTCGATCGCGTGTTGAGGGAGAAGGAGACTGATCCGTCACCTGCGATCAAGGCGATCATCATCTACCCCATGAACGCACTGGTGAACAGCCAGCACGAGGAGTTGGACAAGTTCCTGGGGGTCTTCGGCGAGCACAAGCCGGTGACCTACGCCCGTTATACCGGGCAAGAAAACGAGGACAAGCGGCGTGCCATTGCTGCATCACCGCCTGACATCATCCTGACCAACTTCATGATGCTCGAATTGCTAATGACCCGGCAGAACGAGCTCGACAGGAAGGTGATCGACGCAGCACAGGGGCTCCAATTCCTGGTTCTTGATGAGATGCATACCTACCGGGGTCGGCAAGGGGCGGATGTGGCAATGCTGGTGCGCCGGGTGCGCGAAGCGCTCAATCCCGATGTCCAGTGCATCGGTACCTCGGCCACCATGGCCACGGAGGGAGCCTTGGCAGCCAGAAACGAGGCGGTGGCTCATGTGGCCAGTCGCTTGTTTGGCGCGACGGTCGATCCGGAACACATTATTACCGAGACGCTCCAGCGGCAAACCTCCGACGAGGTGGAGTGCACGAAAGAGAGCCTGTCAGAGGCGATCGAACAGGGTGTGCCGCAGACGACTGATGTTGAGGTATTGCGAACACATCCGGTAGTCGGCTGGGTCGAACGGATCCTGGGGTTGGCGCGCGAGGAGGATCGCTGGGTCCGAGCCCGTCCCATTACATTGGCGGACGCCGCCAATCACCTTGCACAAGCCAGTGGTCAATCCAAAGGGCGATGCGAGCGCTATCTGCAGGAGCTATTGCTTACCGTCTATCGTTCCCATGATCGGCATGGTAAGCCGTTGTTCGCCTTTCGGCTTCACCAGTTCATTTCTGGTGCAAACACGCTCTATTCCACATTGGAGCCCGAAGGCCAGAGAATCCTGGACCTCAGTGGCCAACAGTTCCTGCCCGGCGACAGGAACAAGCGCTTCTATTCGGTTCATTTCTGCCGCCAGTGCGGACAGGAGTACTATCCGGTCTGGAGGCAAGACACGCCGGAAGGTCAGAGGCTGGCTCCTCGCGATATTGGTGAGCGAAGTCATGACGAGGAGAGTGCCGATTTCGGCTTCTTCTACTTCGACCCCGAACAACGATGGGACGATGCCGACCTGGATAACTACCCAGCGAACTGGATCGAAGAGCATCGTGGCGAGTCGAGACTGAAAAGCAACTATAAGTCCTATGCACCTGTTCGCACCCATGTGGAACCCAACGGCATCTGTTCTCATGATGGCACACATGGCTGGTTCATCCCCGGGAGTTTCCGTTT
>QNZQ01000096.1 GCA_003972985.1 Gammaproteobacteria bacterium | reverse complement strand
CACCGGTCTCCCATATGACTGGACGCCGCGTTCGGATGCTCCCTTGGGATCCCCTTTGGCGCCTTCGGCACGTCGGGTATCCCGTGTCGCCTCGCGGCTACCGGGGACTACCCGCCTTCGCTTCGCTCTCCATGGCGGGCAGCGCATGATCGTGCTGCTGCTGGTGCTGGTGATGCTGCTCAAGAGCGCGATCATCTTTCTCATTGTGCGCATGAGCACGCACAAGGCGGTTGCGCTGGAGACAGCACTGTCGCTGGCGCAGATGGGAGAGTTCTCCTTTGCCATCTTTGCCCTGGCCACCAGCGGTAAGCTGCTCGATCCCCAGCTGGAACAGATGCTGATCATGATGGTGGTGCTCTCCATGGTCATCACGCCCTTCTACCTCCAACGGGTCCACCCGGCGGTGAGCAGGCTCTGCTGCCAGGAGGAACCGCACGAGGATCTCACACCGCTCTCCGAGCGCAGCAACCACGTTATCGTCTGCGGCTACAGCGTGGTGGGCAAGATCGTGGCACGCGACCTGCGCACACGAGGGCTGGACTACGTCATCATCGACAACTCCCTCAAGCACGTGAAGGAAGGACTCGACCGGGGAGAGCCCATCTACCTGGGTGACCTGTCGAAGAAACCGGTGGCCGAAGCGCTTTCGCTAGAAAATGCCCAGGCCGTCATCGTTACCCTGGACAACCCGGAGAAGAAGCGCCTCGTCTGCGAGACGGTGCTTACGGTCAATCCCGATGCGGTGCTCGTGGTCAAGATCATGACGCTGGAGGAGAAGGCGCTGCTCGCCGACCTGGAAATCTCAAACATCGTGGACAGCAAGCAGGAGGTGGCGCACATCCTGGTGGAGCGGGCCCTCAACCCGGAAGCTTCCGAAGTGCATGTCCCGGCGGGTGAGCCGCTGATGTGAGCAGGGTCAGGCGAGCCGGTCGTCGGCGACGTGGTAGCGTGGATCCTCTTCGCGGTTGACTTCCACCAGGCTGCCGGCCTTGTCCAGAAGATCACGGCACTCGGGGCTGAGGTGGCGCAGGTGCAGTTCCTTGCCGGCTCGCAGGTAGCGCTCCGCCAGGCTGTCGATGGCCTCCAGCCCCGAATGATCCACCACCCGCGCATCGGCGAAGTCGATGATCACCTCGTCCGGGTCCTCCCGGGGATCGAAGAGATCGCCGAAATTCTTGGCAGAGCCGAAGAACAGCGGCCCATGCAGCCGGTACACCTTGGCCCCCTTTCCGTCGATGAAGGACTCGGCGGCGATGTGCCTGGCGTGCTTCCAGGAAAAGACCAGGGCAGAGACGATCACGCCCACAATGACGGCAATGGCCAGGTCGGCATAGACGGTCACCGCGGCCACGAGGATGCCGACGAAGGTGTCGGCCAGGGGGATGCGTCCCAGCAGGCGGAAACTGGCCCACTCGAAGGTGCCGATCACGACGATGAACATCACGCCCACCAGCGCCGCGATGGGTATCTGCTCGATGAGCCCCGAGGCGAAGAGAATGAAGGCGAGCAGGAACAGGGCTGCCGCGATGCCGGAGAGGCGCCCGCGCCCACCCGAATTGATGTTGATCAGGCTCTGGCCGATCATGGCGCAGCCGCCCATGCCGCCGAACAGCCCGTTCACCGTGTTGCCCACGCCCTGACCGATACATTCGCGGTTGCCGCGCCCGCGGGTCTCCGTGAGTTCGTCGATGAGGGTGAGCGTAAGGAGCGACTCGATGAGGCCCACGCCGGCGAGGATCAGCGAGTAGGGGAAGATGATCTTCAGCGTCTCCAGGTCCCAGGAGATCTGCGGCAGGTGGAAGGCGGGCAGCCCCCCGGCGATGGAGGCATCGGGATTGCCGCTCATGTCGGCCAGGACGCCCTGCACGGTACGGGTATCCAGGTCCAGCCCGAGCACCAGCAGGGTGACCGTCACGATCGCCGCCAGGGAGGCGGGTACCGCCGTCGTGAACCGGGGCAGGAAATGGATGATGGCCATGGTCAACGCCACCAGGCCGAGCATGATCCAGAGGGGAGTGCCGCTCATCCACTGGTTCTGGCCCGAGGCATCGGGTACCTGGAAGTGCTGCAGCTGGGCCAGGAAGATGACGATGGCCAGGCCGTTGACGAAGCCCAGCATCACCGGGTAGGGAACGATGCGGATGAACTTGCCCAGCCGCAATACGCCGGCAAGGATCTGCAGCAATCCAGCCAGCAATACGGCGGCGAAGAGATATTCCACGCCGTGCTCGGCCACCAGGGCCACCATCACCACCGCCATGGCTCCAGTGGCGCCGGAGATCATCCCGGGCCGCCCGCCGACCACCGCGGTGATGATTCCCATCATGAAGGCGGCGTAGAGGCCGACGAGAGGTTCCACGCCGGCGACAAAGGCGAAGGCGACGGCTTCGGGAACCAGTGCGAGCGCAACGGTGAGGCCGGAAAGGATGTCATTCCTGACACAGGCCTTACCGGGGCAGGTGAGTTCGAACATGCGGGGGAACTTCCAGGTGGTGCGAAAAACAAAGGGCGCGAACTATAGCAGATGCGCCCCTGGATTTCCTGCCGGAAGCCCGAACTGAACGAGCCATCCCCGTGGGGATGGCTCGTGTGGGAAACCCCTGTGCCGGTTAGCGCGTCGGCCGGTAGGGCTGTGCCCCTGGTGGGGGAGCCGGTGGCTGTGCGCCCGCTGGCTGTGCCGCCTCGAGCTGCCGGATACGCCCTTCGAGTTCGCGGATGCGTGCTGCACAGGCTTCCGGGCTCTGTGGCATCGCGGAGCGTCCGTAGCCGGCGCCCGCTGGCGCATAACCCTGTCCCTGGGGGGGAGGATAACCGCGTCCCTGTGGCGGCGGATAGTATCCCTGACCCTGTGCAGGGGGATAACCGCGCCCCTGGGGTGGAGGATAACCCTGGCCGGGAGGCGGGCCGTAACCGGGCGGGGGCCCCCGGTCGTAATCCCGATCGTCATAGCGATCGTCGCCGCTGTTCTTGTCACCGCCAAACCACTTGGATGGATTCATCATGTTGCCCATGTCCACGGCCTGTACATTGCCCATCATGCCGAGGCCGGCGATCAGCAAGGTAGTGGCCACTGCTGCTGTCTTCTTCACGTTTCCTGCTCCTGCTCGGTTACTGCACGGACTTCGTGCGTTTCCAGTATATAGAATTCGGCTCTTCACCAAATCAGGTGGGTAACAGTTGCTGGCTGATGGCCTCTGGGTAGAGATCGAGTCCGCCAAGGTGGAAGTAAATGGCGTTGGCAAAGCGCTCCTTGTTGCGGAAGCCATGGCTCCGAACCTTGATCGCCTTGATGC
>QNZQ01000114.1 GCA_003972985.1 Gammaproteobacteria bacterium | reverse complement strand
CGGGGCGGGTACCTGCTCGGAAAACTTTGGAGGCAGGGATGCCGACGTAGAGCTTACATGGACGTATTCACGGCGGTTTTCCGAGCAGGTACCCGCTCTGCCCCAAGTTAGATGACGTAGCCCTGGCACACCGGCGCGTTCATAGACAGCGCGCTTGAGCTTGTGGTCGTGGCTGGCGGTGGCGGGTGAGAGGACCTCCACCACCCAGTCGGGCGCCCCACGGCAGCCGCGTTCGTCCAGCTTGTCGGGGTCGCAGACCACGCTCAGGTCGGGTTGTACCACGGTGTCCACCTGTTCGTCGGCTTCGTCGCCTTTGGGCAGGCGCACGTCGAAAGGGGCAATGAAGGCCTTGCACGCATGGTGCAGCAAGGCGTTGGCCACTTGGCGGGCGATTTCCAGCAATACCTCCTGATGCCGGCGTGTCGGCGCCGGAGTCATGGCGTAGGCCACCCCGTCGATGAGTTCGTAGCGCCGGTCGTCCGGCCATTGCAGGTATTCCCCGTAGGTGTGGTGCTGTTCGTCTCTTTGGGGCAGACTCATGGCGGTCCTCTTGGTACCCGTACACTGGAGTAGGATAGCAAAACCCATTTCGCGGTTGGCGCGAGATGAGCAACGCCCGATGCGGTTTCGTATTGTCGGCCTGAAGGCCGACCTACGGAGGTGTAGGGAGATGCGGCATTTCTGATCGTAGCAGGTAGGCCGGATAAGCGACAGCGCATCCGGCGCAGAAACTGCGGGGGTTGGTGAGGGGGATTTTCATTTCGATGCCTGGTCGGAAAACGGCTTGGCCTGTAGCAGTGATCGCCCTTCCTTCCTGGCAATGCGGGAAACCAGGGAGTGCGGTGCCTGCCGGTCCTGTATGACCAGGTCCGCCGGGAGATCGAGTGCTTCCTCGAGTGCCGGACGCAGCCGATGTTGCAGCGAGGTGCGTGCTGCTGCATCCAGGCCGGTGGTTTCCAGGTAGAGGTCCACGTCACCACCGCGTGCACGGTCGTTCAGGCGCGATCCGAAAAGGATGAGTTCGTATTGGCTTTCGGCTGGCACCATTCGGGCGACGAGACTGCGAATGGTTTCGAGCTGCTGATCGCTCAGTCGCATGGATGGGTTCCGTAATGCCTGGCTGTGTATTGTTGGATGTTCGAAACGACTTCCAGCAGGTAGTTGCTGAATTCCCAGGCGGCGTTGTAGTTGGCGGCTTTTTCCGCAGCGTGATCTTGTTTCACGTCTTTCCCGAATACTTGACGAACAGCGTGTTTCCACCTATGGATCTATGGTAGGTAGGATAACATCAAGATCCATCACGCAGGAGAAGAGCCGTCCACTCCTCACCTCTATGCAAAGGATCGTCCTCATGCCAAAGTTTCGATGGAAGACCAATGCCACCGCCGATGTCCCGGACCTGCGGGACTGGTTCTACAAGCCCACCCTGCGCCAGCTGAGCAGGACGGTGGCACCCCCGCGGGACCAGAAGATCCTCAATCAGCACAGCGAAGGGGCCTGTACCGGTTTTGCTCTGGCGGCGGCCATCAACTACCAGTACCAGCTTGAGGGTGAGCCCATTCGCGTGAGTCCGCGCATGCTCTACGAGATGGCCAGGCGCTTCGACGAGTGGCCGGGGGAGGAATACGATGGATCGAGCCTGCGGGGTGCCATCAAGGGCTGGGCCAACATGGGTGTTTGCGAAGAGTCCTTCTGGCCCTACCGGGTGACGCGCAAGGGAGACCTGACTGTGCGCCGGGCCAAGAATGCGCGCAGCCATACCCTCGGTGCCTACTACCGCATCGAGCCCGATATCGTCCACTACCATGCCGCGCTCAACGAGACCGGCGTGATCGTAGTGTCCGCACAGGTGCACAGCGGCTGGAACGAGCCCGAGGATGGCGTCATCGTGCACGAAAGAGAGGTTATCGGCGGACACTCCTTCGCGGTGACGGGCTACGACGAGCGGGGTTTCTGGGTGCAGAACTCCTGGGGCAGCGGCTGGGGAGACGAGGGGCTGGCGCTGTGGACCTACGAGGACTGGATCGAGAACGTCTGGGATGCCTGGGTGTTCCGGCTGGCGCTGCCCACGCCCCAGATCTTCGGCCTGCGGCCGCAGAACGCCACCAGGCAGGAGGAGGAGACCGAGTACGTCCGCAAGGTGCCCCGTTCCGCCATTGCGGGCCACTTCGTGCACGTGGACGATGGCCACTACAAGCGTTCCGGGCGTTACTGGAGCACGCCTTTCGACGTGGAGGAAACCGCCCGGCTGGTGGCTGCAAGTGAGAAGTACGACCACCTGCTGATCTATGTCCACGGCGGCCTCAACACCCCGGAGGATTCCGCGGTTCGCATCGACCACATGCGCGACGTGTTCAAGGCCAACCGGATCTATCCCTTTCACGTCATGTACGACACCGGCCTGGTGGAAGAACTGCTGGACGTGATCCGCCGCAAGGAGGCCGCCGCCAGCGGGCGCGTGGGCGCGGTGAGCGACTGGATCGACCGTTTCATCGAGGGCCTGTTGCGTGATCCGGGAACGCTGCTCTGGGAGGAGATGAAGCGTGACGCCTGCCAGGCTTTTGCGCGCGAGGGTGCCGCCACCGATGCCCTGGACCGTTTTCTCGCCAACCTGAAGAAGAAGGACAAGAAGATGGGATTGCACCTGGTGGGGCACAGTACCGGTGGCGTGGCCCTGGGGGCATTGCTCGACACGCTGCGGCGGCGCCGGATCCGCATCGACAGCTGCTCTCTCATGGCACCTGCCTGCACGGTGGAGTGGTACGCGGAGAACTACCTGCCGGTGCTGGCCGGCGAAACCAGGCTGCGCCTCGAGGAGATGACCATCTACAATCTCATCAATGAGCTGGAGCGGGACGACAACGTGGCGCAGATCTACCGCAAGTCGCTGCTCTACCTGGTCTCCAACGCCTTCGAGGGCGAGATCGGACGGCCATTGCTAGGCATGGAGAAATTCTCCCGTGGCATCGAGCATGTTGGCGAGCTGCCGTTCATCCACTACTCCAACGGCATCAGCGGCGCCCGTACCCGCAGCACCAGCCACGGCGGCTTCGACAACGACACCTATACGATGAACCACATCCTCCAGCGGGTTCTGGGCCACAAGCCGGAAAGGCCGTTTACCGAGGAGGATCTGGATTACTGATACTCTACTTGGCTCTTCCCCTGATCGAGTGGGTAGTTTAGCGTAGGGCAGCATGAGAGACATTGATCTATACACCCGGATATTGGGTATTCAGGCACCTTGGCGAGTCGCCGATGTGGAGGTTGATATGCCCCAAGGGCAAGTCATCGTCCACGT
>QNZQ01000087.1 GCA_003972985.1 Gammaproteobacteria bacterium | reverse complement strand
CGTAAGCTATTGAAAAGCGGGGCGGGTGCCTGATCGGAAAACTTTGGAGGCAGGGATGCCGACGCAGAGCCTACATGGATGTATTCACGGTGGTTTTCCGAGCAGGCGCCCGCCGCGCCCAAGTTAGATGACGTGGTCCTGGGTGCCCCCCCACGGATTCAACAAACTTCGCGGGCTTGGCGAGCTTTGCGAGAGTCCACAATATAGATTGGCTATCCAAAACCTCGCCAAGCCCGCGAAGGACGCAAAGGCCCTCCTTTTGGCAGCTGAATTTATTGCTGTGGCCGATCATGATCACCAGGCAAAATTTGTTATCCTCTTGAGAGGTCAACGACTTCAGGGAGGAAGTATGTCCATCACCGACTGGCCCCTTATGGAGCGCCCACGGGAAAAACTCCTACACCTGGGCCCCGCCGCCCTTAGCGACGCCGAGCTGCTCGCGATCTTCCTGCGCACCGGCACTCCCGGCAAGAGTGCACTCGATCTCGCGCGGGAACTGCTGCATCGTTTCGGCGGATTGCGCCCGCTGCTGGCTGCCAGCCGCGGAGAGTTCTGTGCCGCGCCCGGTCTCGGGGATGCAAAGTACAGCCAGCTCCAGGCCATCCTGGAGATGGCACATCGCTGTCTCAATGAAACGCTGGCCCGGGAAGATGCGCTCACCTCCCCGGAACAGACCCGGCATTACCTGAGCCTGCGCCTGCAGGCCTATCCCCATGAAGTCTTCGGTTGCCTGTTCCTGGACAACCGCCACCGGGTCATCGCTTTCGAAGAGCTGTTCCAGGGCACCATCGATGGCGCCAGCGTGCATCCGCGGGAGGTGGTACGACGCGCCCTGCACCACAATGCCGCCGCCCTCATCTTCGCCCACAACCACCCATCGGGCGTGGCCGAACCGAGCCAGGCGGACCGGCAGATCACCTAGCGCCTGAAAGAGGCCCTGGCACTCATCGACGTGCGGGTGCTGGATCACATCGTCGTTGGAAGTGGCGAAACGGCCTCACTGGCGGAAAGGGGGCTCTTATAGGTTCAGGCGCCTCAAACCTGGATCGGCCTCGCTCCGATCCCAGATGCGCTGGAACTCGTCCGCAAGGTTGCGCACCACCGGGCGGGCAGCATAGTCCCCTCGCACGCTGTTCATGTCGTGCCAGAGATTGCGTAACAGGTAGCCCGCCTCGTCGGCGAGCAGGAAACTGCGCATGTCACTCTCGTACTCCTCGTTGCGGCGGCGGATGGTGATGCTGCTGGGGAGATCCTGGGCCAGCCGTGGCAGCCGGTGCCCACCTTTCACCAGTGCCGTGGTATCGGCCACCAGGATCTCCACCTGGGTGCTGGGATGACGAATGACCAGCTGGCGAACCGCCTCGATGAAGCATCCCGTGTTGTAGAGATGCGGGTTGAGCCGGTTGCTGTAGATCAGGAGACGCCGCCTGCACTGCTCTGCCATGTGGCAGCTGTGTGCCTGGAGTGCTTCGAGGCCCTCGAGCCTCAAGGTACCCGAATGCACCCCCAGTACGAATTCCGCCAGTGCCGTGGATTCTCCCGCCATCCGTCGACTATACAACAAGCGGACGGCGGCGCGCGGAAGCCGACACCCAAATGGATGGAAAAATTTGCCATCCAGGGCCGCCTCTGGTATAAATTCGCGTCTTTTCCAGCCCCGGACCCCGGTCAGGGCGCCCATGAAACCGTTTTTCGAGGCTTACGAATCATGTCCAAAGTGTGCCAGGTCACAGGCAAGCGGCCGGTCGCCGGGAACAACGTCTCCCACTCGCACCGCAAGACCCGCCGCCGTTTTCTGCCCAATCTCCACTACCACCGTTTCTGGGTGGAGAGCGAACAGCGCTGGGTGCGCCTGCGGGTCTCCGCGGCCGGCATGCGCACCATCGACAAGAAAGGCATCGACACCGTGCTCGCCGAAATGCGCGCGCGTGGCGAAAAGGTTTAAGGAGAGAGAATCATGGCAAAGGCAGTTCGCGAGAAGATTCGCCTCAATTCCAGCGCTGGCACCGGTCATTTCTACACCACGACCAAGAACAAGCGCACCCAGACCGGCAAGATGGAGATCAAGAAGTACGATCCCGTGGCCCGCAAGCACGTGATGTACAAGGAAGGCAAGATCAAGTAGAAACCGCTCCATCGGCACCCCGACAAGCCCCGCCCCGCGCGGGGCTTTTCCGTTTCAGGGCTTGAGCCCGTGTTTCTTCAGGTAGCCCCTCAACTGGGCGTAGGACAGCCCCAGTGCCGCGGCCGTGCGCTTCTGGTGGTAGCGGTTCGCCGCCAGGGCCCTCTCCAGCAGCTCCCTTTCCACTTGGCGCAGGTGGGCCTTGAAATCGCGCGGCACCGGCCCGCCGGAGGTTGGCACTGCCGTTTCCTTGCCGGCCTGCCCTGTCTGTTCCACCGGTTCCCCCGGCCGCCAGGGTGAATCCCAGGGATCCAGCTCCAGTTGCACCACCGGCTCCTCCGGCGGCGTCTTGTACACCGCCCGTTCCACCACGTTCCTCAGCTCCCGCGCGTTGCCCGGCCAGGAATGGGCTGTCAGCTGCTCCAGCACCGCTTCGGAAAAACCCGCGAAATAGGAGCGCCCCAGCTCACGGGTCATGCCCAGGGCAAAGAACTCCGCCAGCAGCGGAATATCCTCGCGGCGGCTCCTCAGCGGCGGCAGGGTGATCACGTCGAAACTCAAGCGGTCGAGCAGGTCGGCCCGGAAGCTTCCCCGACGGGCCAGGGCGGGAAGATCGGCATTGGTGGCGCCCACCACCCGCACGTCCACCTGCAGGGGCCTGCTGCCACCCACCCGCTCGAATTCCCCGTACTCCACCACCCGCAGCAGTTTCTCCTGGAGACGCCGGGACATGGCGTGGATCTCGTCGAGAAACAGGGTGCCGCCATGCGCCCGTTCGAAGCGCCCTGCATGGCGGCGCGTTGCGCCGGTGAAGGCCCCCGGTTCGTGGCCGAACAGCTCGCTCTCCAGCAGGCTCTCGGGCAGGGTGGCACAGTTGATCTTCACCAGCTCGTGCTCCCAGCGGGGCGACAAGTAGTGCAGCCGTTCCACGATCAGCTCCTTGCCCGTGCCCCGCTCCCCTACCACCAGCAGCGGCTTTGCCAGAGGAGCCACCTGGGAGACATGTTCCAGCGTCTCCAGGAAGGCGGCCGATTCACCGATCAGCTTCTGTTGGGAGAGACTCATTCGATTTTATTAACCAAGTTTTGATATTTTATATCATAATTTGATTATTTTTGTCTTCCTGACGGGTATTCACAGGACGACGTCATCTAAATCGCCTCTCCCCCGGCCACACCTTAACCAGCCTGATCCAAGACCTTGGCGTAGTGAGGTTTCCCGGCTTGAAGCGGGATATTCGGTCGATTGGGCTGCAAAAAGCCGCCGAATGGCAGTTCGCCATGGTC
>QNZQ01000207.1 GCA_003972985.1 Gammaproteobacteria bacterium | reverse complement strand
GGAATCGGCGGTCATCTTCAGCGGAATAGGCACTAGGATGCGGAAAACCCAGGATAAGGCAATGGATTGGCCCTTGGAAATACTCGATCGTTTTCCCGCCTTGTACCGGCTGCGTTGGACGCTGTGTTTCATCCAGCCCTTCGATGCCCCGCCGTATCTCGGTTCAGCCCTGCGTGGGTTGCTTGGACACGGCCTTCGGCGAACTGCCTGCGTAACCCGCCGCAAAACCTGCGTTGACTGCCCCCTGACCGCTTCCTGTGTCTATACCCGCCTGTTCGAGCCCGCATTGCATACCAGCGGCTCGGAGAGGGTCCCGTATGTGTTGAGTGTGTTAAAGTCCGGGAGACGGCTTTATCCAAAGGGCGGGTGTTTCACTTTTGAAATGAGCCTGCTGTCGCCTTACCACCGGGAACTGCCTTACCTGGTACAGGCCTTCCAGGCCGGTGGTCGCTTGGGGCTTGGGCCGAAGAATGTCGGATTCGATGTCGATGAACTGGCCGCGCTTGGCACCTTGGGCGGAGACAACTGGCATTCGGTCTACGATGGAAACGTGTTGACTGCTCTGCCTGTGCCTGCCGCAATTCAGCCGCCGCCCTGGCCCGGTCGGGTGGTGCTGGAATGGGCAACCCCCTGGCGTTTCAAGCGGCGGGGGCACTTCGTGCGACCGGATCAGTTCGTGCCGGCCATGCTGTTCGAAAGCCTGCTCTATCGCGTTTATGAACTGCTTGGCGAGCGCCCACAGAAGGCATTCCTGGACAGGGCGCGGGATCCCGATCTGCATGTCGAAAGCGAGTTGGTATGGCAGGACTGGTCACGTTATTCCTCGCGCCAGAAGACGCGCATGCAGGTTGGTGGCTTGATGGGCCGGATAGCCTTGTCCGGAGATCAATTCGCTGACTGGTGGCCCCTGCTGTGGCTGGGCCAATGGCTGCACTTGGGGAAGTTCACCAGCATGGGGCTGGGACGGTATCGCCTGGTCGCGGCAAGCTTGCGGGAGGTCCACTGAATGGGGCCCGCCGGGTATACTTTTCCGCAACGGGGCGGTCCGGGAAGGGGCCAGGGCAAGCGCACGGATGCCCCCCCGTACCGTATCGATGGAGAATGAAGGAAAGCGAACCGATGCGCAGGCGGCCTGAGCAATATTCCCGGCGGATTCTGCTGGCGGTCACCGGACTGAGCCCCCAGGTGGTCACCGAAACCTTGTATGCGTTGGCTGTGCGACGTGATCCCCCCTTCCTTCCAACCGAGATCCACCTGCTCACCACAGCCGAAGGAAAGCAACGCGCCGAGCTGGCCTTGCTGTCGGAAGATCCGGGCTGGTTCCATCGCCTTTGTGACGACTACGGGCTGCCGCCCATCCGTTTCGATGCCCACCATATCCAGGCGATCGTGGATACGCAGGGGCAGGCGCTCGACGACATCCGCACCCCGGCGGACAACGAGCGGCTGGCCGATCGGGTCACCGAAAAGGTTCGGGAACTCACCGCCGACGAGAAGGCTGCTCTGCATGTCTCCATCGCGGGCGGACGAAAGACCATGGGCTTCTACTTGGGGTATGCGCTTTCCCTGTTCGGTCGCCCGCAGGACCGCCTGTCCCACGTGCTGGTGAGCGAGCCCTACGAATCGAGCTGGGACTTCTTCTACCCGACCCCGTATGCCCGGGTCATCACCACTCGCGACAACAAGCTTGTCGACACCCGGAACGCACAGGTCGAGCTGGCCGAGATTCCCTTCGTGAGCTTGCGGCATGGCCTGGACGACCGGCTGCGGCAGGGTGGGGCGACCTTCTCCGAGGTGGTGGCGGCCGCGCAACGTGCCCTGCAGCCGCCGGAGCTGGTGATCGATCGCGAAGGCAAACGCATTCTCGCCGGCGGCACATTGATCGAACTGCCGCCGGCGCAACTGGCCCTGCTGAGCCTGTTTGCGCAGCGCCTGATGCAAGGGGATGACGCCTTGGTCGCACCGGGCAAGTACGCCCCCGACAAGGTCTGGGCGGAGCGTTTTCTGGCGCAATACCACGCGATCCGGGGGAATGCACTGGATGACGTCGAGCGCACCGAACAGGCCCTGCACGACGGCATGGACGGTGAGTATTTCTCCAGTACCAAGAGCAAACTGCATCGCCTCCTCAAGAACCACCTGGGGGAGGCAGCCCGACCGTATTACATCGATGATGGCGGCGCCCGACCGCGGCGCTACAGCCTCAAGCTGCCGCGGGATGCGGTGCGGTTCGGCAGGCTTGCCGGAGCCGGTCTCGGCGATCACAAGGCACAAAATGAACACCCGGAGGAGGCCCCGACATGACGGCCCAAGCCATGACCAAATCGCTTCAAGGCCGGATGGAAACCCGGCAGTTCACGATCCGCTTCGTTACACCTGCCTTTCTCGGCAATGCCGAGCAGGACGGCCAGTGGCGCGCGCCACCTTTCAAGCACCTGCTGCGCGAGTGGTGGCGGGTGGCCTGGGCGGAGGCCAATGGTTTTTCAAACGACTACCGGAGCCTGCGTGAGCAGGAGGGGGCGCTGTTCGGCACTGCCGCCGACGGCAGCGGCAATCGCAGTCGCGTACGGTTGCGGCTGGATAAATGGAGCACCGGCAAGCTGAGGCGTTCGGAATGGAATGAGATCGGTAAAGTGAGCCATCCGGAGGTAGGCCGGTCGGTTGGGGCTGACCTCTATCTCGGGTTTGGTCCGCTGACTTACGACAGGCAGTCAAGGCGGACGGCCCTGAAGACGAACGCCGCCATCCAGGCAGGCGAACAGGCCACCCTGCGCCTGGCCTTCCCGACAGCCGACGCCGTCTTGCTCGACAGGGCGCTGTTCTTGATCGACGCCTTTGGCACGTTGGGCGGACGCTCGCGCAATGGTTGGGGCTCAGTCTCCCTTGCGGGCGACCTGCCGGACGGCAAGTATCCGCTGCGCGACTGGCGAGAATGTCTGGATCGTGACTGGCCCCATGCCATCGGCAAGGATGGAAAGGGTGTACCCCTGATCTGGCGGATCGGCCCTTTCGACGACTGGTGGCGGCTCATGAGGCAGTTGGCGGAGATCAAGATCGGACTCAGAACCCAGTTTGCGTTCCGTAGTGGAAAGAAGGCCTCTCGCCCCGAATCACGTCATTGGTTGAGCCATCCAGTCACCCATCACAACGTGGAGCCATGGAAGCAGGGGCGACTCCCCAACAGCCTCCGCTTCAAGGTGGTGCGGGACGCCAACGGCAGATTGCACGGGCGGATCTTTCATGTCCCTTGCCTTCCGCCAGGGCAGTTCGAACCGGATCGCCAGGCCATCGAGCGTGTCTGGCAACAGGTTCACGATTATCTGGACGGATATCTGGACGGACGTCTCCGTCGGGAGGAGGGGGTTTGATCACTCACGGGTTCACCAGCACCAGCCGCGGCTCGACTTCGGCGATGGC
>QNZQ01000218.1 GCA_003972985.1 Gammaproteobacteria bacterium | reverse complement strand
ACAATGAGAGTGGAAAACCTTTTGTTTGGACAAAAACTACGGAAGAGATTTTGTTAAAAGTTGGGCGTGCGCGAACAACGCTTACAAATCTTCATACTATTTAATACACTACACTAGCAGCCGCCACAGGAAGAGACATCCTGAAGCGTCTGGGAAAACCTCTGAAAAGGCCTCTCCCCGCTTGCGGGGAGAGGCTAGGAGGGGCGCCCTTTACCCATTGCCATGGGGTAGGAGAAAGTGCGCTTTTTCAGCTTCCCGGGAGACTAGGCCGCAGGGTCGATTGTCTGTCTCTTCTGGTCGAAATGACAGCCTGAATTCACAGGGGGGTTCTACCGTAACCTAAGGGATGAATTGGAGAGTCGGGATTGTCGTCGCCGCATGAAATTTTCATGAAACGCGCCCTGGAGCTGGCGCAGCGTGCCGAAGCCGAGGGTGAGGTGCCCGTGGGTGCCGTGCTGGTGCGCGAAGGTGAGGTCATCGGCGAGGGCTGGAACCGTCCCATCGGCGAGCGGGATTCCAGCGCCCATGCCGAGATCATGGCGCTGCGCGATGCCGGTCGCCGCGAAGGTAATTACCGCCTGCCCGGTACCACCCTTTACGTGACCTTGGAGCCCTGTCCCATGTGCGCCGGTGCCATTGTCCACGCCCGTGTATCCAAAGTGGTCTTCGGCGCTCCCGATCCACGTACCGGTGCGGCAGGCAGTGTCTTCGACCTGCTGCCATCGGACAGCCGCTTCAATCACTTCACGGCGGTGGAAGGCGGGTTGCTGGCAGGGGATTGCGGCGAACTGCTGCGTGCGTTCTTCAGGGCCAGGCGGGGATAGCCACCGCTGGTGCAGTCCAATCTATTGCGCCGGTTGTCCCACCATACCAGCAGGCGGTAGAAGTAACGGATATTCTTCACGTAGACGACGGGTTCGCCGCCACGCGCCTTGCCGTGCTTCACGGTGCTGTAGTATTTCTTCCTGCTCAACAGCGGCAGAAACTTCTTCACGTCTTCCCAGCGGTCGGGATTGCCGCCGCCGCGCTGGGTGAGCACCCGGGCATCCTTGAGATGCCCGTAGCCGATGTTGTAGCTAGCCAGCGTCAGCCAAAGCCGGTCGGGTTCCCGGATGCGCGCGGGAATCCGTTTCTCCATCCAGCGCAAATGGCGCGCGCCTCCGGCAATGCTCTGGGCCGGGTCCGCGCGGTTGCCGATCTTCTCCTTCCGGGCCGCATCCCGCGTGAGCATCATGATACCGCGTACCCCGGTGGGCGAGACAGCCCTGGGCTGCCAGTGGGATTCCTGGTATCCCACGGCGGCGAGCAGTCGCCAGTTGATGCCGGTGTTCCTCTCCGCCTTACGGAACAGCTCTTCGTAACGGGGCAACCGTTCCTCCACGTGTTTCCAGAAATCCCGGAGCGTGACGAAGTTGCGCCTGGGCAGGTCGGTTATGTAGCGCTGCACCAGTTTCGGCAGTGTGCCGTTCGCTGCCTGCTTTTCCAGGTAGCGGTTCGCGGCGGTCTCCAGGCTGGTGTCATGGAGCCTGGAAAAGTACCAGTGAAATCCTCGGGGTTCGGAGAGCTTCCTGCCTTCGACCAGCAAAGGATAATAGGATTTCCAGGCCCGCAGCAGCGCCCGGTTGACCAGGGTGTGGGCCAGGTCGCCCCTGTTCACTTCGTCGAGGATGGTTTCTTCGGTGTGGTTTGCCAGCACATCGACGGGGAGTGCGAGGGCCATCGACTGCAGCAGTTCCTGCTGCAGGGATCCAAAGGGGACGGCTACCGGTTCCTCGGGTGGCTTGGTCAGACTCTTCAGCGGCGGTTTGCCCATGGTGCTGGCGAAGACCAGGGGCGTGCTGTACCAGGGAGCGGAGAGGAGGTACCTCTTCCTGTCCAGGCTGGAAGGCTGGCGTGCAGCGGCCACCATCTGTACTTCGCCTCTCTTCAGTGCTTCCAGCGCGGCGCGCCGGGTGGGGTAGACCCTGAAGTCGGCTCTGGCGGCGAGGGTGTGGGCGAAACGCCTGGCAAGCTCGTATTCGAGCCCGGCAGGGCCTTTCTCGTCCAGATAGCAGGTCAGCGGACCGGCGACGGTGGCGATCCTCAGGATTCCCCGTTCCTTAACGCGTTCGAGCAGGGGTGGCTGCTCACAGCCCGAGAGCAGTGCCAGGAACAGCAGAAGGAATGCCAGGCAGGATCCCGGGAAGAGCCTATCCATCTTGGAGAAGAGGAACGAACCGGCTGGACATTGCCGGAAATTCTACCACGCTGCCTGTGTCAGCGGGCATCACAGGTTCCGCTTCAACCTTACCGGTCGTGCTTTCTCCGGGGCTTCCGGCCAGTGGTGCTTGGGGTAGCGTCCGCGCATCTCCTTGCGTACTGCTTCCCAGCCGTTTTTCCAGAAATGTGCCAGATCGGTGGTGACCTGTATGGGGCGCCCGGCGGGGGTGAGCAGGTGGAGCTGCAGGGGCAGGCGCCCCCGCATCACCGAGGGTGTCTGGCAGGTGCCGTAGAGCTGCTGGGCCGGCACGGCAAGCACAGGAGGCCGACGGGTGTAATCGATGGAAACCCGGCTGCCGTCGTCGAAGATCCAGTGGGACGGAAGCAGCCGGTTCAGCTCCTGCTGCTGTTCCCAGCTGAGCAGGCTCTCGAAGAGGGCGCACCAGTCCAGCTTGCGGACCTCTTTCAGGGAGTGTTTTCCCTCCAGCCAGGGAAGCAGCCATGTCTCGAGGTCTTTCATCAGTGCTTCTTCGCTGAGATCGGGCCAGGTGCCTCGGGTGTCGAAGGATGCGGCGAGCTGCACACGGGCCAGCAGTTGCTCTGCCCCCCTGGGCAGCGCCAGTGCGCCGATGCCCCGGGTGCGGATGGCATCGAGCAGCAAGCGGCTCACCTCGGGTCCCGTCGGAGTGGAGGTTTCCCGGCTGGAGAGTTCCAGGGCGTCCAAATAGCGTATGCGGCGGGCGCGCACTTCTTCTGCCGCAGGGTCCCAGTACAGTTCCGTCCGGGTTTCCATGCGCTGACCGTGTGCTTCTTCCAGTTCCTCCTGGGAAAGTTCCAGGGCGAGCCAGATGCGGCCCTCGCGGCTGCCGGCATCCATCTGGGCCACGGTTAGCAGCGGGGCATTCCCGAGGCTGTCGTCGCGCGGAAGTGTGGCGCCTTTGTCGGAGGCGAGCTGATAGCCCGCATCGCTCACCGATTCTCTGATTTTGGTGTTTTTAGGCGCCGGGACTTATCCGAGGCAACCTGATCGCCCATTTCTCATGCCGGCGTGCGTACCAGAAGAGGTGATTCTCGTGTTGGCTCTTCACCAAATCAGGTGGGTAACAGTTGCTGGCTGATGGCCTCTGGGTAGAGATCGAGTCCGCCAAGGTGGAAGTAAATGGCGTTGGCAAAGCGCTCCTTGTTGCGGAAGCCATGGCTCCGAACCTTGATCGCCTTGATGCGG
>QNZQ01000192.1 GCA_003972985.1 Gammaproteobacteria bacterium | reverse complement strand
TCAAGGTTCGGAGCCATGGCTTCCGCAACAAGGAGCGCTTTGCCAACGCCATTTACTTCCACCTTGGCGGACTCGATCTCTACCCAGAGGCCATCAGCCAGCAACTGTTACCCACCTGATTTGGTGAAGAGCCAAGTTAATGACATTGGGGTTCAGCCGCCGGGGGGCTTTCTTCCGCCGGGTGACACCTTTGCTCGAGCAGCGTCAATTCCTGCCAGCGGTTGACAATTGCGCAGAAGAGTTCCGCGGTCTTCTCCGTGTCGTAGAGGGCGCTGTGGGCTTCCCGGCTGTCCCACTCGATGCCTGCTTCCACCACGGCTCGTGCCAGCACGGTCTGGCCGTAGACGAGCCCGGCGAGCGAAACGGTGTCGAAGGTGCTGAAGGGGTGGAAGGGGTTGCGCTTGAGACCGGTACGTTCCACTGCGGCATTGAGAAAGCCGAGGTCGAAGAAGGCATTGTGTCCCACCAGGATGGCGCGCCGGCAATTGTGCTTTTTCACGGCCTGGCGCACCGGTGTGAAGATGCGCTGCAGGGCCTCCCGTTCCGGCAGCGCCATGCGAAAGGGGTGCCAGGGATCGATGCCGTTGAACTCCAGCGCCTTGGGATCGAGGTTGGCGCCTTCGAAGGGCTCCACGTGACAGCTCACGGTGTGGCCGGGGTGGAGAAACCCCGCTTCGTCCATCTCGATGACGACGGCGGCGATCTCAAGCAACGCATCGGTGGCGGCATTGAACCCGGCTGTCTCCACGTCCACCACCACGGGAAGGAAGCCGCGAAAACGCTGGTCGATGGTAGGATGTCGGGTAGCCTGGTTCACAGAGTGGAAGGATAAGTCATGGTGATGGGTTTGGCGAAGAAAATCCTGGTGACGCTGGTTTTGCTGGTGATGGTGGCGCCGCTGATGGCCGCTCAGAAGGGACTCCTCTACGAGGTGAGTCGCCCCGGCGAAGCGACCCACTACCTGTTCGGCACCATGCACAGCGACGACAGCCGGGTGCTCGCGGTGCTGGAGGGGCTGAAGCAGCCGCTCGCCAGCGTGGACCAGGTGGTGCTCGAGATTCTTCCGGATGCCATGGCCATGGTGGAAGTGAGCGTGGCCATGCTGCTGCCGCCCGAGCAGTCGCTCTCGAAGCTCATCGGCAAGGAACTCTTCGAGCGTGCCGCAAAGGTGGCGGCGGAGAAGGGACTGCCGCGCATCGCGGTGGAGCGCATGCGGCCCTGGGCGCTGGCGATCACCTTGGGAACGCCGGAACTGACGGGTGAGGCCATGGATCAGGCGATCTACAGGAGGGCGCTTTCGGCAGGCAAGCAACTTCTGGCCCTGGAGACCCCGGCCGAGCAGATGGCGCTCTTCGACTCCTTGCCGGACGATCTGCAGGTACGGCTGCTGAAGGAGGTGCTCGAGCAGCGCAAGCACCTCGCCGAACAGCTGGAGGCGCTTACCCAGGCCTACCTGGACCGCGACCTGGAGAAACTGCAGGAACTGAGCCTGGACTACGAAGTAGCCGGCGACGAACTGCTGGCCGAGTGGTTCCGGAAAAAGCTGATCCTCGACCGGAACCGGACCATGTACCGGCGCCTGCTGCCGATCCTCGACCGGGGAGCCACACTGGTGGCGGTGGGAGCCCTGCATCTGGCTGGAAAAGAGGGATTGGTCACGCTATTGAGGAGAGCGGGCTACAGGGTGGAACCGCTCTTTTGATAGACTGGATCGTAACCTAACAACCATCCGGAACCAGGGGCTTCCCGGAGGCGGTGCATCGAAATGGCTAGATCGACGACGACTCTCTGCCTGGCGCTTGTGGCGGCCGCGCTGGGAGGCTGTGCAAGCTCGGAGGTAACGGATAACGGCTACTCGGATCCCCTGGAGCCCTTCAATCGCACGGTCTACGAATTCAATGAATTCGTGGACACCTATGCGGCACGGCCGTTGGCCCGCGGATACCAGAAGATCACGCCAGAGCCCGTCGACCGCGGTATCACCAATTTCTTCAACAATCTCGATGAAGTGCCAACCGCCTTCAACAACCTGCTCCAGTTGAAGGTGAAGGAGGCTTTTTCCGATATCGGGAGGCTGCTGGTCAACAGCACCGTGGGTATCCTGGGATTTCGCGACGTGGCCACGGGCATGGGACTGGAGAAACACGAGGAGGATTTCGGGCAGACCCTGGGGCGTTGGGGAATCCCACCCGGTCCTTACCTCGTGCTGCCCATCATTGGTCCGAGAAACATAAGGGACGGCGTGGGTTTTGCCGTGGACTGGGTGACCAATCCCATCTATTACCGGGTTGGCGACAACAAGTACGGTTGGACGATGTGGATTCTGCGCTACGTGGACCGTCGTGCAGACCTGCTGCGCTCGCAGAAGGTGCTTGAATCGGCTGCCATCGATCGTTACGTCTTCATTAGGGATTCCTACATGCAGCGCAGGAACTACCTGGTCTATGACGGGAATCCTCCCACGGAAGAGGATTATTTTGAAGAAGACAATTGACGGGCGGCTGTTTATTGAAACTACCGATTGACTATATAAGTAAAAGATTAAATACTTATTGGCAAGAAAGCTGCTGTTGGATTCAAGGCTTTCGAACAGAGCCTGCTGATCGATGCAGTGCCGGATCGAGCGGGTTTTCAAGGTAAGTTCGTTTCATCCAAAAGGAGAGATGACCATGAAAAAGACGATCAAGGTTGCAGCTGTTGCAGCGCTGCTGGCAGCTTCGGCATCCGCCTCTGCTTGGTGGGGTCCCTGGGACGACGATGGCTGGGGCCACCGCGGCTGGGATGACTGGTGGGACGGTTGGGGCGACGGTGCCGGTGATTTCGATTTCGGCATGCACGCTTCCGGTTCCGGTCGTGGCTATGGCCGCAACTACTGGCGTGACCGTTACTACGACTACTATGGCCCCTGGGGTTATCCTCCCTATGGCTATGCTCCTTATGGCTATGCCCCCTATGCTCCGCCTCCTGTAGCTCCGGCAGCTCCCCAGGCTCCTCAGGCGCCTGCACAGCCTGCCAAGTAAAGAGGCAGGGCAAAGCCGAAAATAAGGTGCGCATGAGAATGCGCGCCTTTTTTGTTGTCTATAATTCGGGCAAAGCAATCGGTGATCGGGCACGAGCTTCGGTTGATCGCCAGGCCATGGACAGGCGCCGGAGAGACACGCCATGAACACCTCCCTGCAGGCTGGACGGCGCTCAACCGTGAACCAAATGTCGGGCCTGCTGATCTTCGAATAACCAGTCACCGAAATGTGAGCATGGAATGGCACATTCGGCTATTCTCGGGTTTTGCGATGTCATAGTTGACCGGGATCAATTAAAGCAGGGGTAGGGGCAATGTCATTAACTTAAGCCTCACCGTGTTCTTCGATACTGCATCTGGAATCCGGGGACTCGGACTTTTTTCATGTCTCTCGGGAACTTGCGTCCTGGGCGCACAGCTACTACCGCATCGGCCATACGCTGCAATAACCGCCATGA
>QNZQ01000100.1 GCA_003972985.1 Gammaproteobacteria bacterium | reverse complement strand
AGGTGATCTGGGAGCCGCTGAAGGGCCTTTTCCAAGGCGGTAGTGGAAATTTTGCGAGGTCATCGTAAAATACCTTTATAAAACAATGTGTTAATGATAACCACATAGCTCCGCGCACGCAAGACATAATGTGACAAAGTAGAATTAATAGGCCTGCCCCGGGGCGAACCTTACAACGCCGCGCGGCGAGGATGCCGCTCCCACAGGTCGTTCCGCCTGCTCAGATACCGTAAGCCTTGCGCAGCAGCCGGATGGGATGTTCCGCATCGCTACCGTCGCCGATGGCGTGGGCGATGTGGTGCCCCGCCATTACGCAGTCACTGGTGTAGTGGTCCGGCTCGGCCTTCTTTACGCGGTTGGCCACCGGACGCACCAGTTTCATGGAAATCCCGTGGTACTCCTTCTTCACCGCGTAGGTGCCGTCGTGGCCCGAGCAGCGCTCGATGGCCTCCACCTCGGTGTCAGGCACCAGGCTCAGCGCCTCGCGGGTCTTCATACCGATGCGCTGCACCCGCTGGTGGCAGGCGACGTGGTAGGCCACCTTGCCCAGGGGGTTCTTGAAATCGGTCTTCAGCCTGCCCTCCTTGTGCCGGAGCATCAGGTACTCGAAAGGGTCGTAGATGTGGTCGCGCACCTTGGCCACCAGCTCGTCGTCGGGGAACATCAGCGGCAATTCCTGCTTGAACATGAGCACGCAGGAGGGAATGGGCGCCACGATGTCCCAGCCTTCGTCGATGAGCCGGGCCAGCACCGGAATGTTCACCTCCTTCGCCTCGGCCACCGCCTCGAGGTCGCCGAGTTCCAGCTTGGGCATGCCGCAGCAACGCTCCTTCTCGGCGATGGTCACCGGAATGTCGTTGTGCTCGAACACCGCCACCAGGTCTTCACCGATATCGGGCTGGTTGTAGTTGCCGTAGCAGGTGGCGAACAGCGCCACCTTTCCGGTGGTGGGGCCCGCCGGCTCACCCTTGGCATCGGGCTTGGGCTTGATCCTGCTGCGCAGCGGCTTGCTGGTGTAGTCAGGAATCACCGCATCGTGATCCACGCCCAGCGTGCTCTCCAGCAACTTGCGGAAGGTGGCGTTGTGGTTCATTGCGTTCACAACACCCGCCACGATGGGGATACCCGCCAGTTTGGGCACCGTATCGGTCGCCGAAAGAATCTTGTCGCGGAACTTGGCTCCGTGGTTCTTGAAGTGCACCGCCTTGGCCTGCAGCATCAGGTGGGGGAAGTCCACGTTCCACTCGTGGGGCGGCACGTAGGGGCACTTGGTGAGGAAGCAGAGATCACACAGATAGCAGTGCTCCACCACCTTCCAGTAGTACTCCTTCTTCACTCCGTCCACTTCCATGGTGTCCGATTCGTCCACCAGGTCGAAGAGCGTCGGGAAGGCATGACAGAGACTGACGCAGCGCCGGCATCCGTGACAGATGTCGAACACCCGTTCCATTTCGGCGTACAGCTTCTCCTCGTTGTAGAATTCCGGATTCTTCCAGTCCAGCGGATGACGAGTGGGCGCCTCGAGGGAACCTTCGCGATTATCAGCCATTGTCATATCTCCTCGTTTTGATTGGGAAAAACGGACCGGGAGATCCCGGCCCGTAGTGCCTTGCCGATCAGGCGTCCAGCTGATCCAGAGCCTTCTGGAAGCGGTTGGCGTGGGAACGCTCCGCCTTGGCCAGGGTCTCGAACCAGTCGGCGATCTCGTCGAAACCTTCCTCGCGGGCATCCTTGGCCATGCCGGGATACATGTCGGTGTACTCGTGAGTCTCGCCGGCGATGGCGGACTTCAGGTTGTCCGCGGTAGGACCGATGGGCAGACCGGTGGCGGGATCACCCACCTCTTCCAGGTACTCCAGGTGGCCGTGTGCGTGGCCCGTCTCGCCTTCGGCGGTGGAACGGAACACGGCCGCCACGTCGTTGTAGCCCTCGACGTCCGCCTTGGCGGCGAAGTAGAGGTAACGACGGTTGGCCTGGGACTCGCCTGCAAAGGCGTCTTTCAGATGTTGCTCGGTCTTGGAACCTTTCAGTGACATGTCATTTTCTCCTTATACGTGGTTCATGGTGAATGATGGGCAACTGCCCGGTTCACTCCTCGGATGGCTGTTGCCATCCTCGGGGCTAACTATAGTCGAGAGAGGGTGAATAATAGAAATTGTTTGTTGCAATTCAGGCGATAGCATATCTCTATCGTCCTGCCCCAGCCTCCCACCGGTGAGATAGGGATTCTTGGCCTCAGTTCAAGGGCTTGACGCAGGTGAGGTTGCTTGCCTGGATCGACTCGCGCAGCACGTCGATGGCCTGGGGCCGCGGAAAGCTCTTGCGCCAGGCCAGCGCCACGATGCGGCTGGGCGAAGCCCCTTCGAAGCGCTTTATGGAGACCAGCCGCTGGGAGAAACGGTCGGCACCTGCCGCGGTACAGGGAAGGATGGTCACCCCCACCCCGCTGGCCACCATGTAACGAATGGTCTCCAG
This sequence comes from Gammaproteobacteria bacterium, assembly GCA_003972985.1. Classification (GTDB taxonomy): domain Bacteria; phylum Pseudomonadota; class Gammaproteobacteria; order Chromatiales; family Chromatiaceae; genus Thiolapillus. The sequence goes on along the minus strand of QNZQ01000100.1, from coordinate 1,025 downwards.
CGAGCTGCCCTCGAAATCGGCCAGTGGTCCGCCCTCGGCGGTACTGCGCTTGCGCAGGCAGTTGGGGCAGACCTCCAGCACCTGGTCACGAAAACAGTGGCCTGAGCCGAGCAGCAGGACGTTCTCCCTGGCCAGCTCGTTGAGGTCGATGGCGTCCCTGTTGTTCAGGGGATGGGATGCAGGCACCAGCGCCACGAAGGGCTCTTCGTAGAGCGGCACGGTAAGGATGCCATGCTCCTCGAAGGGCAACGAGATGATGATGGCGTCCACCTCGCCCTGCTTGAGCTTCTCGGTGAGTACGTGGGTGTAGTTCTCCTCGATGATGAGCGGCATCTTTGGTGCCCGCTGGGCCAGCTCGGCGACCAGGTGCGGAAACAGGTAGGGCCCGATGGTGTAGATGGCCCCCACCCTCAGGGGCTGGGCGAGCTGGTCCTTGCCCTGCTCCACGATCTCCTGGATCATGCCCACCTCTTCGAGCACCCGCTGTGCCTGGGCCACCACCCGCTCACCCACGGGGGTCACCGTCACCTCGCCCTGGCGCCGTTCGAAGAGCTCGACGCGGAGTTCCCGCTCCAGCTTCTTCACTGCCACGCTGAGCGTGGGCTGACTGATGAAACAGGCCTCCGCTGCCCGCCCGAAATGGCGGGCACGGGCCACGGCGACGATGTATTTCAGTTCATTGAGCGTCATGGTACATCAGTGAAGCGGGAAAAGCGATGGCAGCTGGAGCAGAGAACACTAGGTTACCATCAATACCGACCCAATGAGCACAGCCCGTTTCAGCCTGACTTCTCCAACCCGCCAGGCCAGGATTCAACTGCGCCAGATCAAGCGATCTTCATCAAACATTCGGCAAAACGTATCAAAATGAATTATGCCCGCCTTATTCACCCTATGAGCAAATAAGCCGCTAACCAGCTCAAAATTCCGCACTTTCGCGCAACCAATCACCGAATTGTCCAGCGTGACCAGTCATTTCCAGTTGCCTGTCGGTGAAAACAAGCATCCGTCACGCCAATACGCCT
>QNZQ01000191.1 GCA_003972985.1 Gammaproteobacteria bacterium | reverse complement strand
CCCGATTCACCTGTCAAATGCTCCGGTCGAGACTCAATCTGCACCGACTTGTTGAACAGCGGCGTAAATAGCGGTAGCGTTTCACCCATGGCGTGTTTCCTTGTCCGTTGTTTGTCTTGACTCAAGATCCTGATTTTACAACGAATAGGAGAACACGCCTCCTTATTTATCACTCACTCGCTGAATAAGCCGGGATAACGGAAAGATTGCACATGACCAATATTGCACCCCCCCCCGAATCCACCCCGCCGACCATCTACATGAAGGACTATACTCCGCCATCCTACCGGGTCGATTCAGTGGAACTGGACTTCGATCTGGATCAGAAAGATACCGTGGTTGGTGCCCGCCTCGTCATGCGCCGCAATTTGGAACATCCCCATCCCCGACCGCCCCTAGTGCTCGACGGACAGCAGCTCGAATTGCTGGAACTGCGCTTGGACGGGCGGATGCTCGCCGCGGAGGAATACCGGCTCGACGCGGAACACCTGACCATCGAATCAGTCCCCGATGCCTTTGTACTGGAGACACGGGTGCGCATCCATCCCGATGCCAACACCGCCCTTGAAGGACTCTACCATTCCGGTGCCATGCTCTGCACCCAGTGCGAAGCGGAGGGATTCCGGCGCATCACCTTCTATCCGGACCGGCCTGACGTGATGGCCCGTTTCTCCGTCACCCTGCGCGGCGACCAGGCGCGCTACCCGGTGCTGCTGTCCAACGGCAATCCGGTGGCGCGGGGCGAGGAGGACGGGCGGCACTGGGTACGCTGGGAAGACCCCTTCCCCAAGCCCAGCTACCTGTTCGCGGTGGTAGCCGGGCAACTCGAGTGTGTCGAGAATCGCTTCACCACGATGTCCGGCCGCGAGGTGATGCTGCGCCTGTACGTGGAGAAGGCGAATCTGGGCAAGACCGATCACGCCATGGCCTCGCTCAAGCAAGCTATGCGCTGGGACGAGCAGACCTACGCTCGCGAATACGATCTCGACATCTACATGATCGTGGCGGTCAACGACTTCAACATGGGCGCCATGGAGAACAAGGGGCTCAACATCTTCAACGCGTCCTGTGTGCTGGCCAGTTCCGAGACCGCGACCGACGACGACTACTACAGCATCCAGAGAATCATCGGCCACGAGTACTTCCACAACTGGTCAGGCAACCGAGTCACCTGCCGAGACTGGTTCCAACTCTCGCTCAAGGAGGGCTTCACCGTGTTCCGGGATCAGGAATTCTCGGCCGATCTCAACTCTCGCGCGGTCAAGCGCATCGACGACACCAACGTGCTGCGCACCCATCAGTTCGCCGAGGACGCCAGCCCCATGGCCCACCCGGTGCGGCCAAATCACTACATCGAGATTAACAATTTCTACACGGCCACCATCTACAACAAGGGTGCCGAAGTGGTGCGTATGATCCGCAACCTGATTGGCCCGGACGGCTTCCGCAAGGGCACGGATCTCTACTTCGAACGGCACGACGGCCAAGCGGTGACCACCGAGGAATTCGTTCGTGCCATGGAGGACGCCAACGATATTGATCTCAGCCAGTTCCGCTGTTGGTATGACCAGGCCGGCACGCCCGAGATCACGGTCCACGAAGCGTGGGACCCTGAGCAGAGCATCTACAGCCTGACCCTCGAACAGTCCTGTCCGCCCACCCCGGGCCAGACGGAGAAAAAGCCCTTCCACATCCCCGTGGCCGTGGGCCTGATGGATGGGCAGGGCCAGGATTTGCCGTTGCAGCTCGAAGGCGAACCCGCACCTGGTGAGATTACGCGGGTGCTGTCGCTCACCAAGCCGCGCCAGACCTTCCGCTTCACCGGCCTGTCCGAGCGGCCACGGCCGTCACTGCTGCGTGACTTCTCCGCGCCAGTGAAACTGCATACCGGCTACGACAATACCCAGTTGCGTTTTCGTCTGGCCCACGACAGCGATGCTTTCAATCGTTGGGAAGCCAGCCAGGAACTAGCGCTGGGTGCCCTGCTGCGGCTGATCGGCGACTGGCAGCAGGAACGTGATCTGACCGTGGATACCGAACTGCTCGACGCATTCGGCCAAGTGCTGAATGTGGTTGATGTGGACAAGGCGCTGATCGCGCGCATCTTGACGCTGCCCTCGGAGAGCTACATTGCCGACCAGATGGACGTGGTCGACGTGGAGGCGATCCACGCCGCCCGCCAGTTCCTGCGCCGGCGGTTGAGCGAACACCTGTGGGATGATTTCCTGCACGTATACGAGGATAATACGGAACCCGGTCCCTACCGCTTCAGCGCGGAGGACATGGCCCGCCGCAGCCTCAAGAACATGGCCCTGGGTTACCTGATTGCGCTGGACGAGCCGGCCTTCTACGAGCTGTGCGTCGATCAGTACGAGGCACGCCACAACATGACCGACGAGATGGCGGCCCTGTCCCTGCTGGCCGATCTGGACATCCCAGCCCGGCAGGCGGCGCTCGACGATTTCTACCGGCGTTGGCGGCACGATCCCAAGGTGGTGGAGAAATGGCTGTCCCTGCAGGCCGGCTCATCCCTGCCCGACACCCTGCAGCGGGTGAAGGCCCTGCTCGAACATCCGGCCTTCGATCTGCACAACCCCAACAAGGTCCGCGCCCTGATTGACCACTTCTGCGCCAGCAACCCGCTGCGCTTCCACGTCGCCGACGGCATCGGCTACCGTTTTCTGGCCGACTGCGTACTAGAACTCGATCCCCTCAACCCCAGCATTACCGCCCGCCTAGTCAAGAACCTCAGCCGCTGGCGCCGCTACGATCCGGCCCGCCAGGCCCTGATGAAGGCCCAACTAGAACGCATCCTGGCGCAGGAAGTCCTGTCGAAGGACGTCTACGAGGTTGCGTCGCGCAGTCTGGAGGGGTGAGGATTCTGTTGGTTCGGTGGAAGGAACACGGAGACACAGATGGCACCAAGAAAATGGTTCCACCGCTGCCAAGAAATGGCCCCAAGCGGCTCAACAGCGTTGCTGGGTACACAAGACGGCCAATGTGCTGAACAAGGTGCCGTAGGCGGTACAACCGAAAGTCAAGGCGGCCCTGCACGAGATCTGGATGGCCGAGATCCAGGAGGGGGTCTACAAGGCCTTTGGCAGCTGCGTAAAGCGCTTCGAGGCCAGTTATACCAAGGCGATGGACTGCTTGGTGAAAGACAAGGATGCGATGCTGGCGTTCTACGGTTCCCCAGCGCTGCACTGGCAGCACATCCGGACGACGAACCCGATTGAATCGGTGTTTGCCACAGTGCGTCTGAGAACCACGAAGACCAAGAACTGCGGCAGTCGAATGACGACATTGGCGATGGCTTGGAAGCTGATGGATACGGCGCAGAATAAGTGGCGACGACTCCGGGGCCAATGTCATTAACTTAAGACCTAACTCATTGTTCTGTCGTAAAATATCGTCGTTTCACCACCATCTCAAGGAGTCTGAAATGAACTCGGTACCCGCCGTTCCAACCACCGATCAAGCTGTTTTGCCGAAGATCATTTAAAAACATATATGCCCCAATAAAAAGAACATTGTCTAGCGAAGCATTCTTGCAGCAGGCACGACG
>QNZQ01000070.1 GCA_003972985.1 Gammaproteobacteria bacterium | reverse complement strand
GTGTGTAGCCGCAACGAGCTTGCGATGTTGTGGCGGAACGCCGGGTGACCAGGACGGCCGGGGCACCAATGAGTTGTCGAAGATCGAGTCGATTTTGGGGACTCGGATGTCCCAAAATCTTTCACGAGATCGAAGACTCGCTTGTTCCGGGCTGGAAGGCCGAAGAGGCAGGGGCCCAGAGCATGGCCATGATGGGCATGGGCGGGACCACCATCAGCCGCAGCTACTACAGGGAGGATGGCGAGGCACGGGTGGAGATCCAGATCGTGGCGGATTCGCCCATGATCCAGATGTTCGCCATGATGATGACCAACCCCATGATGATGCAGGGCGATCCCAGCACCAAGGTATTCCGCCACAACGGCAAGCGCGGTCTGATGAAGCACGAGAAGAACAGCCGCGAGTGGGAGGCGACGCTGCTGCTCGGCAACGGGCGCATCATGGTGCAGGTGAACGGTTCCAACCTCGCGGACGACTCCGCCGTCATGGCCTACCTCGATGCGCTCGACCTGAAAAAGATCGAGAACTCGCTGGGCCAGTAGTCCCGGACCGGGGCAATCAAAACTCGCTTTCGAACAGGTCCCCCAGGGACTTGCGGAAACGGTAGACGACATCTTCCGGGTTTTCGAACTCCTCGGCTTCCTGCTCGGTGATTTGCCTGCTGTAGGCGAGGTCCCGCTCGAGGAAGATGTCTGCAAGCCGTCCGGCCAGTTCACTGCTTTCGAATACCAGGGCCGATTCGCTGTTCAGCCGGGCGCTCCTGGGATCGAGGTTGAATGAACCCACCAGGCCGATGGTGCGATCGAAGACGGCGTACTTGCTGTGCATGGTGCCGTCGGTCTGCGCCTTTCCGGCCTTTCCTCCCTGCCATTCCCAGATGCGGATGCCGGCAGGTTTTCGACAGGTCGTGACCCCGGGTTCGCGGTTTACGGAGAACAGGGTCCTGTAGTGGCCGCGGCCCACCATGGTCATTTCGGGCAGATCGTTGGTCTCGGGACTGTTGGTGAGCACCACAACGGAGACGCAGCGCCTGGCGACATCCTGCAGCGCCTGGATCATGCGTGGCGTGGGTACGAAGTAGGCATTGGCGATGAGGATCTCCTTTTTCGCCGAATGGATCAGCTTCAGGTAGGCCTGCTCGATGTAGGTCTCGTGGAACCTCGGGCGGTTCTGGAAGAAGCGTACCCGTGCCGGGTGGAATTCGAGAGGAGGATCTCTTTCTGCCAACTGCAGCACCCGTTGCTCCAGTTCCGGATCCGAGTCGAAATGGAAGTGCACCCGACCGGTCTCGTCCAGCACCTTGCGTGTGGCGTCCCAGTAGAGGTTGGTATTGAAGATGCCCCGGCTCTTCTTAATTCCCACGAAATAGTCGAAGTTGCGGTCGAAGGCAGTGACCAGGTCACCGACCACGGTGCCGCGAACGATCACGTCCTGGTCCCGCCAGTTGTGATCGGGTGAGCGGGTATCGATGCGGAAATACTCGTTGGCGACGTTCAGCCCGCCGGTGATGGCCACGCCATGGTCGGTTTCACCGTCGATGATCCACATCTTTTCGTGGAACCGCTTGTCCATCTGGTCGGGATCCACGTGGGGCACCAGCTTGGGAACGGGCAGTTCGTTCACCCATTGCAGCAGCATGGCCTCGTAACCCTCCACCTCGATGCCCCATTGCTTGAGGTCGAAATAGAGGTTCTGCGTCTGCAGGGAGGGATTGGAGAAGGCGTCCACGATGACCCTGACATCCAGCCCCTGTGCTTTCTTCTCCTTCAGCAGGCGCGCGATGTACTGTCCGGATTCGTCACCGGCGAAGATCAGGGCCTGGATGCGGATGGAGGTGTCGGCGGCTTTGAGTGTGCGGATGCGGGCGGCGAAGGAGTCGTCGCCGTTGTCCAGGATGGCGATGCGGTTCGAGCGGGCTTCACGGACTGGAAAGAGTCCGGAAAGACCGATATCCGGGAAGGGACTGCCGACGAAGTCCGACCTCGGGCCAAACACGTCACCCTGCTCGGGGAGGTCCGTCGATACCCTCTCTTCCTTGACCGTGCCGGGACTGCTGCAGGCTCCCAGCAGCAGGGAGGCAAGGAGCAGCCAGGTCATGTGCCGTTTCATCATGGCTCCCGGGTTGCTCGCCCTCGAGGATTGCCGAAGCGGCCGGTCTCGAGGAAACGGATGATCGCGTCCGCCACCTCGTTACTGTAACGCATCAGTACATGGTCGGCCGGCGTGAGCATGAAATCGGTCATGCCCTCGATGCGGGTGCTCTCCACGGAGACGATACCGTCATCTGGGCCGCGGAGCACCCAGGAACCCACGGGATTGATGCTGTGGGTGCCGGCAATGACGCCCAGCTCGTAATCCGGCTTTGGCAGACTGCGGGGAAAAGCGTTCCTTCCAGTCCCGATCTGCTGGGCGGTGGGGCCGGCCAGCACCCGGAACAGGTAGTTGTCGTGCAACCAGTCCACCAGTGCCGAGCCCTGGCTGGGTGTACCCAGGAGGACCACCCGTCCCAGGTTGACGTAGGGCCTTTCCTCCAGTAATGCGCGAACGATCAGGCCACCGAGTGAATGTGCAACGAAATGTACCTTCTTCTTATCCTTGCAGCATTGCTGCAGCTGGTCGTGCAGTAACCGCAGGATCTCGTCGGGCGGCAGGCGGGTGGAGGGATAGCCCATGTTGAAGGTTTCGTAACCCGCTTGTTCCAGCCGGTACTGCAGAAAGCGCATGGCTCTCGTGTCCCGGCCCAGCCCATGCAGGAGGACAACGGCTTCTCCCCTGGTTTTTCCCTGATTCCCGGGGGTAGTGGTGCATCCGGCTGCGATGAGCGCCAGAAGGAACAGGGTCATTGTCCACAGACGCAGCATGGCCATCAGTGCGGGAGGTCGACATGCCTTGGGTTATCGGCTTCTGGTGTGTGGTCCCAGTCGAGTATTTCGAGGATCCTGGTACGGGGATGGAACAGAGGCTCCTTGTGCGAACCGAGGAACATCACAACCCGCAGGCCGTCGGTGAAATAGGGATCCCCGGTGAGGTTGGCACGTGGCCGGTCCCGGGTGGACTTTCCAAGGCCCTCGACGTAGCCCAAATGGGTGACCTGTCCGGTGAGCAGGAGATCCTCGATCAGGTAGTTCCGGTCCTCGTCCACGTCGGGGTCGATCTTGTGGGTGAAGAAGATGGGGGACTGACTGGTCATGTGCACGCCGATGTCTCGGCTCACCTGGCAGATCCAGACAGGCTTGCCGTTCACCCGCCAGGGCGAGAGCCAGAGCCGCAGGTGATTCCGCTGGGATATGTTGGAGCGTGCCTTCTGCAGGGCGTAGTCCTGCTTGCGCCCAAAGGCATACAGCGGACTGACGGGCGAGTAGCGGTACCTGTTGCCGAACAGGAAGGACTGCACGGTTTTTTCGGCCGATTGCAGGTAGTTGGCTTCCACCGTGTGCCAGGCCCGGGCAGCAAAGGCATATGCTGCCCGCCATGGAGAGCGAAGCGAAGGCGGGTAGTCCCCGGTAGCCGCGAGGCGACACGGGATACCCGACGTGCCGAAGGCGCCAAAGGGGATCCCAAGGGAGCATCCGAACGCGGC
>QNZQ01000231.1 GCA_003972985.1 Gammaproteobacteria bacterium | reverse complement strand
CCGCCGCCGCAGCAGGCGGCGAGACGAGCATCGGTTTCGGCCTGTCCCTCATCGGCATCGGCATTCCCACCGCCTTCGCCACCATCGGCGCCGGCATCGCCGTGGGACCCGTGGGCGCCGCCTCCCTGGCGGTCATCTCGGAGAAACCCGAGCTCTTCGGCCGCACGCTCATCTACCTGGGACTGGCCGAGGGGATCGCCATCTACGGGCTGGTGGTCACCATCCTCATGCTGGGCAAGCTCGGCTGATGGACGGCACCCGCCTCATCATGATGGGTGACAGCGCACTCTGTGCCGGGTTCCAGCTCATCGGCTTCGAAACCTGGCCGGAAGCAAGCGAAGAGACGCTGGACGAGGTGCTGCGTGAACTCCTGGACGACCAGCAGACCGCCCTGGTCCTGCTCGAGCCCAGGCTGGCACGCTGCGACTGTTCCGCCCTGCGCCAGCTCCAGCACCAGGGCGGCCGGGTGGTGATCACCGAGATTCCTCCCCTCAACGCGCCCGGCGACTACCGTCCACAGGTCGAGGAGCTGGTGAAGTCCGTTCTCGGAAAGGGAGCACTGGAATGAGCGCCACGCCGGAAAAGGTGATCCACGATCTCAAAGCCGCGCTGCTGGAGCGTGCCCAGCGGCTCGCCGACGAGTACCTGGCACGTGCCCAGCGCGCGCGCCAGCACATCCTGGAGGATGCCCAGGAGAAGCTCCACCTGCGCGAGCAGCAGGCGGTGGTACGCGCCCAGGCCGAGGCCGACCGTTTCTACCGGAGGCAGATCCAGGCCAGCGAACTGCAGCTGAGAAAACGGCTCGACCAGCTGCGCTGGCAGCTCATCCAGTCCGTGCTGCAGGATATCTCCACGCGACTGGAGAACTTCTCCTCGCAGGCCGGCGAATACGAAGCCGCCCTGGGACAGCTGCTGAAACAGGCCGCCGAGTGCATCGAGCGAGATACGGTGGTGGCAGAACTCAACGAAAGGGATTTCGAGCGGCTGCAACCCCGCTGGGAGGAGTTTACCGGCTCACTCCACTGCAGCCGCAGGATCCTGCTTCATCACCAGCCGCTGGAGTGCAGTGGCGGCGTGCTGGTACGCAGCGAGGACAACCGGATCCGCATGGACAACACCTTCGAAGGACGCCTGGAACGGCTGGAGAGCCAGGTGCTGCAGGTGATCACGGAACGGCTCTTTGCAGCCGAAATCAGCCAGCGGGGACTGCTCAATGAATGAAGGACACGTCATCGAGATCAACGGCCCCGTGGTGCAGGCCCTGCTTCCCGGCATCGCCAACGGGGAACAGGTGCGCGTGGGCGAGCTCAACCTCACCGGCGAGGTGATCGGCCTGAACGGCGATCGTGCGCTGGTGCAGGTGTACGAAACCACGGAGATGCTCCGGCCCGGCGATCCGGTGATCCCCCTGGGCCATCCCTTCTCGGTGGAGCTGGGCCCTGGTCTGCTCGGCGGTATCTTCGACGGCATCCAGCGCCCCCTGCAGGAGCTCATGGAGGCAAGCGGCGACCACATTCCGCGCGGCCTGGAGGTGGACAACCTCGACCGCACGCGCAAGTGGGGGTTCACGCCCAACCCGGACCTCAGGGCAGGCAGCGAGATCGGCGGCGGCGCCATACTGGGCACCGTCCAGGAGACCGAGGCGCTGGAACACCGCATCCTGGTGCCGCCGGAGATGAGCGGCGAGCTGCTGGAGCTGGCGCCTGCCGGGGACTACGATCTGAGCGACACCATCGCACGGGTGCACACCCCCCTTAGCGGCATCCGCGAGCTGGGGCTCTCCCACCGCTGGCCGGTGCGCCAGCCACGCCCCTACCGCCAGCGCAACGACAGCGTGGAGCCTCTGCTCACCGGCCAGCGCATCCTCGACACCTTCTTCCCCCTGCTCAAGGGCGGCAAGGGCGCCATCCCCGGTCCCTTCGGCGCGGGCAAGACCATGCTGCAGCAGCAGATCGCCCGCTGGGCCGACGCCGACGTGGTGATCTACGTGGGCTGCGGCGAACGCGGCAACGAGCTGGTGGACATCCTCGAGTCCTTCCCCAAGCTCACCGACCCCTACAGCGGCCGCTCGCTCATGGAGCGCACCCTGCTGGTGGCCAACACCTCCAACATGCCCGTGGTGGCGCGCGAGGCCTCCATCTACGTGGGCGTCACCCTGGCCGAGTACTACCGCGATCAGGGCTTCGACGTGGTGATGGTGGCCGACTCCACTAGCCGCTGGGCCGAGGCACTGCGCGAGGTGGCCGGAAGGCTGGGACAGATGCCGGTGGAGGAAGGCTATCCCGCCTACCTGGGCTCCCGTCTCGCCGCCTTCTACGAGCGCGCCGGCCGCATCCGCACCCTGGGCGGCGACTCGGGCTCGGTGACCCTCATCGGCGCGGTCTCGCCACCGGGAGGCGACTTCTCCGAACCGGTGACCAACCACACCAAGGACATCATCCAGACCTTCTGGGCCCTCTCCAAGGAGCTGGCGGACGCCCGCCACTACCCCGCCATCTCCTGGAGCGAGAGCTTCTCGGGCGCCGTGGAAGAGGCCGCCAGCTGGTGGCACGAAAAGGTGAACGATGCATGGGCGGAACGCCGCGCCGAGGCGCTGGCGCTGCTGGCCCATGCCGAGGAGCTCTCCCGCATCGTCAACCTGGTGGGCGCCGAAGCCCTCTCCCCGGCCCAGCGCTGGGCGGTGGAGATGGCCGGGGCGGTGCGTGAAGGCCTGCTGCAGCAGAGCGCACTGGACGAGGTGGACAGTTTCTGTTCCCCGGAAAAACAGTTTCTGCTGCTGGACCTGATGATGCAGGTTCACGAACAGGGGCTGGAGCTGATCCGCCAGGGCGTGCCCTTCTCGGTGCTCGCCGGTCTGCCGCTGATGAGCCAGCTGCGGCGTCTGAAGAACCAGTTCGGCAACCAGCAGCTCGACCAGCTCCGGACCCAGGGCGAGGAGTTCCGCAAGCAGCTGCAGAAGGTGAGAGAGACCTACCGGGAGCAGAGCCAGTGAGAGAAAAGGAGTACAGATACGCCTCCGCCGCCCGAACCGGGCTGCTCTTTCTCAAGGGCGTTCCGGGCGTCGCCTTCGGTGATCGGGTACTGATCCGCGACCAGCAGGGGCGCAAGCGCAACGGCCAGGTGATCCTCAGCTCGGAGGAGGCAGTGATGGTGCAGGTGTTCGAGGGCACCGCGGACCTCAACCTGGACGACACCTGGGTGCGGTTTCTCGACGAGCCGCTGGAGATGCCCCTTTCGCCCGAAGTGCTGGGCCGCATCTTCAACGGCATCGGCAAGCCGCTGGACGACCGGCCGCCCATCATCTCGCGGCTCAGACGCAACGTGAACGGGCAGCCGGTGAACCCCAATGTCATTAACTTAAGACCTAACTCATTGTTCTGTCGTAAAATATCGTCGATTCACCACCATCTCAAGGAGTCTGAAATGAACTCGGTACCCGCCGTTCCAACCACCGATCAAGCTGTTTTGCCGAAGATCATTTAAACCCGCCTTATTCACCCTATGAGCAAATAAGCCGCTAACCAGCTCAAAATTCCGCACTTTCGCGCAACCAATCACCGAATTGTCCAGCGTGACCAGTCATTTCCAGTT
>QNZQ01000152.1 GCA_003972985.1 Gammaproteobacteria bacterium | reverse complement strand
CCCCGGCGCCTTCCCTGCCCAGTCGGTGAAGTGCTCCAACTCACGGCCCGGTTGCATCTGTGCCTCGATGGCCCGCTGGAATTCATGCCATTCCGTATAGGCTTCATGGCTCAGCCGCAGTAGATGGGGATGCTCCTCGCCGTACTCGTTGATGTCCGGCTCCCAGTCCAGCATGGCGTGGAGACCTGCCGCGTAGGCCTCGCGCACGCTCTCCGGTACGGGATTGGATTCGAGTGGGCGAAAGCCCAGCGGTGACGGCGGCAACAGATAAAGAAACCTGCCCAACAGTCCACGGCCCCGAAATCCCGGTTTGGCGGCCAAGCCCCGCAATACATCCGGCTGCGGGCTCAGGCCGATACTCAGGCGTGGGCTTTTCAGAAAGACCGGCGGGCGACTGCCCCGGTCTACGCGCTCGGCATCGCCGCTATGGGTTTTCAGTATCAGGTCCAGGTTAGGGATGCCATTGGAATAGCGGCCTTGCAGCAGGTCGAAGACACCACCTTCCGAGGACAGCCACGCCATGCACTCGCCATGCTCTGCCAGCAGTGCCCCCAGACGTTCCGGGGTGGCGTCGGATGTCCATATCTGTGGCTCCCTGGGAATTTCAGGAAGCTCAGCCTCGATGTCGGCGGCCTCCTGCGCCAGCACTGCCGCTTTGTCGTTATCCTTCTCCTTAGCGGCTTTGTTGCGCTTTTCCTTGGCACGTGCCTCTAGCGTTTTGCGCTCGCTGGCGATGCGCTTGATCTCAGGCTCCACGATGGTTGTCTGATCGCGCTCCCAGGCCAGCAGCGGCGCAGTGGCGGCGGACTGTACGGCACTCTTGCGGTTGCCGGGCGGCAGGGCGACCACGATCCACAAATTACAGGGCTCGAAGTAACCCGGCTTCACCATCACCCGTAGATAGCGGGCGGCAACAGTGGCGCAGACGACCAGCACCATCCCGGCAGCCAGTTCTGGGGGTGTCTCGGTGTCGGCAGCGATGGCACGCGCGTAGTCTCCGGCCCAGTCTGGCAAGTGCGAAAGATCGAGACGCGGCAGATTGGGGGCATCCAGCGGCACCAGCTCCGGCCAATCCTCGGGCGGCGGCGCAGCGGACTTCAACAGGTCGGCAGTCATATAGCACCCCCTTGTTCAACCTGCTGGAGCAGCCACACGTTCAGATCGTTGAAGTCGGTCAGATGTGCCGGCGCATTCTCCGGCCACTGAGGCAGCGCCAACAGCGTCCCTGTTGCAATAGCGGCGGCCTTTGCTTTGGTGACCCCGGGATTGCCGGCAGTCAGCCGGTCATCATCACTCGCAATCACCAGTTCGACAGCAGGCCAGCGGCGGCGGGCGGCCAATGCAACGGGCTCCAGGTTGCCCGCATCAATGGCTGCCAACACCATCGCGGTGGGATCATCCTCAGCCAAGGTGCAGCCGGTGGCCCAACCTTCGCAGAGGATAATGCGGGAGGGATTGGGCATGTCGCCCGCCACGGGAATGAAACAGCCCCGCTTGCGACCGCCGGATAGCAGCAGCTTGCCACCATCGGCGGCGATGAATTGCAGGCTGGTCAGCCTGCCGGTGAAGTCCACTACCGGTAGCGTCAACGCCCCTTTGTGCATCCTCGCACCGTGCGGCTGGATGTGCTTGCGGATCAGATAGGGATGGTTGCCGGGTGCAGGAGTCGCTGCGATCCATATCGCGGCGGCCCGCTTGGCTGCATCCGCTTGTCGAGCGTATCGCTCCGCCTTGGCCTGTCTCCTGGCTTCTTCCACCCGACGGGCAAAGGCGGTCCTTTCAGACCGTGAAGAGGTCTTGTTGCGCTTTGCCTTCCAAGTCCTGGAGAGGCCGGTAGACCAGTCGCCGAAGCAACCACCTTGCCTGTCATCGAACAACAGACACCACCCGGCCCGGTTGCTCGGGCGTTTGCCGATGCCTGGGAAGCGGTGCAGCTTGCCCGGATCGATGGCATCGGGGGGTTCCAACCCGGTGGCGCGGATCGCATCGCGGAAATTAGAGAGGGCGTCATACATCGCGTTGCCCTCCCAAGCTGATAAGCCAGTCTGCTGCCGCCACGGGGAGTAAGCCACACAGTGCCAAGGTGACGATTACCGCTTTGATGCGGGCGGCAAGGCCGTTAAAATTACAGGTGCGTTTAGAAGTCTTGAGGGTCGCCTGGTTGCAGCCAGCGCGCCCCTTTCTATTTGTGGTCATTGTTGTGGCCTCCCCTCAGTTCGCAGCCTTGCGGCTGGCCTTGATTTGCTGGTCCAGCCAATCGTTGATCTCCGCCTCGATCCAACCGACGGCGCGGCCGCCGAGAGATACAGGTTTTGGAAAGCGACCTTCGGAAATACGCAGGTAGATGGTGGAACGGGAAAGCCCGGTGCGGGCTTTGACGGAGGGAAGTCTTAGGATGTTGGTCATTGCCTTGATACCTCTCAGTACGTTTTCGGAAACTTCGAAGCCAAGGGTAGGTGGGCGATTTGGGCGATAAAACACGCCAAAATGCCAATGGGTAAAAAGGAAAGATTCGCTAAAACAGCGAGTTAGAACCAGGCGCGTGAATGTGGGTCTATATCCTCGTACACGAAGGATCGTGATAAAAACGTAAAAATCAGCAGCTTACGGATGGGCGAGCTGGGCGAAAAAATTCCCCCCAACTTTTTTACTTTTTCATCTGCTTTCGGATGGTTTCGGGTCGCTTCCCATTAGCGCATGCCATCTTGGCAATCTGCTGCGAGCACCAGACATCGGACATATTTGACCACTTCTTTTTCAGTGCCTGGTACTCTTTCCGCCATTGTTCGTGCATGGCGGCGGTCTCCAGTTTCCGCACCTCCCGCCGCGCCGTGTTGGGGGTATAGCGTTCGTCCCCGGTGGCGGTGCTATCCACCAGTTGCTGAATCAGGCCCACATCAAGAGACAAGACCCCATCGATCAACTGAATAGCACCGACCAAGGGAATGCGGTTTGATCCAGCCACCAGCCCCAGTTCGCCAACCGTGTGCAGGCAAAGCATCTGAGTACGCTTTTCACCGCTGAACAGTCCCAGTTCCAGCAGCTTTCCCTCATTCAATCGCTTGCCACTGAATTGCAGGGTAAGGGTGTCGGCTATCCATCGGGCAAGCTGCCCCTGGGTCAATTGCCATTGCCGCAATCGGGCTTGTGGAATCTTCACTCTGCCAAAGTTGCGATCCTCACAGGCGACGAAGGCTCGGATAGCTTGCCCACCATCGCCGGGAAATATCTCAACTGGCATTGGACAGTTCTCTTCGCAGCCAGGACATTCAACGGTTTCCGCAAGGTCACTGGGCGCGAGCCATCCGGCATCCTGGAAGGTGTCAATCGCGCTTTTCGGCCAACGGTGGACCTGCTCCCATGGAATCGTGGAATCGCCATCGGTGCCGAGGCACTGCAACAACTCCCGGACGGCATCCCCTAGTGTCATGGGTTATTATTTTCCTCGGCAGGCTCCGGGTTAACCAGTTCGATTCCGGATGCCGTCAGCATATTGCGGATAATTTCATCGCGTCCCACATGGCGCAGATTGCACCAGGCAGGATAGCTGATTCGAAATGTTCGGGTCCTGCTGCGCGTGCCAGGGAGGGGCGCAAGGAAGGTGACCTTGATTTCCGCCTGGGTAACAT
>QNZQ01000037.1 GCA_003972985.1 Gammaproteobacteria bacterium | reverse complement strand
ACACCGGTCTCCCATATGACTGGACGTCGCGTTCGGATGCTCCCTTGGGATCCCCTTTGGCGCCTTCGGCACGTCGGGTATCCCGTGTCGCCTCGCGGCTACCGGGGACTACCCGCCTTCGCTTCGCTCTCCATGGCGGGCAGCGGTCGCGGGAGGCATCCGCCGCCTGCAGGGCGGTGCGCAGGTCGTTGAGGTCAATGCCGTAGCCGGCCAGCGCCTGGGGATCCAGGGTCACCTTGACCACCCGCTCGGGGACGCCGATGGTGTAGATGTCGCGGGTGCCCGGAACGCGCTTGAGTTCCGCCTCGATGGCGTGGGCCACCATGCCCAGCTCGTAGGCACCGACTTCAGGATCCCTGCTCCAGAGCGTGGCGGTGACGATGGGCACGTCGTCGATCCCCTTGGGCTTGACGATGGCCTGGCCCACGCCCAAGTTCTGCGGCAGCCAGTCGAGGTTGGAAAAGATCTTTCTGTAGAGGCGCACGATGGCGTCGGTACGGTCCTCGCCCACCCGGTAGCGCACCGTGAGCACCGCCATCCCCGGCATGGAGGAGGAGTAGACGTGCTTGATCCCCTCGATCTCCGCCAGCACCTGCTCGGCGGGCGTGGCCACCAGGCTCTCCACCTCTTCCGCGGCCGCACCCGGAAAGGGAATGAAGATGTTGGCGAAGGTGACGTTGATCTGCGGTTCTTCCTCGCGTGGCGTCACCAGCACCGCGCAGACTCCCAGAAGCATACCCAGCAACGCCAGCAGCGGGGTGATCTGGGTAGCTTGGAACTTGCGGGCGATGGAGCCCGAGAAGCCCAGCTTCGGCTCACTCATGGCCAGCGTCCTGCATCTGCTGTGCACGCTGCTTCTTCAGCTCCACGCCCGCCTGTACCGGGTCCAGGGCCACCCGGTCGCCCACCTGGAGCCCTGCCAGCACCGCCAGGTGCTCCTCGCCGAGGGGTCCGCCGAGGCGGATATGGCGGAAACTGATGCGCCCATCCTCATCGATGGTGTAGACCGCGGTCACCTCGGAACGGTACACCACCGCGGCCGCCGGCACCACCATCGCCGGCATGCTGCCGGTCTCGAATGCGCTCTTCACCAGCATGCCCGGAAAGAGATTCTCCAGCTTGGGCGGTAGCTCCAGGCGCACCTTGAAGGTGTTCGACGTCGGGTCGGCAAAGGGGAAGATGGTCACCTTCTTCACGTCGATCCAGCGTCCGTCGGGCAGCTCCACACCTGCCTTGCGTTTCTGGCGTATGGGAATGATGAGGCTCTGGGGCACGTCCACCGAAACCCGCAGCTGCTCCAGGGAGATGCCGCTCATCAGCGGCGTGCCGGGATGGGCCACTTCGCCCACCTGCACGTGGCGCTCGGTGACGATGCCGGTGTAGGGAGCGGTGACGCGCGTGTAGCGCAGCTGCTCCTGCGCCTGTTCCAGCGCCGCCGTGGCGGAATCGAGCTTGGCCCGGGCGGTCTTGAGCGCTGCCTGGGCACTGTCCAGCTCCGACTTGGCCACCAGCTTACGGTCGTAGAGGTCCTTGATACGGCGGTAGCTCGACTCGGCATCCCGCAAGACCGCACGTGCCGCGCGCAGCTCCGCTTCGGCCTTGCGCAGCGCTGCTTGCTGCTCGGTATCCTTCAGCTTGACCAGCAGCGCCCCCTTCTCCACCACGTCGTCCACATCGTAGTAGATGGCCTCCACCTGGCCACTGGTCTGGGCGGAAATGGTAGACTGGTTTATCGCCTCCACCACGCCATCGAGACGGAAGATCCGCGGCACCCGTACCTGCCGCACCTCGGCACTTGCAAGCTCGGCCTGGCTCGATGGCGTCAGCGCCAGCAGAAGCAGGAACGAAAGGACAAGGGAAAGGGCGCGTCCGGTCATGATATTTCTCTGGATTATCAAAATTTTATAACAATATATGAATAACTGATCTTCTATTCAAGAACAATTATCAAATGAATTCCCCGATTCCCCCATGAGAAAAATGGACGTCGTCATCATCGGCACCGGCCCTGCCGGCGAAGGAGCCGCCATGCGCCTGGCCAAGGCCGGCAAGCGGGTGGCCGTGATCGAGGAATCGCCCCAGGTGGGTGGCAACTGCACGCACAAGGGCACCATCCCCTCCAAGTCGCTGCGTCATGCCATCCAGCTGCTCGCGGACTACCGTCACCATCCCCTGTTCGAACACACGGTATCGGTGATGGACGTCACCTGGCCTCAGCTGTTGCGCACTTCGGATGCGGTGATCGCCCAGCAGGTGCGCATGCAGCATCGCTACTACGTGCGCAACGGAGTGGAGGTGATCCACGGTCGCGGGCGACTGGCCGATCCGCACCGGGTGGAAGTCATGCGCAGTGACGGCAGTTCGGTGGGGCTGGAGGCGGAATACATCATTATCGCCACCGGTTCGCGCCCCTGGCGTCCGCCGGAGCTCGATTTCTCCGATCCGCGCATCCACGACAGCGACACCATCCTCGATCTCGACCACACCCCACGCCAGGTGACCATCTACGGTGCCGGCGTCATCGGCTGCGAATACGCCTCCATCTTCGCCAATCTGGACGTGAAGGTGAACCTGGTGAATACCCGCGACCGACTGCTCTCCTTTCTCGACGACGAGGTCACCGACGCGCTCAGCTACCATCTGCGGGACCAGGGAGTCCTGCTGCTGCACAACGAATCCATGGCCGAAGTGACCAGCAACGAGCACGAGGTACGGCTCACCTGCAACTCCGGCCGGGTGATCCGTTCCGACATCCTGCTCTGGGCCAACGGGCGCAGTGGCAACACGGGCGACATGGGACTGGAAGCGCTGGGCATCGGTATCAACAGCCGCGGCCAGGTCGAGACCAACGAGTATTTCCAGAGCGCCCTGCCCCACGTCTATGCCGTGGGCGACGTGGCAGGCCCGCCGGGACTGGCCTCGGCCAGCTACGACCAGGGCCGCTTCGTGGGCGCCCATATCGCCGACGGACAGGTGGACTGGTCGCTGGTGGAGGAGGTGCCCACTGGGATCTACACCAGCCCGGAGATCAGCTCGCTGGGGCGCACCGAAGCGGAACTGACGAAGAACAACGTGCCCTTCGAGGTGGGCCGCGCCGAGTTCAAGAACCTGGCGCGGGCGCAGATCTCGGGCCACACCACCGGCATGCTCAAGATCCTCTTCCACCGCGAGACCCTGGAGATCCTCGGCATCCACTGCTTCGGCCAGGAAGCGGCCGAGATCATCCACATCGGCCAGGCGATCATGTCGCAGAAGGAGGGCGGCAACAGCCTGCGCTACTTCGCCGAGACCACCTTCAACTACCCCACCATGGCCGAGGCCTACCGGGTGGCTGCACTCTACGGACTGAACCGGTTGCGCTGACAAAAAAGGCGGCCCTCTGGGCCGCCATTGAAATACAAGGCAAATCCGATCAGTCGAAAGGCTTCGGTCTCGGGGTGCTGTCCACCGAAGGCGGAAGAATGGGGATCAGGAACTGGGGCTGCTGACCGGTGAGGGTCTTCAAGCGAGTCTTCGATCTCGTGAAAGATTTTGGGACATCCGAGTCCCCAAAATCGACTCGATCTTCGACAACTCATTGGTGCCCCGGCCGTCCTGGTCACCCGGCGTTCCGCCACAACATCGCAAGCTCGTTGCGGCTACACACCGG
>QNZQ01000127.1 GCA_003972985.1 Gammaproteobacteria bacterium | reverse complement strand
CGAACGGCAACCCGGAGGTGTGCGCAAGTTCATCCACTGAGCCCCGTTTTCACAAAATGATCGCCTTGTAGTGCCACTCGGCGATTTTTTGAAAATAAACCATTGATGCACAAGGGGGTATGAGAGAGGGTGACAAATATGGGCTAATGCAAATGCTGTCATGCTCCCTCTTCCCGGAAGGCAGCACACAGTTCGATCACGATGGCGCTATGGCAATTGCTTCTGCAGGGCTCAATGGACTGCATGCCGTGGCCCACCGGGGGACACTGCGGGCCGCCATCGAAGGACACCCCCGCTGGAAGGACGATACGCTTGACGCCATCGCCGCGCGGAAGGGAGATGCAGCAGCGCTGCTGGAAGGTTTCCACCGCTATGGCCGCGGGGTGCTGGAGCGGCTGCAGGGCGATTTCGCCCTGGCGGTGGGAGACAAATCGCGTGGCTCCCTGCTGCTGGCAGTGGACCGGCTGGGCATCCGCCCCCTAGCCTGGACACTGGCCGGGGAGACCCTGGTCTTTGGCAGCCAGCTCTCTTCCCTTATTGCCCATCCGGCGGTGGAGGCCGAGCTGGATCCGCAGGGCATATTCAACTATCTCTACTTCCACATGGTGCCCAGCCCCGGCACCCTGTTCCGAGACCTGTACAAACTGGAACCCGGCCAGTGCCTGGAGTTCGAGAATGGCCGGGTCAGCACCAGCTTTTACTGGCAGCTGCAGTTCACCGAGGGGGCCGGAAACGAAAAGCACCTCTCACAGCAGCTGCACCAGGAGCTCGAACAGGTGGTGAAAAGCTGCCTGGCACCGCCGGCGGAAACCGGCACCTTTCTCAGCGGCGGGCTCGACAGCAGCACCGTCACCGGGGTGCTGCAGGCATTGCGGGAAGAGCCTGTGGACGCATTCGCCATCGGCTTCGATGCCGTGGGTTTCGACGAAATGGAGTACGCCCGCGCCACAGCAGAGCACTTCGGAGCCAGGCTGCACGAATACTATGTCACACCCCAGGACGTGTTGAACGCCATTCCCCTGGCGTCACAGGCCTATGACGAACCTTTCGGCAATGCCTCGGCCATACCCGCCTATTTCTGCGCCCGCCTGGCGCGTGATCACGGCAAGGAGATGTTGCTTGCGGGTGATGGTGGAGACGAGATCTTCGCCGGCAATGCGCGCTATGCCAAGCAGAAGCTCTTCGACTATTACCGTCACGTGCCCGTACTGCTGAAGACAGCATTTATCGAGCCCCTGGCCAACCACCTGTCGCCGCTGCGAAAGGTGAAAAGCTACATCGAGCAGGCGAAGGTACCCATGCCGGAGCGCATGGAGACCTACAACTTTTTGCATCGGTTCGCGCTGACGGAGATCTTCAATCCAGATTTTCTGGCACAGGTGGACTCCGAAGAACCTATTCGCCTGCTGCGCGAGCGATGGAACCAGTGTGGCGAGGCGCCGCTTGTAAAGCAGATGCTCTTCCTCGATCATAAGTTCACCCTCGCCGACAACGACCTGCGCAAAGTGAACCGCATGTGCGAGTTGGCCGGCATCGACGTGCGCTACCCCCTGCTGCAGGAGGAGATGGTGGAATTCGCTGCTGCCGTTCCCGCAGACATGCTGCTACAAGGGCAGAAACTGCGCAGTTTCTACCGCCACGCCATGAAGGGGTTCCTGCCACAGAAGACGCTGGAGAAGCACAAACACGGCTTTGGCCTGCCTTTCGGCCTCTGGATGAACGAATATGCACCGCTGAAGGAATTCGCTCACGACAGTCTCGAGAACATTCGCAAGCGCGGCATACTCAACGACGCTTTCATAAGCCGGATCATCGAGGCACAGGAAACCGGCCACGCCACCTACTACGGTGTGTTCATCTGGGTACTGATCATGGTGGAGCAGTGGTTGCAGGCGCATGAGGTTTCACTTTAATTCAGTTGATGGTCACCGCCTTGCGGTTTTTGCCCATCCCACAATTCACCCATTCACACCATTCGTAGGATGGGCAAAGCGCAGCGTGCCCATCAATTCCAATGCGCCAATCCAGCAGCGTGCCCAACAGCACAAATCCCCGCCCCTTTTAACGCTATAATTTCCCGCTGTTTTTTCTAGGAACGGAAACGAATCATGAAGGTAACCATTTTCGGAACCGGCTATGTCGGCCTGGTCACGGGAGCCTGCCTCGCCGAAGTGGGCAACGACGTGCTCTGCATGGACGTGGACGAGAACAAGATTGAGCAACTCAAGAAGGGCGTCATTCCCATTTACGAGCCCGATCTGGACAAGATGGTGGAGCGCAACGCCGCCGCTGGCCGGCTCAACTTCACCACTGACCCGGCCGAAGCCGTTTCCCACGGCCTGTTCCAGTTCATTGCCGTGGGCACACCGCCCGACGAGGACGGCTCGGCCGATCTCCAGTACGTGCTGGCCGTGGCAGAGACCATCGCCGAGCACATGGACGGTTACCGCATCATCGTGGACAAGTCCACGGTTCCTGTGGGCACTGCGGACAAGGTACGGGAGCGCGTGCAGAAGACGCTGGCGCACCACGGCAAGGAGATGGAATTCGACGTGGTCTCCAACCCCGAATTTCTCAAGGAGGGCGCCGCCATCGACGACTTCATGAAACCCGACCGCATCGTCATCGGCACCGACAATCCCCGCACCACCGAGCTGCTGCGCGCCCTCTACGCCCCCTTCAACCGCAACCGCGACCGGCTGGTAGCCATGGACATCCGTTCCGCGGAACTCACCAAGTACGCCGCGAACGCCATGCTCGCCACCAAGATCAGCTTCATGAACGAGCTGGCCAACCTGGCGGAACGCCTGGGCGCCGACATCGAGCACGTTCGCGAGGGCATCGGCTCCGACACCCGCATCGGCTACGCCTTCATCTATCCCGGCTGTGGTTACGGCGGCTCCTGTTTTCCCAAGGACGTCCAGGCATTGGAACGCACTGCCCGAGAGGTAGACTACGATGCCCAGCTGCTCTCAGCGGTGGAAGCGGTCAACCATCGCCAGAAGCGCCTGATCTTCGAAAAGCTCAGCGACCACTTCAACGGCGACCTGGAAGGAAAAACCATTGCGCTGTGGGGCCTGGCCTTCAAGCCCAATACCAATGACATGCGCGAAGCGCCCAGCCGGGTGCTCATGGAAGCGCTTTGGGACGCCGGTGCCCGGGTTCAGGCCCATGACCCCGTGGCCATGGACGAGGCGCGCCGCATCTACGGCGAACGGGAAGACCTGGTACTGGCCGAAACACCGGAAGTGGCACTGGAAGACGCCGACGCCCTGGCCGTGGTCACCGAGTGGAACCTCTTCCGCAGCCCCGATTTCGACACCATCAAGCACAAGCTCAAGCAGCCGGTGATCTTCGATGGCCGCAACATCTATGATCCCAGGCATCTGCGGGAGATGGGATTCCATTATTACGGCATTGGAAGAGCATAGGAAAATGTTGGGCACGCTGCGCTTTGCCCAACCTACTCACTGCGTGGCACCGGCGTTTCACCCCCACCCATGCACTCCCCCTGGCACAATGTCATTAACTTAAGCCTCACCGTGTTCTTCGATACTGCATCTGGAATCCGGGGACTCGGACTTTTTTCATGTCTCTCGGGAACTTGCGTCCTGGGCGCACAGCTACTACCGCATCGGCCATACGCTGCAATAACCGCCATGAGA
>QNZQ01000150.1 GCA_003972985.1 Gammaproteobacteria bacterium | reverse complement strand
GACTTCGCGTTGCGCCTGGTGCCGCACATCGTCCAGCGGGAGTACCTCGGGCGGCTGATCTATGGCGGTGGTGACGATGTGCTCGCCATGCTGCCGGTAGCCGACCTGCTGCCGGCCGCGGCACGGCTGCGCGATGCCTGGTCGGGTGTCAGCCGCTTCGCCCCATTGGACAAGGACGACAGCCTGCGCAGAAAACTGCAGCTGGAGAAGGGCCACGCCCTGCTCGATGGCGACCTGTTGCTGCGGACGATGGGCGCCAGGGCTACTGCCAGCGCCGGGCTGATCGTCGCCCACCACCAGACACCGTTGACCCGCGTATTGCGCGAGCTGCGCGCGGCGGAGCGGGTGGCCAAGGAGCAGGGCGGTCGCGACGCCCTGCACATCCGGGTACTCAAGCGCTCCGGCGGCGACCTGAATCTGACCCTCAAGTGGGATCAGCTCGCCGTCTTCCAGCGGCTGCTCGCCTTCCTGCGCGAACCCGGCGTCTCGCGCCGCGCCGTCTATCACTGTCTGCAGTGGCTACGCGACCTTCCCGAACCCGGAGGCGATGGTGAGATGGTGGCACAGCTGCTGGGTTACCAGTTCCGCCGCCAAGCGGGCGGCAAGACCACCGCAAACGCGCACGACGTGGAACGGCTGGCTGCGGACATCGCTAGGCTGGCAGTTGGCCGTGACCAGGCCTTGGACTGGACCGGAAATTTCCTCTCGGTGGCGGAATTTCTTGCCCGCGAGACCCGCGCCACCGACCGGCAGCATCCGGCTGACGACAAGCCAGAAGGAGAAGCGGCATGAACGCGCACTTTCTCGAACCGCTGGACGTGCTCTTTCTGCGCGGGAACCGCCTGTTTGGCGATGCCGGCAGCTATGGAGAGTCGATGGTGCCGCCTTGGCCCTCGGCCGTGGCCGGGGCGATCCGCTCGGCCATCCTCGCACGCGACGGCATCGATCCCGCTGCATTCGGCACGGGAGAGATCGAACACGTCACCTTGGGCACGCCGGGCAGGCCCGGCGACTTCCAGATCACCGACTTCCAGCTTGCCTGGCGCGGCGAAAGCGGCGAGGGGCGGCTGGAACGCCTCTACTGGCTCCCGGCCGACCTGGTCGCGACCAGGAGCGATGCCGGCGGGATCGAACTGCACCGAATCACACCCCATCCCCCCGGTTATGGCATCGATAGCTCGATGCCGACCGTGCAGCTCCCGGTGCTGGCCCAGCAAGACCGCACCAAGCCCGCCTCCGGCCTCTGGTTGAACGAAGCGGGGATGGCCAACTGGCTGGCCGGTGAGCTGCCCGATGTCGACCGGCATCTGGTTGCGGCAGACAGGCTCTGGGGCTTGGACGAGCGGGTGGGCATCGGCATGGACAGGGCCTCCCGCCGCGCCGACGACGGAAAGCTGTTCACCCTGCAGGCGGTGGTAATGAAACCGGGCGTCGGCTTCGTCGCCAGCGTCGAGGGCGATGCGCTGGACGACGGTGTCCTGTTGCGTTTCGGTGGCGACGGTCGGGGCGCGGTCGTCAGCCGGGTCGATGCACCGGCGCCGCAAGGTGACCTGACGGCCATTGCCGAGGCCGGGCGCTGCCGTCTGGTGCTGACTACACCCGGCATTTTTCCAGACGGCTGGCGTTTGCCGGGCATGGCCGAAGACGCTGGCTTCGAACTGCTCGGCGTGCGCGGCCGCGTGGTCTGCGCCGCCGTGCCGCGTGCCGAGGTGATCTCCGGCTGGGACCTGGCCCGCTGGCAGCCCAAGCCCGCTCAGCGTGCCGCGCCGGCCGGCAGCGTCTACTGGCTGGAAGACCTCGAGGCCACGCCAGAACAGCTTCGCAAGCTTGCCGACCACGGCCTCTGGCCAGCGTCTGGCTACGATGCCAGGCGCCGGGCCGAGGGCTTCAACTGTTTCGTCTTTTCCACCTACTGATCGAGGAGCAGATCATGTTCGAAAAACAGGCAGCCGTTTTTCTGTATGCCGTAAGCCCCGTGCACATGGGCGCCGGCACCGCTACCGGCCTGATCGACAACCCCATTCAGCGCGAGCGCCACACCAATCACCCGAGCTTTGCCGGCTCGGGCATCAAGGGGGCGGTGCGGCATTCCTTCGAGTCGCTGGGGGGCGACCCGATGCTCATCGAGCATCTGTTCGGGCCGGAATCGGGCAATGCCTTGCACGCCGGCGCGGTCAGCTTTGGCGACGCCCAGCTGGTCGCCTTCCCGGTGCGCAGTCTCCGGGGGGGCTATGTCTACGCCACCTGCCCGCAGGCGCTGGCCCGCGCCCAGCGGCTGCTGCGGATGACCGGGAACCGCTGCGACTGGACGATCCCCGAGGTTGAGGAGCTGCACTGCCGGCTCGCAAATGGCAAGCTGTTGTCCAATGGCAACAAGCTGCACCTGGAGGCCTTCGAATACGACGCCGCGACCGACGACAGCCTCGCGGCGACAGCAAAATCACTGGCAGAACTGGCGATCCCGGACCTGTCGGAGTACGCCTTCTTCCGCGACAAGCTCGCCTCTGACCTGGTGATTCTCTCCGACACCGATTTCGCCTACTTCGCCGAGAACGCGACCCTGGTGGAGCCTCATGTTCGGATCAATCCGGAAACCGGCACGGCGGATTCGGGCGGTCTGTTCTACACCGAGAACCTGCCGCCGGAATCCCTGTTGATCGCGCCGCTGATGGCCAGCCGGACCCGCAGCGGCAAGGACGATCTGGATGCCGCTGAGGCGATGCTCAAGATTCGCAATGTCATCGACAACCGGCTGTTGCAGATCGGCGGCGACGCCACCACCGGTCGTGGACTGGTGGTGGCCCAGGTGCAGGGAGGGATGTGACTATGCAACAGACCATGGAACAGCGACGGGCGGCCCATGCCTGGAGGAAGGCACAGGAAGGCGTACAACAACACGGCAAGGACTATGTCAACGACGCCAAGGGTCTGCCGGCACTGATCATGAATTCCGGCCTGATGCAGGTCATGGCGTTTCTTGAAGGAAAAGGCGGGCGTCACGAGACACTGGCAGCCCACTTGCGCGACTGGCTGCACCAGGTGCAGGGCACTCCGGTTGGTTTCGAACCCTTCATGCAGCATCTGCTGAAGGCCGAACCGCGTGAATTCCAGGCCATCACCGCGGAGTCCTTCGCCTGGCTGCGCTGGCTGCGGCAGATGGCGCCGGCCGTCAAAAAGGGAGGTTCCTGAGATGCCCATCGCAGCGATACCCGAATACATCGGCCAGCAAGACCTGTCGGAAGCCTCTCCAGGGATGCGCTTCTCCATGTATCTGCCGATCTGGACCGAGCGGGCAGACCAGGAAATGCAGATTCGGAAGATGGCCGGTGCCAAGAGCCTGCAAGGACGGGAACTTGCACAGATCCTCAAACAGCAGGGGATGGATGCCGCCATTGCGCACGCGAAATGGGAGCGTGGACGATTCCCGGCGCTATGGCACAAGAACGACCAGGGTACCCAATCGGCTTGGAAACGGGTCAGCGGCTTGAGTGGCGGCGACAAGGCGCGGATGCAGGCGCTGGTCGCTCGCCAGCAGGCGCTGGCATCGAACGCCTGCGCCGGCGACGAGGTGATGGTGGTCGATGGCGAGGCGGTGGCCCCCTTCACCACCGGCCTGGGCAATGAACACCCGTTGGAGAACGGCTTTGCCTTTCTCTGGCCCTATGGCTTGCCCTACCTGCC
>QNZQ01000159.1 GCA_003972985.1 Gammaproteobacteria bacterium | reverse complement strand
TACACACCGGCCTCCCATATGACTGGACACCGCGTTCGGATGCTCCCTTGGGATCCCCTTTGGCGCCTTCGGCACGTCGGGTATCCCGTGTCGCCTCGCGGCTACCGGGGACTACCCGCCTTCGCTTCGCTCTCCATGGCGGGCAGCGAGAGACTGGCGTCCAGCTTTTTCAGCCCAAGGAGCACGTAGCCCCCGTCCTCCGCCGGGCCGATGACCACGTCCGACCGCTCGAGCGCCCGGAAAGCCCTTTCCAGGTAGCCCGCCGAGAGCGCGGGGCAGTCGGTTCCCACCAGGAGTACCCGTCCGGCTTCTTCCAGCGCCCTGCCGGCGGCATCAAGCATGCGCTCACCGAGGTCGTTGCCCCGCTGCACCCATTTCTCTTCCCCACGCCGTTGAAACAGGGGATGCCCGCAATCCGGCGTGCAGCAGAGAATGGCCGGCGCCACCCTGGCTTCGCCGAGCATGGCAAGCAGATGGAGCGTCAGGGCACCTGACAGCCCCGCAGCGCCCCACTCGCTCAGGGCGGGCACCAGGCGTGTCTTGCAGGTTCCCGGAACTGGCGCCTTGGCGAAGATCAGGATTCGGTATCCGGGGAACTGCACTGGGGGTAGTGGCGGCTCAGCCGCCGGGGCGAAATCCCCAGCCAGAAGGCCAGGCGCAGGCTCCACATGCGAAAAACGGTGCGTAGGATGCCCTGCTCTTCCCAGCGACGCGCGGAGGTGCCCAGCGGTCCCTGCAGGCAGCAGGGCTCGAACTCCTTCAGGCGCCGGCTCAGGTCGATATCCTCCATCAGGGGAAGGTCCGCGTAACCGTTGTGCGCAAAGAAGAGCTCGCGGCGCACGAAGATGCCCTGGTCACCAGTAGCGATCCGGGTGAGGCAGGAACGCCGGTTCATGAACCAGGCGATGACCCGGTAGGGCCAGCGCGGATTGTCCAGTCGCACGGCGAAAACCCCCCACTGACCGGTATCGCTGCCACAGGCGGCTTCGATCTGCTGCAGCCAGTCGGCCGGTAGTGACGAATCGGCGTGCAGGAACCAGAGCCACCGCCCGGATGACTCCCGGGCACCCCGGTTCATCTGGCGTGCCCGGCCGGCCCGGTTCTGCAACAGCAGATCCACCTTTCCCTCCGCCCTGGCGCGGGTGTCGTCTTCACTGCCCCCATCCACCAGGACGACCTCGTGCCCCGAGGCACGGGCCAGCTGCAGGTCATCGAGGAGCCCGTCGATGATGGCGCCCTCGTTCAATGCCGGAACGATGATGGAGATCCTCGGTTTCTGCCCTTTCAGCTCAATGCACCTCCGCAACTGCTTCCTTGGCCTGCCGTGCAACCGAAGCAGTGATCACCCACGCGAATGGCTGCACCGGCGAGTTGGTCCGCCTGGAGATCGCGCAGGTGCAGGGGGGATCGGCCGGAGAGCGACAGCGGCAGGTCGAGCATCTGGTTGAAGTCGCAGTCATAGAGATAACCCTACCAGTCCACGCTCACCAAGCCCCGGCACATCACCGAATCGAGATTCTCATCCAGGTGGGCCGACTTCAGCAGCTCCAGGTATTCGTGGAATTTACCCTGGGAAAGCAGCATGCTGCCAAAACGCCGGATCGGCATGTTGGTCAGGGTAAGCAGACGGTTGAAACGGATGCCGTGCTCTTCCATGAGGCGCTTCCTATAATCCCGCTCCAGCGCTTCCTGGCTGGCCGGCAAGGCGGGACCGGAAGGATTGAACACCAGGTCGAGCAACAAGCCGCTGCCTTCCCTGCCATATCCCAATCCGTTGAGCAGGCGCAGCGCCTGCAGACTCCTGTCGTAGACGCCCTTGCCACGTTGGCGATCCACGTTCTCCTTCAGGTAGCAGGGCAGGCTGGAAACCAGGTGCACCCGGTGCTGCGCGAGAAAATCCGCGAGTTCCTCCTGGCCGGGTTCCAACAGCACGGTGAGGTTGCAACGGTCCATCACCTTCACCTCGAGACGGTGTGCGCCCTCCACCAGGTAGCGGAATTCCGGGTTGAGCTCCGGAGCCCCACCGGTGAGATCGAGGGTATTGAAGTCACTCCGCTCCAGCAGCGCCAGCACCTCGTCGACGGTTTCACGCGACATCAGCTCAGTGCGCGCAGGCCCGGCATTCACATGACAGTGCTGGCAGCTCTGATTGTACAGATAGCCCAGGTTCACCTGGAGGGTGTGGGGGTGGCCGCGACGCAGCGCGGGAAAACTGCCGGGAAGCAGAAGCGGAGCGGTATCGAGCATGTGCCAATCTTACCGCGGCTACCTCCCCACCGCCACCAACCCGCCCGGTTCGGTATCCATCGACGGGTCTCCCGGGCCAACCGTAGCCATGCCTTTTGTTATAATCAGCCCGATCCTTGCCCTCGTAGCTCAGCAGGATAGAGCAACCGCCTCCTAAGCGGTAGGTCGGACGTTCGAATCGTCTCGAGGGCGCCATATTTTCAATGGGTTAGCAGCCGGGGTTGTCTGCTTCTTTTCTTTCAGGCATGGATCCTGGTGTATGGCGTGCTTTCAGCATGGCTGCTTGCCAGTAAGCCAAGCCCCCTGATGCGTAATTCATAGTTCGTAGTCACCGGCATAGGGCTTCTCTCCTTCTACGGTCGGGAGGGTCAGGCGATTGCCCCAGTGGGACCAGCCTCCGTTGTACAGGCGCACGTCCTTTGCACCGAGGTGCTTGAGATGCATGTAGGCCAGGCTCATACGGAAACCGTCGTGACAGTACGCGTAAATGGTCTTACTCAGATCCACCGGGGCATAGACTTCGCGCAGTTTTTCGTCGGATTTCCATCGCTGTGCACTGGTGCCCTCCAGGCTGACCACGTTTATCGCACCGGGGATATGGCCGCCCCTGATCGCATCCTTGATCACCGCGCCGGTGTACATGTCGTGGGGACGCGCATCCAGCAGAACCACGTTGGGATCCCGGCGCGAGACCACGTCGTCATAGACGGCCGTCCATTCGACGAACATTGCCCGGTTGGCCTGCTTGAGGGTCACATTGCCCGGTTTCGGTGTAACCGCTTCCTTGCTCATCTCCTCGAAGGCCGACCAGTCCACCACGCCGCCTTCCAGCACCTTCACCTGTTTCATATTGAAACCATACAGTTCGAGCAGGTAGTACAGTCGGGACAATAGCGCCGTATTCGAATCGTCGTAGAGAACAAGGATGGAATCGTCGTTGATACCCCAGTTTCGCAAGGTCTTCTGGAAAGCCTCGCGTGACGGGAAGCGCATCAGCGGATTGGCGAAGTTGTCGCCGAGGTCCTTGAAACGCTGCACCTGCACGGCACCGGGAATGTGGCCTACGGTGTAATAGCGATGTGGGTAATAGCGTATTTCCAGAATGACCAGATTCTTGTCTGACTTGTGCTCGGACAGCCAATCACTATCAACCATGAAGTCCGGCGATGCATAGGCAGGCAGGATGCAAAAACCGAGCAGTAGGGTAATGAGCAGACCTTGCTTTTTCATGATGGATTTCTTTCCTTTACAGAAAAAGGGATTCTTGCATTTTTCGTGCAATGGGCAAATCCCGGTTCGGGTAAAAAGCACCTGCGTAAACAGCCCCTGACCCAGGGCCACGTCATCTAATCCGATAACCCACTGACAAACCTGCACTATTAGATAATTGCTGGACGTCCACTTCAGATCATGCTTGAATTCAATCACCATGATCGAAGTGGATTTACCATGATCCCTGCCGCTGTCCGATGTCATCGTG
>QNZQ01000130.1 GCA_003972985.1 Gammaproteobacteria bacterium | reverse complement strand
CCTGTCCAAGGGAACCGACTTCAACAAACTGACGGACAGGCAGGTCCTGGAGATCATGGACAAGTTGAACAATCGCCCTCGAAAATGCCTGGGGTACAAGACACCCAATCAGGTATTCTTCGGGATCAAACCACCCGTTGCACTAGCGAATTGAATCCGCGAAATATGAATTTGTGTAATCGATTCTAGCCGGTTAAGGTCTCTCCGTCAGTAAACAAGTGACCCCGATCATGAAGCCGAGAACGCTCTACGACAAATTGTGGGACGCCCACGTGGTGCGCACCGACGAGCACGGCACCAGCCTGCTCTACATCGACCGCCACCTCATCCACGAAGTGACATCGCCGCAGGCCTTCGAAGGGCTGCGCCTGGCCGGTCGCAAACCCTGGCGGCCGGGTGCAAACCTGGCCACACCGGACCACAACGTGCCCACGCTGCCCGAGGACCGCCACGGCGGCGTGGAGGCGATCCACGACCCGGTGTCGCGCCTGCAGGTGGCCACCCTGGACAGGAACGTGGCAGAGTTCGGCATCCCGGAATTTCCCATCAACGACCCCCGCCAGGGCATCGTGCACGTGGTGGGTCCGGAAGAGGGCGCCACCCTCCCGGGCATGACGGTGGTGTGCGGCGACTCCCATACCGCCACCCACGGCGCCTTCGGTGCCCTGGCCTTCGGCATCGGCACTTCCGAGGTGGAGCACGTGCTGGCCACCCAGTGCCTGATCCAGAAGAAATCGAAGTCGATGCTCATCGAGGTGCGGGGCCAGGTGGGTCCCGGCGTCACCGCCAAGGACATCGTACTGGCCATCATCGGCGAGATCGGCACGGCCGGGGGCACCGGTTACGCCATCGAGTTTGCCGGCGAGGCGATCCGCGATCTCTCCGTAGAGGGGCGCATGACGGTGTGCAACATGGCCATCGAAGCGGGCGCCCGTGCCGGTTTCGTGGCGGTGGACGAAAAGACCATCGAGTATGTGAAGGGCCGGCCCTACGCGCCCAAGGGCGAGCTGTGGGAGAAGGCGGTGGAGAACTGGAAGCAACTCCATTCCGACGAGGGGGCCGGGTTCGACAAGGTGGTGGTGCTGGATGCCGCGGCCATCGAACCCCAGATCACCTGGGGCACTTCGCCGGAGATGGTGGTGCCGGTGGGCGCTGCGGTACCGGACCCCGAGGACGAGTCCGATTCGGTAAAGGCGGCCGGCATGCGCCGGGCGCTGGAGTACATGGGACTGGAGCCGGGCACGCCCGTCACCGGGATCACCCTGGACAAGGTGTTCATCGGCTCCTGCACCAACTCGCGCATCGAGGACCTGCGCGCCGCCGCCGAGGTGGTGAAGGGGCGCAGGGTGGCCAACAACATACGGCAGGCGCTGGTGGTGCCCGGTTCCGGACTGGTGAAGCGCCAGGCCGAGGAAGAGGGGCTGGACCGCGTCTTCACCGAAGCGGGCTTCGAATGGCGCGAGCCTGGCTGCTCCATGTGTCTGGCCATGAACGCCGACCGGCTGGAGCCGGGAGAACGGTGCGCCTCCACCTCCAACCGCAACTTCGAGGGGCGCCAGGGCGCCGGCGGGCGCACCCACCTGGTGAGCCCCGCCATGGCCGCCGCCGCGGCCGTTGCCGGCCGTTTCGTGGACGTGAGGAATTTCTGATGGAAAAATTCGAGACTTTCGAAGGCATCGTCTGTCCCTTGGATCGCGCCAACGTGGACACCGATGCCATCATTCCCAAGCAGTTTCTCAAGTCCATCAAGCGCACGGGTTTCGGTCCCAACCTGTTCGACGAGTGGCGCTACCTGGACGTGGGTGAGCCAGGCAAGGACAACAGCCAGCGGCCGCTGAACCCCGATTTCGTGCTCAACGATCCCCGTTACCGGGATGCTTCCATACTGCTGGCACGGGAGAACTTCGGCTGCGGTTCCTCGCGCGAGCATGCTCCCTGGGCGCTGCTCGACTATGGTTTCCGGGTGATCATCGCCCCCAGCTTTGCCGACATCTTCTACAACAACTGTTTCAAGAACGGCATCCTGCCCATCGTCCTGCCCGAGGAGACGGTGGACGAGCTGTTCGAGAAGGCGCGGGGAGAACGGCCGCTGAAGATCACCGTGGACCTGGAGCGGCAGAAACTGCTGCTCGATCACGCCAGGGAAATCGCCTTCGAGATCGACCCCTTCCGCAAGCACTGCCTGCTGGAGGGGCTGGACGACATCGGCCTCACCCTGCAGCACGTGGACGAGATCCGCGCCTACGAAGAACGGCGCAGGCAGGAGGCGCCCTGGCTCTTCCAGGACCTGCGTGCGTAGGAGGCGCGACCCCGCGCCGAACTTTTGCAGGTTCGCGGCCGGGTGGCCGCTCCTACAGGTGTGAAAAACAGCAAGGACAACTAAAGATATGACCAAGAAGATACTTATTCTCCCCGGCGACGGCATCGGCCCCGAGATCGTTGCCCAGGCGGTGAAGGTGCTGGAGAAGCTCCAGAACCAGGGGCTCGCTGTTGAGCTGGACGAAGCCCCGGTGGGCGGTGCGGCCATCGATGCCAGTGGTGTGCCCCTGCCCGAGGAGACTCTGGAGAAGGCAAAAGCCGCCGATGCGGTGCTGCTGGGTGCCGTGGGGGGGGCCAAGTGGGAGGCCCTGGACATCGCCATCCGCCCCGAGAAAGGTTTGCTCGGCTTGCGTGCCGGCCTGGGGCTCTTCGCCAATCTGCGCCCGGCGCTGCTCTACCCTCAGCTGGCAGATGCCTCCACCCTCAAGCCCGAGGTGGTCTCCGGCCTCGATATCTTGATCGTGCGCGAGCTCACCGGCGGCATCTATTTCGGCCAGCCGCGTGGCATCCGCACCCTGGAGAACGGCGAGCGCGAAGGTTTCAACACCCTGGTCTACCGCGAGAGCGAGATTGAGCGCATCGTGCGCGTGGCGGGCGATATCGCCCGCAAGCGCGACAGCCGGGTCTGCTCGGTGGACAAGGCCAACGTGCTCGAATGTACCGAGTTGTGGCGCGAAGTGGCTACCCGTGTCATGGAGGCCGACTACGCCGACGTGGAGCTGAGCCACATGTACGTGGACAATGCCGCCATGCAGCTGGTGAAGGCGCCCAAGCAGTTCGACGTCATGGTCACCACCAACATGTTCGGCGACATTCTCTCCGACGCTGCTGCCATGCTCACCGGCTCCATTGGCATGCTTCCCTCCGCCTCCCTGGACGAGAAGGGCAAGGGCATGTACGAGCCCATTCACGGCTCCGCGCCGGACATCGCCGGCCAGGACAAGGCCAATCCGCTGGCCACCATCCTTTCGGTGGCCATGATGCTGCGCTACTCTCTGGAAGAAAGTGAGATGGCCGATCGCATCGAGGCGGCGGTGAACCGGGTGCTGGATGAGGGGTTACGCACCGCCGACATCCTCTCCGAGGGGATGCGGGAGGTGAGCTGTTCGGAGATGGGTGATGCCGTAGTGGCAGTTCTCTGATTCAATGCACGGATCGTTGTATGCGATTCAGGAGGCTGCGGCCAAGCGAATACTCTATCTTCCACATGCCGTGCGCCAGATGAACCATCCCGAAAGAATGATCTCCGTGGAAGAGGTCCGACAGGTCCTATTGGCAATGGCGTCAACTTAACACCTAACGCATTGAAGATGTTATAATTATACTCGTGTTTTAGAATTGTATTTTGATGAGGCTGCCATGAAATCCGATCCTATTTTCAACCTCTTTAATAAGAACTATTCTTAATAACATGCAGCAAGCC
>QNZQ01000068.1 GCA_003972985.1 Gammaproteobacteria bacterium | reverse complement strand
CATAGATCTGGTATCGTTCATCTCGGGTAAGCTGCGTGTAGCCTCTCATCGTGCTCCTCTCTCTTGGTGGATTGAGTAAGCCGTGATGCTACCGCAGCTTACCCTCCCGCTCTAGATCGAGTTGCACTTACGAGTTGAATCCAAGGGGCAATTGCAGTTTTGTTCAAGGGTGAAGGAATGGTGTTGTCTGCGGGCGTGGTCGTTCTGCGCAGGGAAGGCGAGGCCTGCCGGTTCCTGCTGCTGCGCGTCTACAACTACTGGGACTTCCCCAAGGGAGAGGTGGAACCGGGCGAGGATCCGCTGCAGGCGGCTCGCCGCGAAGTGACCGAGGAGACCGGCATCGACGACCTGGAGTTTCCCTGGGGAACGGAGTACATCGAGACCGAGCCCTACGGCAGCGGCCGGCGCCGCAAGGTGGCCCGTTACTACCTGGCCACCACCCGCACCCGGGAAGTGGAGCTGCCTGTGAATCCTGAGCTGGGCAAGCCGGAACACGACGAATACCGCTGGGCCGATTACGACGAGGCCAGGTCCCTGCTGGGCGAGCGCGTGGGAAAAGTACTGGAGTGGGCAGCGGAAAGGAGCGGCTGCCGCTGAATCAGGACAGGATCCTGTCGATGCGGGCGTAGGCGGAGTGGTTGTGGATGGACTCGAAGTTTTCCGCTTCCACGGTGTAGGAGCGGATGCGCGGGTCGGCATTGAGCTGGCCGGCCACGTCCCTTACCACGTCCTCCACGAACTTGGGATTGTCGTAGGCGTGCTCGGTGACGTACTTCTCGTCGGGTCGCTTCAGCAGGCCGTAGAGTTCGCTGGAAGCCTGCTTTTCCACCAGGTCGATGATGTCCTCGATCCAGACGAAGTCGTCACTGCTGACGGTGACCGTCACGTGGGAACGCTGATTGTGCGCACCCCGCTCGGAGATGGACTTGGAGCAGGGGCAGAGGCTGGTCACGGGGACCACCACACGGGTGAACATGCTGGGCTCGCCGTCCTTCACTTCGCCGATGAGCGTGACCTCGTAGTCGAGCAGGCTCTTCACACCGGACACGGGCGCGGTCTTCTCCACGAAGAAGGGAAAGGTCATCTCGATGTGCCCCGCCTCGGACTCGAGCCTTTCTACCATCTCCACCAGCATCTCCTTGAAGGAGTTCACCGAGATCTCCCGCTCGTGCTTGTTGAGGATCTCCACGAAGCGGGACATGTGCGTGCCCTTGAAGTTGTGGGGCAGGAAAACGTACATGTTGAAGGTGGCGACGGTGTGCTGCTCGCCTTCACTGCGGTCCCTTACCCGTACCGGGTGGCGGATATCCTTGATGCCCACGCGGTCGATGGCGATCTCGCGGGTATCCGGGCTCCCCTGGACGTCTTCGATTTCGGCGGAAGTGGTATTGCAGTGGCTGGTCATCGGACGGGTCGGTCTCTCGAAATGGAAGCCGGCTATTTTAGTCCTCCGGCGCTGTTTAGGGAAATCCCCATTCCCATGGGTTTCAGGATGAAGTCTTCTAAAACTGCAAGTGGTTGAAAAGCGGGGCGGGTGCCTGATCGGAAAACTTCGGAGGCAGGGATGCCGACGCAGAGCGTACATGGACGTATTCACAGCGGTTTTCCGAGCAGGTACTCGCCCTGCCTTAGTAGGATGGCGTGGCTCTGCCAGGGGTTCTCTGGTGTTGGCCGGGGTCAGTGGCTGCGTTCCACCACGTAATGGGCTAGGTTGCGCAGATGCTCGGCTTCCTGGCCCAGGCCGGCGAGTGCATCGAGTGCCTCTTCGAGCAATTCGGTGGCCTTCTGCCTCGCTCCTTCGAGCCCGAGCAGGCTGGTGTAGGTGGGTTTGTTGGCCGCTTCGTCCTTGCCCTGGGTCTTGCCGAGAGTATGGGTATCGGTGGTGACGTCGAGGATATCGTCCTGTACCTGGAAGGCCAGGCCGATGGCCTTGGCATAGTGATCCAGCTGGTGCAGGGTCGATTTCCCGGCGCCGCTGGCCAGGGCACCGAGCCGGACGCTGGCGCGGATCAGGGCGCCGGTCTTGTGGATATGCATATCCTCCAGTTCCGGCAGCGACATGCGCTCGCCGACGGCCCCGATATCGAGCGCCTGTCCCCCGGCCATGCCCCTGGAACCGCTCGCCTGCGCCAGTATGCGCACCATTTCCAGCTGGACTTCGGTGGCCAGGTGCGGATCGGGCCGGCCGAGCAGTTCGAAGGCCATGGACTGGAGCGCATCGCCCACGAGCACGGCGGTGGCTTCGTCGTAGGCGCGGTGGCAGGTGGGCTGGCCGCGCCGCAGGTCGTCGTCGTCCATGGCGGGCAGATCGTCGTGCACCAGGGAATAGCTGTGGATGAGTTCCACCGCGCAGGCCGCCGGATCGAGATCCTCCAGCCTGCCTCCCACGGCCAGGCCCGAGGCATAGACCAGCAGCGGCCGTACCCGCTTGCCGCCGTTGAAGGTCGCATAGCGCATTGCCTCGTGGAGACGCCCGGGAATGATGCTGTCCTCCGGCAGCACCCTTTCCAGCTGCCGGTTCACCCGGCGGGCGCAGGCCGCGGCGAACTGCGCAAAGGGCTGCGGTGCCGATTCACTCTGTGGTGAAGGGTTCGGTGTCTGCATCGAGGCTCTTTTGTGAAAGGATCCTGACCTTCTGTTCAGCCTTTTCCAGGGATTGCTGGCAGGCATGGGTGAGGGCCACGCCACGCTCGTAGGCCTTGAGCGCCTGGTCGAGGGGCAGATCGCCCTGTTCCAGCTGGGCGACCAGCTTCTCCAGCTCCTCCAGCGCTTCCTCGAAACGGAGATTTTCCGGTTTCTTTCGGCTCATGGGTGGTTCGAAGGTCGGTCCATGCAATTCATGCCTGGAAC
Source organism: Gammaproteobacteria bacterium (assembly GCA_003972985.1). GTDB lineage: Bacteria > Pseudomonadota > Gammaproteobacteria > Chromatiales > Chromatiaceae > Thiolapillus. Next base: position 893 of record QNZQ01000068.1, on the reverse strand, counting down.
AGTCGCACGATACGGGGAGGTGGCCGGGATCACTTGGCGGCCCTCGCGAGCATCACCAGTGCCACGCCGTCGAGGAGCAGGCTGATGCCTACCAGCAGGCCCACCAGCCAGTGTGCATTGAAGGGCCAGCCGGCAATGAAGACGACGCCCAGCACCAGGGAGACGACGCCGTTGAGCATCGTCCAGCCCCAGCCCGGCAGGGGCTTGAGTTCCAGACTGAGCACCACGTTGGCGAAACCGTCCATGAGGAAATAAAGGATCAGCATCAGCCCGATGGCCGCGGTGCCGGCCTGGGGGTAGAAGGCGATGAGCAGACCCAGCACCACGAGGATGATGGACTTCAGCCAGCCAGAGCCCGCGCGGTTGTAGCTGGACCAGGCGACATATCCGGAGAGGATCCCCGCCAGGATCAGAAGCGCAGCGATGAGCAGCGAAATCGCCAGCCCCATGATGCTGGGAACGATGATGCCGCCGATGCCGATCAGGACCAGAAGCAGGCCGGTATTGCGCAGCCGCCTGCGCGTGTGTTCGTCCATGGTGATCAGTAGCCGGGTCTCGTACATGGGATCCACTCGATTATGATTATGGGATTGATCAGGATGCCTAATTTACCATTTTCGCGGGGTTCGACCGAGGAAATTTGGCTTGTTGGATGGGGTTTGCAACCAGGGACTTGAAATTGCGCTCCAGGGCACCATGTTGTGGCCTGCAGGGTTCCTGCGATGGAGGATGAAGGTGGTCGGGACGCAGCTGTCAACCCAATTCTAAAATGTCCCCTTTTTTCCTAAGCTGAAATGTCCCCTTCTGCATGGGAGCTCAGGTAGCCGGAGAAGGTGGATCAAGCGCAGCCTTGCCGACAGGAGATCGACGCCAGGGGTGATCGGGGTCGGGCT
>QNZQ01000221.1 GCA_003972985.1 Gammaproteobacteria bacterium | reverse complement strand
GAGGAAGCCATTATGAAATTTATCGACACACACAATGAGAGTGGAAAACCTTTTGTTTGGACAAAAACTACGGAAGAGATTTTGTTAAAAGTTGGGCGTGCGCGAACAACGCTTACAAATCTTCATACTATTTAATACACTACACTAGCGAGTTGAATCCGCGCCCGAAATACGTGCACACCAAGCTGAAAAATGGCGGGTTTCCTTACCTTCAGAGGGGATAAGACTCGAAGACCTGGAGCGGGATCTGCTGCACCAGGCCCTGGAAAAGTCTGGCGGTAACGTCAGTCGTGCCGCACGCCTTCTTGGACTGGGACGAGACGCATTCATCTACCGCATGAAGAAATACGGACCTACGTAGTGAATGGACAACATTTGCAACATGACCCGTGTGAACCAAGCCCTCCGGTTTCCCGGTCAGGAAGGAGTCGAAAGTCGCCAACCAAGATATCTGACATCGGAAATACGGCCCGACTCCATATCACCAGGGCAGGTTTGGCACGAGGCCGACGAGTTTCCAAGAGTTATTCCCCCCCTGCCCTCTTCTCCTCCTCACCAAGGGAGAGGTCGCGGATGAAGTCCTCCGCCAGGGCGCGGTAGATGGGCTGGGGGCTGATGAGCTTGGAGATGCCGTCGGCGATGAGCGCCACGGCCATCACCGGCAACAGGATGTTCTGGTTGTCGGTCATCTCCATGATGATGATCACCGCGGTGAGTGGCGTCTGCACTACCCCGGTGAAATAGGCGGCCATGCCCAGCAGGGCCACGGTAGAGATGTCGGTGCCCGGGAACCAGCCCGCCATTTCCGCGCCCAGGCCGGCACCGATGGAGAGGGAGGGTGCAAAGATGCCGCCGGGAATGCCGCTCCAGTAGGAGAGCACCGTTGCCAGGTACTTGTAGAGGGGAAAACTCCCTTCCACGTCGGCACCGGTGAGCGCGGCCTTGGCCTCGGCATAGCCGGTTCCCCAGGTCTGGCCTCCGGAAACCAGGCCGATGAAGGCGAGCAGCAACCCGATGAGGGCCGCCAGGAGATAGGGGTGGGCACTGCGCCAGGGCTTCACCCGCCGCCCGCCGTAGACCAGCAAGGCACTGAAGGAACCGCCCGCCGCACCGCCAACCAGCCCCGCGACCACCACCACGGCGAACACCTGGGGCAGGTGGATCACGGTGTCCACCGAGCCGAAGTAGGCGTAGTTGCCGTTGATGGCCAGCGCCGTGATGCCGGCGATGATCACCGCGGTGAAGACGGTGCCGTTGGTCTTCTCCTCGAAGCTCTTGGCCATCTCCTCGATGGCGAACATCACCCCTGCCAGTGGGGTGTTAAAGGCGGCCGCCAGCCCTGCCGCGCCTCCGGCCAGGATCAGCCCGCGGCTGATGTCATAGTGTGGGAAACGGGCGAAGCGGGTAAGGGCGAAGGAGATGGAGGCGGCGATGTGGATGGTGGGTCCCTCGCGCCCGATGGAAGCGCCGCTGAGCAGCCCCAGCACGATCATGATTCCCTTGCCGATGGCGATACGCACCGAGAGCAGGCGGTGGCGCAGGTGCTTGTGGCGCTTCAGGTGCAGCGCGGCGATGGCCTGGGGAATGCCGCTCCCTTCCGCACCGGCGAAGAAGTTACGGGTGAGCCAGACGATGAACACCAGTCCCAGGGGCGTGATCACGAAGGGCAGCCAGGGGCGTCCGGTGACGAAATGCAGAAACAGCTCGCTGGCACGGTCGGCACCCAGGGCCAGCAGGGAGGCGGCCGCCCCCACCAGGATGGCGCCCGAAAGGAAGACACCGCGGGTACGCCAGACACGAGCGGAAGTGAGCTGCTTGCGGGATTGTCGGACACGCTTGCGATACATGATGGTGATCCGGAAACAGGTGCAAAAAAGCGTCGCCCTCTATAGAATACGCGCCACCCGAGGGCCAGCACATGTTGCCAGAAAACATCTCGAGGAGAATTGACCTCGATCGCCTTCGACAAGATTTTTCACTTTCAGCAATTTCAAGAACGGAGAAATTTCCATGCGACTGATTCTTCTGGGCGCCCCCGGCGCCGGCAAGGGCACCGTTGCCAAGATGCTCACCGACATCGACGGTTCCGTGCAGATCTCCACCGGCGACATCCTGCGCGCCGCGGTGAAGGAAGGCACCGAGCTGGGCAAGGAGGCACAGGGCTACATGGAGCGCGGCGAGCTGGTTCCCGATTCCCTCATCATGGGCATCATGGAAGAGCGGCTGCAGCAGGACGACTGCAAGCAGGGCTTCCTGCTGGACGGCTTTCCCCGCACCATTCCCCAAGCCGAAGAGCTGGACAAGCTGCTGGACAGGCTCGGCATCACCCTCGATGGCGTGGTGAACCTGAACGTGCCCCGCGAAGTGATCCTCGATCGTCTCACCACCCGACGCACCTGCGAGGACTGCGGCGCCATCTACAACGTCAAGAGCAATCCGCCCAAGGTGGAAGGCGTGTGCGACAAGTGCGGCGGCAAGGTGGTACAGCGCGCCGACGAAACCGAAGAGGCCATCTCCAAGCGCCTGGACGTCTTCAACGAGCAGACCGCGCCGCTGGTGGGCTACTACGAGAAGAAGGGCATGCTGTGGGATATCAACGCCACTTCCAGCGACGAGGTGGTGAAGATCATCAAGGAGAAGCTGGGCATCGCCTGATCACTCCGCATTCCACCGCATCGAAAAAGCCGCCCGCGGGCGGCTTTTTTCATGGTTGCGCCGATGGAGCCGGCGGATTGGGCGGAACAGGCTGCGGACCGGCAGGAGGTCGCTGCTCCAGGACCGCCGGGGGCTCTGCCCGCGGCGGCGCGGCGGCGCGGCGGTCATGCCCCCCATTCCCGGCACCGGACGCCAGCCCCGCTGGGGCTTGTCGGTGAGCGGCTGCTTCACGTGATCCACGGGAATGCCCGGCGGCGGTATCACCTCGACGGGGTGCCCGGGCTCCAGCGGCTTCGGTTTCCCTGGCATCACGGGCTTGTCGTGGAGAGTGCCCGGCCATTCCGGTCCCGGCGGGCGCACGAAATCACGGCGTTGATAGCCGGGGTAATAGCGGTTGGACCACCAGTCGTTCGCCGGACCCGAGTATCCCGGAACCGCGGGAGGCGGATACTTCGGAAGCGGCGGCTCCACCCGGTACAGGCCGCCAGGGGGTGGCCAAACCACGTTTCTGCCGCCTGGCTGATCCAGATAATAGCCTCCTGCCGTTGCGGCTGCGGCGTGGAGCAGACTTCCCACGAGGATACCGCCAATTGCACCTTGCATCTTCTTTCCTCTTGTTCCTCCCATTGCTTCGATAAATTTATCACAAATGACGCGCTCTTCTCAGCGGAAGATAGCAGGGAGGCCGGCTGCCGCTTCAGGCCGCCTCCGCCCGTTCCATGAGCGTGTCGAGCGGCTCGCCGGGCAGGCAACAGACGATCTTCACCGAAATCGCGATCCGCTGGTCGGCCACACACGCCAGTTGCCGAAAGGAAGTGGCGAGTCGCTCGGCCAGGTTGACGGCATGTTCCTCGTCGGTATCGGAGAGCAATAGCCAGAAATGGTGATGATCCCGGCGGGCCATCAGGTCACTTTGTCGAATATGCCCCTGGATGATGCGGGCGACCTGTTTCATCGCCAAGCGAGTCTTCGATCTCGTGAAAGATTTTGGGACATCCGAGTCCCCAAAATCGACTCGATCTTCGACAACTCATTGGTGCCCCGGCCGTCCTGGTCACCCGGCGTTCCGCCACAACATCGCAAGCTCGTTGCGGCTACACACCGG
>QNZQ01000230.1 GCA_003972985.1 Gammaproteobacteria bacterium | reverse complement strand
TTTCTTTCTTGTCGATCTTGCGGTACGAAAACTGGAATTTCATCCTCTGCTCCATCTGCTTGGGTTGAATGAGAGATGCGGGTATTCGTTCATTATTCAAGTCGGTCCTGCTGGTAATATTGCCCGCTTCACCGGCCGCTTTGCGAGCAATGATGCCCTATTGGCGACTCTCTTCCTTCTATTTCTTCTATTTCGCCTCGCTGGGGACCCTGGTGCCCTACTGGGGGCTCTATCTGAAGTCGCTGGGTTTCGACGCCGTGGCCATCGGCTCGCTGATGTCCATTCTCATGGCCACCAAGATTGTGGCGCCCAACCTCTGGGGCTGGCTGGCGGACCACCTCGGCCACCGCATGCGCATCGTGCAGCTCGCCTCGCTGCTGGCCCTGCTGAGTTTCCTGGGCATGTTCGCGGTCAGCGGTTTCTGGGGCGTGGCGCTGGTGATGGTCTTCTACAGCTTCTTCTGGAACGCTTCGCTGCCGCAGTTCGAGGCGGTTACCTTCAATTACCTCGGGGAGCGGGCCGAACGCTATGCGCGCATCCGGGTCTGGGGTTCCATCGGCTTCATCCTCACCGTGGTGGGCGTGGGGCAGGTGGTGGATCACGCGGGGCCGGGTGCCGTGATGTGGGCAGTGTTGGCCAGCTTCGGTGGCGTGCTGCTGGCCAGCCTACTGGTCCGGGATCGCCGCGAGGAGACGGGCCACGAGGCCCAGCCCCCGCTGCTGGCGGTGCTGCGCAGGCCGGAAGTGCTGGCCTTCTTCGCCGCCGTGTTCCTGATGCAGATGAGCCATGGCCCCTACTACGCCTTCTATACCATCTATCTCCAGGAATATGGCTACAGCAAGACCACCATCGGCGTGCTCTGGGGCCTGGGCGTGGTGGCCGAGGTGATCCTCTTCCTCTTCATGCACCGCCTGCTGTGCCGCTTCGCCAGTCGCGTCATCCTCATGGTGAGTCTGGCGCTGGCCGGGCTGCGCTGGCTGCTCATCGGCTGGTTTCCCGACCTGCTGCCGGTGCTCGCCCTGTCGCAGCTGCTGCATGCGGCCAGCTTCGGCAGTTTCCACGCCTCGGCCATCCACATGATCCACGGCTACTTCCGGGGAAGGCACCAGGGGCGGGGACAGGCGCTCTACGCCAGCGTCAGCTTCGGCGCAGGCGGTGCGGCAGGAACCTTTGCCAGCGGCTTCATCTGGGAGCACTGGGGGCCGGCCTTCGCGTATACTCTGGCCTCTGCCGTGGCGCTGCTGGGCGCCATGGTGGTGTGGCGCAACGTAACCGAAAGGAAAAGCTGAACCCGACCCATGGAAAGCAGAAAGCGATCGGTGCTGAAGCGGCTGTTGCTGCCCCTGGCCATCCTGCTGCTGGCCGTGGGGTTGTTCGCCGTGCTCGTGGCCACCCGGCCCGAGAGCCACGTGATCGAGGTGAAGGAGAAGGCCTGGCCGGTGGCGGTTGCCGAGGTGAAGCTCGGCAGCTGGCCCAGGACCCTGATGCTCTACGGGAAGGTGGATGCGCTCGCCAGGACCACCCTGAATGCCGCGCTCTCGGCGGACGTGCACAAGGTTTCCGTCATCGAAGGCGATCCGGTACACGAGGGCCAGTTGCTGCTGGAGCTGGACGACCGCGACTACCGGCTGGACCTTGCCCAGCGGGAAGCGGAAGTGGAGCAGGCAGAGGCGGCCATCCAGTCGGAGCTCTCGGCCCACCGGGGCAACCTCGAGGCTCTGCCCAGGGAAAAGCGGCTGCTGTCGCTGGTGCAGTCCGAGGTGTCGCGGTTGCAGGATCTGATCAAGAAGAAGCTCACCTCCCAGTCCAACCTGGATACCTCCCGGCAGGCGCTGGCCCGCCAGGCCATCGCGGTGTCGCGCATCGAGGAGAAGGTGCGCACCCACGAGAGCAAGATGCGGGAACTTGAGGCACGCCTCGCGCAGAAGCGTGCCGCCGTGGAAAAGGCGCGGCTGCAACTCGAACGCACCAGGATCGAAGCGCCCTACGCCGGGCGGGTCACCCGCGTGCAGGTCTCCGTGGGGCAGCGCGTCAATCCCGGCAATCCCCTGCTGGACCTCTTCGAGGAGGACTCCCTGGTGTTCCGTGCCTTGATTCCCGAGCGCTACCTCCGTGACGTGCAGGAAGCGCAGCGGGGCGGGCAGTCACTGCGGGTGACGGGAACGCTCGAAGGCAAGGCGCTCGAGGGGGAGCTGGTGTCACTGGGTGCCGCGATACCGGCCGGGGGAGGCGGCGTGGAAGGGCTGTTTCGCGTGACCCGCGGCCGGGCGCTGCTGCAGCTCGGTCGCGTAACCACCCTCTATCTGCACCTGCCCGTCCTGGATGGCGTGATGCCGGTGCCCTTCGAAGCCCTGTACGGTTCGGACAGGGTCTACCTGGTGGACCGGGAAGACCGCCTGCGTTCGGTGACCGTGGAGCGGGTGGGCGAGTTGAGAAAGGAGGGGAAAGACCTGCTGCTGATCCGTTCCCCCAAGCTCCATGACGGGCAGCGCCTGCTGCTCACGCAGCTGCCCAATGCCGTGGAAGGACTGCTGGTGAAGGTCGTGCCCGATGAGTGAGGGTTCCACCCACGGGAGCGACATCATCGGCATCTTTGCCCGCCATCCGGTGGCGGCAAACCTGGTGATGCTGATCATGCTCATCTCCGGTGCTCTGGCCCTCTCGCAGCTCAACACCCAGTTCTTTCCCAATTTCAGCATCCAGATGGTGACGGTTCGCGTGGTCTGGCCCGGTGCCACCGCCGAGGACGTGGAGCGTTCCATCACCATTCCCATCGAGCAGGAGCTGCGGTCGGTGGAGGAGCTGGACAAGATCACCTCCACCTCGGCGCGCAATGTCAGCCTGATCATGTTGGAGTTTCCCGAGGGCACCGACATGGGCGATGCCACCAACCGGGTGGAGGAGCGGGTCAAGGCGGTGCGCAACCTGCCCAAGGATGCGCGCACGCCCCAGGTCAGCCACGTGATCAACTTCGAGCCCATCGCGAAGCTGCTCATTCACGGTCCCGAGAATCCCGCGGAACTGCGCCAGCTCGCCTATCGCTTCGAGGAGGAGTTGCTGCGTCGCGGCGTGGCCAAGGTGACGATCAACGGGCTTCCGGAGGAGGAGCTGGCGGTACAGCTGAGCACCCGCCAGCTGGAGGCGTTGCAGATGTCCCTGGCCGAGGTGGGCCGTGGGATCAACCGGCGGTCCGTGGACCTGCCCGCCGGCCAGATCGGGCGTGACGACGTGGCGCGGGAGTTGCGGGCGCTGTCGCAGAAGCGCACGCCGCTCGGCTTCGAGCGGTTGCCCGTGGAGAGCGAAGACAAGTCTGCCCGCTTGCTTCTGGAGGACGTGGCGAGCATCGAGCGCCGCGCACGACCCGGGGAGATCACCTTCAGTTACCGGGGCAAGCCCGCGGTGGAACTGGATGCGCAGCGGGCCACCACCGGGGATACCCTGGAATCGGCCACCATCCTGCGCAAGTGGCTGGAGGAGACGCGCGCGGAACTGCCGCCCGGGGTGGAGATCACCGTCTACGACGAGAGCTGGCTGCTGATCCGGGACCGCATCAACCTGCTGCTGAAGAACGGTGCGGGCGGACTGGTGCTGGTGGTGGCGATCCTGTTCCTCTTTCTCAATGCACGCGTGGCCTGGTGGGTGACCCTGGGGATCCCGGTCTCCTTCATGGCCGCCCTGGCGCTGATCTGGCTGGCCGGCGGGAGCATCAACATGATCTCGCTGTTCGCGCTGATCATGACGCTGGGCATCATCGTGGATGACGCCATCGTCGTCGGCGAGGACGCCCTGACCCACTACCAGCGGGGAGAACGGTCGCTGCAGGCTGCTGAAGGGGGGGCGCGGCGCATGCTGGCGCCGGTGCTCTCCTCGTCGCTCACCACGGTGGCGGCCTTCGTGCCGCTGATGGCGGTTTCGGGCATCATTGGC
>QNZQ01000031.1 GCA_003972985.1 Gammaproteobacteria bacterium | reverse complement strand
CCGAAGTACATCAAGGCGGAAGGCAAGGCTGGCCGTATGGGTGCCAGGTTGATGGCCATTGTCGCTGAAGGCAATCGTAGTCGAATTTATCTCGCGCCAAATGAAGAGCACGAAGAAATTGCAAAGAAAGCTAAGCCCGAATGGAAACCCGAAACGCCGTTGCCTGACGACCCGAGAAATTTCTGGACGGTTGATTATGGGTTGACTACCTACGGCGACCTCTTCACCCCCCGCCAACTGGTGGCGCTGAGCACCTTCTCCGATTTGGTACAGGAGGCCCGCGCCAGGGTCATCGAAGACGCCCGTAAATCCGGCTGGGACGATAACGGCCAGGCCCTCGACGCCGGCGGCACCGACGCCACCGCCTATGGCGATGCGGTGGCGGTGTATTTGGCGTTTGCGCTAGACAAAGTAACTGACTATTGGTCTGCCATTTGTAGTTGGCACTCTTCTGGCGAAAAAATGCGCAACACTTTTGGCCGGCAAGCCATTCCCATGGTATGGGATTATGCGGAAGCAAATCCTTTCTGTGGTTCTTCTGGTAACTGGATTGCCATGGTGGACTGGACATGGAAAGCTCTCGCTCACACACCCGACCACGGTAGCGGATTTGCATCCCAAGAAGATGCCGCAACACAGAATGTATCCAGGGACAAAGTCGTTTCCACCGATCCACCTTACTACGACAACATCGGCTACGCCGATCTCTCCGATTTTTTCTACGTCTGGCTCCGCCGCAGTCTGAAGCCCATCTATCCTGACCTGTTCGCCACCTTGGCAGTGCCCAAGGCAGAAGAGTTGGTTGCCACACCCTACCGTCATGGCAGCAAGGAGAAAGCCGAACAGTTCTTTCTGGAAGGCATGAAGAAGGCTCTGCACAACCTGGCCGAACAGGCCCACCCGGCCTTTCCGGTGACCATCTACTATGCCTTCAAGCAGTCTGAAACCAAGGAAGGCAGTACCACCAGCACCGGTTGGGAGACCTTTCTGGAGGCGGTGATCCAGGCCGGGTTTTCTATCGATGGCACTTGGCCGATGCGCACCGAATTGAGTAACCGCATGATCGGCTCCGGCACCAATGCCCTAGCCTCTTCCGTCGTCCTTGTCTGCCGTAAGCGCCCCAAGAATGCCGAGTCCATCTCCCGCAAGGAGTTCCAACGCCAGTTGCGCCGGGAGATGCCCGAGGCGCTGGAGGCGATGATCGGTGGCTCCGAAGGCGCCTCGCCCATCGCGCCGGTGGATCTGGCCCAGGCCGCCATCGGCCCCGGCATGGCCATCTTCTCCCAGTACGAGGCGGTGCTGAACCAAAACGGCTCGCGCATGCAGGTAGCAGATGCGCTCATCCTCATCAACCGCGCCATCACCGAATACCTGAGCCCCGAGTCCGGCAGCTTCGACAATGACACCCAGTTCTGCTCGGCCTGGTTCGAGCAGTACGGCTGGAGCAAGGGGCCTTTCGGCGAAGCCGATGTGCTCGCCCGCGCCAAGGGCACCAGCGTGGATGGCGTGGTCGAGGCGGGCGTGGTCGAATCCGGCGGAGGCAAGGTGCGCCTGCTCAGATGGAAGGAGTACCCTGCCGACTGGGACCCCACCCTGGACGACCGCACCCCCGTGTGGGAGGCCCTGCCCCATATGATCCGCCGCCTAAATGAAGACGGCGAATCCGCCGCCGGTGAGCTGCTGGCTCGCATGCCGGAAAAAGGCGAACCCCTACGCCAGCTCGCCTACCACATCTATACTCTATGCGAGCGCGCAGGCTGGGCCGAAGACGCCCGCGCCTACAACGAACTCATCGGTGCCTGGCATGCCATCGTCACCGCCAGCTATGAAGTGGGCCACAAGGGCGAATCGCTGGAACTGGATCTGTAGGAGGACTCATGCTTAAGCGTTACATGATAAAGAATCTGACGGCCTTCCGTGCGGCTGATCTTCGATTCTCGCCCAACCTGAATGTCATCATCGGAGAGAACGGAACGGGAAAATCCCACTTGCTGAAGACGATCTATTCCGTCATCGCGGTCAGTGCGGAACATGAACGCAGGTACAAGGGCGAAGCGCCAACCAAGACGGTGTTGCAGAAGGCTTTTGCAGACAAGTTCATTCATGTGTTGCGACCGGAAAGTCTCGGTCGCCTAGCACGCCGCAAGCAGGGGAAGGAACGCTGCGAGCTGGTTTTCGAATTCGATGATGGCAAGCTGGATTGCAGCATGGCGTTTTCTACCGGCAGCAAGACCGAGGTGCAGGTGGAAAAGGTGCCTTCGGACGGGCACAGAAAGTCACCGGTATTCTTGCCAACACGGGAGCTGATGACGATCTATCCCGGCTTTGTCTCGCTGTACGAGAGCCGGTATCTTGAGTTCGAAGAAACCTATCGGGATACGTGCCTACTGTTAGGCGAGCCGACCTTGAAAGGCGCCAGGGAGAAAAAGGCTGCCAAGTTGTTAGCCCCCATGGAGGAGGCCATTGGCGGAAAGGTGGTGCTGGACAGGAATGGACGTTTCTATTTGCAGATTCCTGGTCAGGGAAAAATGGAGATGCCCCTGGTGGCTGAAGGCCTGCGCAAGCTGGCCATGGTGATCCGTCTCGTCAGTACGGGTTCGTTACTGGACAAGGGCTTCCTGTTCTGGGATGAGCCGGAATCGAACCTGAACCCCAAACTGATTCGTCTGATTGCGCGGGCCATCATGGAGTTGTGTCAACACGGAATTCAGGTATTCGTGGCCACGCACTCGCTGTTTCTTCTGAGGGAGTTCGAGATTCTGTCGATGGAGAGGGATTTTCCTCAAGTAGAATCACGTTATTTTGCGCTTGTGGCGGCAGATAATGGCGTCGATGTGGAACAGAGCCGCACCGTTGAAGACCTGGAGACCATCGTGTTGCTGGACGAAGAACTCGGCCAGTCCGACCGCTACATGGAAGTTTTAGCATGAGGCGGTTCGACGAGGGAGGATTGCGCTTCGAATTCGATGGTGACGAAGCAGGAAAATACGATGAATGGCGCTTCTACCAGAAGCGGTTCAAGGACAGCTGCAACGGCAACAAGGCGGTCGATTTTGTCTATGTGGAGGCAGACCAGACCTGGCTGATCGAGGTAAAAGACTACAGACAGCATCGCCGAACCAAGCTTGGAGATCTGGCTGACGAGGTAGCAATCAAAGTGCGTGACACACTGGCAGGGCTTGCTGCTGCAAAACTCAATGCTAATGAGCAGGATGAACAGCATTTGGCTCGGCATGCTTTGCAAAAGTCGAAGCTGAGAGTCGTTCTCCATCTCGAACAGTCTGCCAATCCTTCGAAGCTTTTCCCAAGAATCGTTGATCACTCGAAACTGAAACAGAAATTGAAACAAAAGCTGAAGGCCATCGATCCCCACCCTTGTGTGGTTAATCGGAACAGCCTGAGACCCGAAATGAACTGGACCGTGGAAAGCATAGGAACATGAGCCTGAAACCATGGCGCGAGATCGCCACCCCTCACAAAGACGTCCTCGCCGGCACCTTCAAGCAGTCGGAATTCGCCGCGGACATCACCCAGGTGACCAACGGCATGGCACCGGCTGAATACCAGGACGCCGAGCAGTTCTTTGCCCGCACCTACATCACCGAGGGCATGCGCCTATTGCTGATTTCTGTGGCACAGCGCCTGGCGGGCCAGGGTGGCGATCCGGTCATCCAGTTGCAGACCGCGTTCGGCGGTGGCAAGACCCACACGCTGTTAGCCGTCTATCACCTGGCTTCACGCTCAGTGCCAACCTCCCGTCTCACCGGAATTCCGCCGCTGCTCGACGAGGCGGGTATCACGGATCTACCCAAGGCCCGTGTGGCCGTGATCGATGGCATCAAGCTCTCTCCCAGTCAGCCCCGGAAGTATGGCAAACACACCATCAACACCCTGTGGGGCGAACTGGCCTGGCAGCTTTTGGGCGAGGCCGGC
>QNZQ01000197.1 GCA_003972985.1 Gammaproteobacteria bacterium | reverse complement strand
GGCGTATTGGCGTGACGGATGCTTGTTTTCACCGACAGGCAACTGGAAATGACTGGTCACGCTGGACAATTCGGTGATTGGTTGCGCGAAAGTGCGGAATTTTGAGCTGGTTAGCGGCTTATTTGCTCATAGGGTGAATAAGGCGGGTTTATTACTTTCATGAGCCCCAGGCACACCCCTGATCAAATGAAAGCGGGCAGGAAACCGCGTAGGGCGGATAAGCGCAGCGCATCCGCCGACCGCATGGCCCATGCAGTGCGGGGCGGGCAAGCTCAGGGATTGCCTGATGTGCTACGCTTATCAGGCCTACGGAATTTCTCTGAGGCGATTCCGCCAACCCGGGATTTCCACATTGTCATAGACAAGGGGACGGTGATTTGTGGGATAATGCGCCGCTGTTTCCTGCTGTCCAACGGATGCCAGAACCATGTCCATGATTATCGGGATTCCCAAAGAGAGCCTGCCTGGAGAAGCGAGGGTCGCCATGTCGCCGGACGTGGCCATGAAACTCGGCGGCAAGGGGTTCCGCCTGTGCCTGGAATCCGGGGCCGGGCTGGAGGCGGGATACCATGACGACGACTACGTGGCCGCCGGCGTGGAGATCGTGGATCGCGCCACCGCGTTGGGCTCGGACCTGGTGGTGAAGGTGCGCAAGCCCACCGGGGAAGAGGTGGCCTCCATGCGGGAGGGTGCGCTCTACATCGGCTTCCTCGAGACCTGTGACGAGGATGACGAGATTCTCCAGGCCATGTTCGGCAAGCGCATCCGTCCCCTGGCCATGGAGCGCATCCCGCGCATCTCCCGCGCCCAGTCCATGGATGCGCTCTCTTCCCAGAGCAATATCGCCGGTTACCGGGCGGCCATCGAGGCCGCCGCGCGCTACGGCCGTTTCTTTCCCCTGATGATGACTTCCGCGGGCTCGGTGAAGCCGGCGCGCGTGGTAATCCTGGGCGCCGGCGTCGCTGGGCTGCAGGCCATCGCCACCGCCAAACGGCTGGGCGCCGAGGTCTATGCCTACGACATCCGGCCCGAGACCCGGGAGCAGATCGAATCCCTTGGAGCCAAGCCCATCGAGCTGGACCTGGGCGAGGAGGGCAGCGGCGAGGGCGGCTATGCCCGGGAGCTCTCCGACGAGGCCAAGGCGCGCCAGCAGCAGCTGCTCGCCGACGAGCTGGCCAGGGCCCACGTGATCATCACCACCGCGCTCATCCCGTGCCGGCCCGCGCCCGTGCTGGTGACCGAATCGGTGGTGAAGCGCATGCGCGAGGGTTCGGTCATCGTCGATCTGGCCGCCGCCAATGGTGGCAACTGCCCGCTCACCGAGGCGGACGAGGTGGTGCGCAGGCATGGCGTCATCCTGGTGGGGCACACCAACTACCCGTCCATGATGGCCGGTGATGCCAGTACCTTCTACGCCAACAACATCGCCAACCTGCTCGCCATCATGGTGGAGAAGCAGGGCGATGAGCTGGTGCTCAAGGATCTCGACGAGGACGAGATCACCCACGCCGCCCTGGTGAAACCCACAGCCTGATCGAGAGGACCGAACCCATGCCAGATACACTCGTTGCCCTGTACGTCTTCGTGCTGGCCTGTTTCGTCGGCTACTTCGTGGTCTGGGGCGTCACCCCGGCGCTGCACACGCCCCTGGTGGCGCTCACCAACGCCATCTCCGGCATCGTCATCGTCGGCGCGCTGCTGGTGACCGGTGCCGAATCCGCCGGCACCACGGCCGAGATCATGGGGTTCTTCGCCGTGCTGCTCGCTTCCATCAACGTCTTTGGTGGCTTCCTGGTCACGAACCGCATGCTGGCCATGTTCAAGAAGAAAGAGAAGAAGTAAGGGGCTCGCCAAATGGAAATTTCAGCAAACGCACAGGCCCTGGCCTACCTGGTCTCCGCAATTCTCTTCATCCTCGGGCTGAAGGGGCTCACCCACCCCTCCACCGCCCGGCGCGGAAACTTCTACGGCATGGCCGGCATGGCCATCGCCATCGGTGCCACGCTGCTGGGCAGCGAGGTGCAGTCCTACGGTTTCATCATCGCCGGTGTGGCGGCGGGTGCCGTGATCGGCTCGGTACTGGCCGCGCGCGTGCAGATGACCGCCATGCCGCAGCTGGTGGCGGCGCTGCACAGCTTCGTGGGCATGGCGGCGGTACTGGTGGCGCTGGGTACCTACATCAACAAGGCCGATGCGGGGCTGCTCAATCCGGTGCTCATGGGCGAGCTCTCGGCGGGTATCGTCATCGGTGCCATCACCTTCTCCGGTTCGGTGATCGCCTTCGGCAAGCTGCAGGGCATCATCTCCGGCGCCCCGGTGATCTTCAAGGGGCAGCACCTGCTCAACGCCTTCATCGGCGTGCTCACGGTGGCCCTGGCGATCTACTTCGGTGCCACCGAGAGCCTCTGGGCGCTGGTGCTGATGACGGCACTCGCCTTTCTTCTCGGCTTCACCCTCATCATCCCCATCGGCGGCGCCGACATGCCGGTGATCATCTCCATGCTCAACAGCTACTCGGGCTGGGCGGCGGCGGCAACGGGCTTCACCCTGGGCAACAACCTGCTCATCATCGTGGGCGCGCTGGTGGGTTTCTCCGGCGCCATCCTCTCCTACATCATGTGCCGCGCCATGAACCGCTCCATCATCCACGTGGTGTTCGGTGGCTTCGGCGGTGAATCCGAAGCTTCCAGCGCGGTGGCCGTCGCGGCAGAGAAGGGCGTCAAGTCCGCGTCGGTGGAGGATGCCATCTACTGGATGGAGGATGCCAACAAGGTGATCATCGTGCCCGGCTACGGTATGGCGGTGGCCCAGGCACAGCATGCGCTCAAGGAGCTCATGGAACTCCTGGAGGAGAAGGGCGTGGAGGTGAAATTCGCCATCCACCCGGTGGCGGGGCGCATGCCCGGGCACATGAACGTGCTGCTGGCCGAGGCGGATATTCCCTACGACCACGTCTTCGAGATGGACGAGATCAACCCGGAGTTCGCCACTGCCGACGTGGCGCTGGTGGTGGGTGCCAACGACGTGACCAACCCGGCGGCCAAGACCGACCCTTCCAGCCCCATCTACGGCATGCCCATCCTCGAAGTGGGCAAGGCGCGGCATGTCTACGTCATCAAGCGCTCCATGCGCCCCGGCTATTCGGGGGTGGAGAACCTGCTCTACTACCAGGACAACTGTTCCCTCATCTTCGGCGATGCCAAGGATGTCTGCGAAGGCCTGGTGACGGCACTCAAGGGAGGGGGACACTGACCGTCCCCCTGCAACCTCCAGCACGACCCGGCGCCTGCCGGGTATTTTTATGGGTAGAAAAAAATTACTTTCCCAAGAATATTTTTGATCTGTATCAGGTATTTTTTGTGACGTGGTTGGCTAGAATTGATCTATCTCAGCTTTTGAGATGCGCGTGAATCCACAAGAACAAACAAGGAGACGCGCCTTCAGGTTACAAAGGAGGAGGAAGCATGACTACGATCGATGATCTTCATCGGCGCCGCAAGGAAATCATCGAAATGGCCTCGGTGATCGAAGGGCTGATGACCCCCCAGCAACTGGCCATTCACCCCATTGCCAAGGTGACCCACATCCTCTTGTGCGATCTTTGCGAGATGATGTCGGATCACCTCGCCGATGAACACAAGGGACTCTACCCCAATCTGCTCACCCACGGAGACACCTCGGTCAAGAACATGGCGTGGGGCCTGATCAACAACGATAAGCTGCTCAAGCCGGAATTCAACCAGTACAAGCGGAAATGGCTGCGGGACTGTGAATTCCAGTTCACCGACGCTGCCCGCCATGGAGAGCGAAGCGAAGGCGGGTAGTCCCCGGTAGCCGCGAGGCGACACGGGATACCCGACGTGCCGAAGGCGCCAAAGGGGATCCCAAGGGAGCATCCGAACGCGGTGTCCAGTCATATGGGAGGCCGGTGTGTA
>QNZQ01000059.1 GCA_003972985.1 Gammaproteobacteria bacterium | reverse complement strand
GGCACGCTACCGCAATGGCCAGCCGACGACAAGAGGTGAGCGCAATATTATGGCACTACAAAGCGAAATGCCGCCCTGGCAAACCAAAAATCAAGGAGTTGCTGGCGGTTTTGGGGAAATTCGGGGTGGAGGCTGACAAATACGGGTTACAGGAATGTGACAGCCTGCCCGTCGCAGGAGCGACCCATGGCGCCGTGCCTACCACTGCAGTGGGGTCAATGCGCGTGCGGCCCCGGCAAAGCGTTTGCGCTCTTCCTCCGGCATGGGGATCAGTCCCTTGTCCACCAGGTAGCCCTCGTCGCCCCGGGCCTTCTCGCTGGTGAATTCGGCGATGTACTCCCGGATCCCGGGAATCTTGTCCACATGCGCCTTCTTCACGTAGAAGTAGAGGGGACGCGAGACCGGGTACCTGCCTGCGGCGATGAGTTCGAACTCGGGGGGCACGCCATCCACGAGGGAGCCCTGGAGCTGGTCCTCGTTCTGTTCCAGGAAGCTGTAGCCGAAGATGCCCAGCGCCTTGGGGTTGGCCTCGAGCTTCTTTACGATGAGGTTGTCGTTCTCGCCGGCCTCGATGTAGGGGCCGTCTTCACGAATGCCGTGGCAGATCGCCTTGTAGCGCTTCTTGTCTTCTTTCTTCATCGCCTCGATCCAGTCGAATTTCCTGCAGCCGCCTTCCATGGCCAGTTCGGCAAAGGCGTCCCGGGTTCCGGAGGTGGGCGGAGGCCCCAGAACCTCGATCCTGTAGTGGGGCAGGGAAGTATTGACCTCGTCCCAGTACTGGTAGGGGTTGGATACCAGCCTGCCGCTCTGTGGCGTCTTGGGGTCGGGTACCTGCTTGGCCAGGGCAAGGAAGATCTCCTTGCGGCTCAGTTCGAAGCGGGGCGCCTTCCTGGAGTTGGCGATGGCGATGCCGTCGTAGCCGATCTTCACCTCCACGATCTCCTTCACGCCATTGGCCTGGCACTTGTCGTATTCCGACTTCTTGATGCGGCGGGAAGCGTTGGCGATGTCGGGGTGCTTCACCCCCACGCCCTCGCAGAAGAGCTTCATGCCGCCGCCGGAACCGGTGGACTCGATTTTCGGCGTCTTGAATCGGGTGCTCTTGCCGAAGTGTTCCGCCACCACCGTGGCGAAAGGATAGACGGTGGAGGATCCCACGATGTAGATGTAGTCGCGTGAAGCGGCCTGGGTGTTCCCGACCGCAGCTGCAGCGACCAGCGTCGCTATTGCCAATCTCTTGTTCATCGTCTCGTTACCTGCCTTTGGTAGTGTTCATTGTTCGCAGCCTTGATGGACTGTAGTACTGGCAGGGAACTCTACCGCCACCGTGTTACGGGAATGTGACAGCTGAAAAAAGTGCGCGCAGCAGTAACCCTGCTGGAGGGTGGGTTGTCACGATTTGGTCACGCTGACAAATGAGTGACGTTGACAGAAAAGAAAAAGGCACTGAAAAACGTGATGTTTTCAGTGCCTTGTATGGTGGGCCCAGTAGGACTTGAACCTACGACCAATCGATTATGAGTCGACTGCTCTGACCAACTGAGCTATGGGCCCGAAAGCCGGATTATATCGTGGGCCGGGTTTCTGTCCGACCCATGAGCCGCTGGGTCCCAGGGCTGTGTCATCTAATTTGGGGCAGGACGGGCACCTGCTCGGAAAACCGCCGTGAATACATCCATGGCCGCTTCCGGCATCCTGCCTCTCGCGGCACTCGCACATCCCTGTGCATCGTAGGCTCTGCGTCCGCATGACCTCCAGGGATGGAGGAAATGCTGGAAATGTCGGGAACATTTCCAGTGCCCTGTCTCCGAAGTTTTCCGATCAGGTGCCCGCCCCGCTTTTCAATAGTTTACGCCATTAGATGACGTCGTCCTGCGCTAGGTCCGGGGCGTTCTGCCGGTTCCTTCCGGCAGGCGTCCTGTTCGGTCAGTCGCCGTCGAGGAAGCTGCGCATCTTCTCCGAGCGGGTGGGGTGGCGCAGCTTGCGCAGGGCCTTGGCCTCGATCTGGCGGATGCGCTCGCGGGTGACGTCGAACTGCTTGCCCACCTCTTCCAGGGTGTGGTCGGTGTTCATGTCGATACCGAAACGCATGCGCAGCACCTTGGCCTCGCGCGGGGTGAGGCCGGCGAGCATGTTCTGGGTGGACTCGCGCAGGTTCTCCATGGTGGCGGCATCCACGGGAGAGACGGCGCCCTGGTCCTCGATGAAGTCGCCCAGGTGGGAATCCTCGTCGTCGCCGATGGGGGTCTCCATGGAGATGGGCTCCTTGGCGATCTTGAGCACCTTGCGCACCTTGTCCTCGGGCATCTCCATGCGCTCGGCCAGCTCCTCCGGCGTGGGCTCGCGGCCCTTCTCCTGGATCATCTGCCGGGAGATGCGGTTGAGCTTGTTGATGGTCTCGATCATGTGCACCGGGATGCGGATGGTGCGGGCCTGGTCCGCGATGGAGCGGGTGATGGCCTGGCGGATCCACCAGGTGGCATAGGTCGAGAACTTGTAGCCGCGGCGGTACTCGAACTTGTCCACCGCCTTCATCAGGCCGATGTTGCCTTCCTGGATCAGGTCGAGGAACTGCAGGCCGCGGTTGGTGTACTTCTTGGCGATGGAGATCACCAGGCGCAGGTTGGCCTCCACCATCTCCTTCTTGGCACGGCGCGCCTTGGCCTCGCCGATGGACATCCTGCGGTTGATCTCCTTGATGTCGGCGATGCTCAGGCCACACTGCTTCTCCACCTCGGCCAGCTTGCGCTGGGCACGGAGGATGTCGTCGGACAGGGCCTTGAGCCTGTCGCGGTAGCTGGACTTGGCCTTGCACTGCTCCTTCACCCAGTCGAGGTTGGTCTCGTTCTTGGGGAAGTTGGTGATGAAGTCGCGGCGCGGCATGCCGGCCTGGTTTACGCACAGGTCGAGGATGATGCGCTCCTGCTCGCGAATCTGGTCCACGGTGTCGTGCAGGGTGTTGCCCAGGCGCGCGAACAGCTGCGGGTTGAGCTTGAGCTCGGCAAAGATGCCGACGATCTTGTCGTTGAGCTTCTTCGCCTTGTCGTCGTTGCCGTGCTTCTCCAGGTGGTTGCGCCAGCGCTTGTACAGCCGGGTGAGCTCGGCGGTCTTGTCCTTCACCATCTGCGGGTCGGGGCCGGTGTCCACCGCTTCGTCATCGTCGCTCTTGGCCTGGGGTACCGGGGGAGTGGTGGTGTCCTCGTCGGGATCGATGAAACCGGTGATGACGTCGGAGAGGCGGGTCTCTTCCGCCTTCACGTCGGCCAGCTTCTGTACCAGGTGATCCACTGCGGGAGGGAAGGTGGCCAGCGCTGCGGCGACCTGGTTGAGGCCGTCCTCGATGCGCTTGGCGATGCGCAGTTCGCCTTCGCGGGTGAGCAGCTCCACGGTGCCCATTTCACGCATGTACATGCGCACGGGATCGGTGGTGCGGCCGAATTCACTGTCCACCGAGGCGAGGGCAAGCGCGGCCGCCTCTGCCGTCTCCTCGTCGGTGGGAACGGCATCAGCAGCAATGGTGGCATCGTCCGTGTCCGGAGGGGTCTCGTAGACCGGGATGCCCACCTCGTTGATCATGCGGATGATGTCCTCGATCTGCTCCGAATCCACGATGGTATCGGGCAGGTGGTCGTTCACCTCCGCGTAGGTAAGGAACCCCTGTTCCTTGCCCTTGGTAATCAGATCTTTGATTCTGGATTGAGACTGTTGCTGATCCATAATTCCTCTTGTGGCCAGGTTGATGCGCACAAAACGTAACGCACCATTATAGCCGGTGTTGCAATAAAACTGAATGGGGAATCCTTTCCTGCCAGGACGACGTCATCTAAATCGCCTCTCCCCCGGCCACACCTTAACCAGCCTGATCCAAGACCTTGGCGTAGTGAGGTTTCCCGGCTTGAAGCGGGATATTCGGTCGATTGGGCTGCAAAAAGCCGCCGAATGGCAGTTCGCCATGGT
>QNZQ01000200.1 GCA_003972985.1 Gammaproteobacteria bacterium | reverse complement strand
CCGGAGCGCTGGTCGGGCATGACCCGGGACTGGTCCAGAAAGGAAGTTGTCTGGCTCAATCCTGCGCGTGACGACGATTCACACGAGGAACCCGACAATAGAGCATTGGCTGCGTGAAAAAAGTGACAACTATCTTGACAAACACCGGGTGCAGCCAGTAGTGGAACTGGGGCAGGTCGAACTCGAAGCTGCCTCCGGGAATCGACATGCGCTGGGCAATGCCATTGAGGAAATCGCTCTTGCGCAGCCTGCCGCTGAGCTGCCCGTTGACGGCATGGAGCCCTGGCTGGTGTGCTCGATATCCTCCAGCACCCGGTTGAGCCGTTCCTGGTCCACGTCGGGATTGAGGGCAACACCCCGCAGCGTCTTGGCGTGCTGGTCCAGCTGCTTGATCATCTCGGTCTTGATGTCGGCGCGGGCCAGTATGCTGGTGATGTCGAGCAGGGCCTGGACGGCAGAGCGACTCTGCCAGGGACTGCTCGAAGGCAGGTGGTACTCGAACTGGTCGAACAGGTGGGAAATGCGTAACAGGGTGCGCGTCCGCTCGTTCAGGGGATGTTCATACAACAGTTTCTGCAATTGAGGCGTCCGGCCGCGCTATCGGTTCGGGCATTTTCCAACACTTGCCCCGCGGGTTCAATCGAATCCGCTTCCGGCGAGTTGCAGGTAGTGGCGGTGCAGTCTTTCCACCTCCTCCCGCAACGAGTCCGGGGATCCGGTGTTGCGGATGACATCATCGGCAGCGGCCAGGCGTTCATCCCGCTTTGCCTGGGATTCGAGGATTTTCCGGGCCTGTTCGGCCGAAATACCATCCCGTTCGACAACACGTTCGATCTGTGCTCGTTCCGGGACATCCACTACCAGGATGCGGTCCACCAGTTCTTGCTGTCCCGTTTCGATGAGCAGCGGGATCACCAGCACCACGTAGGGCGACCGGCTTTTCCGGGCACGTTGTTCCATTTCTTCACGGATGGCGGGGTGGAGTATTCCTTCGAGGGTCTTCCTGGCTTTGGGATGGGAAAAGATGTGCTCGCGCAGGCGCGTGCGGTCGAGCCTTCCCAGGGCATCGATGAACGCTGAACCCAGGCGATCCTCGATCTGCTCCAGAAGCGGACTGCCCGGTTCCACCAGTTCACGGCTGATCCGGTCGGCATCGATGACGTCGATGCCCAGTTCTTCGAAGAGATCGGCAACGGTACTCTTGCCGCTGGCAATGCCGCCGGTGAGGCCGATTTTCAGTGGTGCAGCCATCTCCTCGCTTGATTGGTACCAATGTTCAGTTGCAAGAACAACAGAGAGAAGGCGACCATGTGAAAACTCCCAGCTGCGTGGCATCCCGGCGTTTCACCCCCACCCATGCCCTCCCCCTGGAAGGGGGAGGGTTAGGGAGGGGGGGTAGAATGCACATAGCCGAACATTGGTGCGAATCAGGTTTCCTCATGTTCTTCTCGCCGGCCTTTCGTGGATCGGTCTTCAGCCCGATTGGCATTCCCGGTCATTCATTCATCAGCCTTAACGCTGTCCGTACCGTTGCCGAAAAAGCACTGAAATTCCAATCGGGCGTATCATAGCCCTCACAGAGTGCTTTCAAGTCGTTCCAGGACCTGCCTGATACTCTTTGCGTAGAGCTTGCTGATCCGCGTGAAAATCTCTTCCGCAGTTTTCTCGTTGTAGACATGGGAACTACGATTGCGGTCTTCGATCATGTCCAGGAGCAGTTCATCATCTTCGATCAAGCCATGCCGAAAGGCCAGCTTGATGCAGTTGCGTGGACTTTGGCAGGTGATGCCCTGGTATTCCAGCTGTATGGCCAGTGTCTTCCATAGCAGCTCAACGGTAAACTCGAAACGCTGGATCGCGCCGTCGCGGTCCAGGTCATCACGAACCCTTCCCAAGGCGTCTTCCAGCCTGGCGACGGCCTGTTTGAGGCGTTCGATCGCCAGCAGGACATCAGTTTTCTTCATAGAGGATCTTTCCTGTTTCCTCGACCATTGCCCTGAAGGCTTCGTCGGATTGCTCTAGAAAAACCAAGTCAACGCTATACATCCCCGCGAGTCGATCCAGTTCTTCTCTCAATTTTCTCTCTTCCCGGAAACCAGGCAGGTTTCCCCCTTTCACAGCCAGGTCGATATCGGAACCCGGGCGAGCGCTTCCCCTTGCTCTCGAGCCAAACAGGATGATTTTCTGTGGTTGCAGGCGCTCGACCAGGTGAGCGACCAGTTGGGATATTATCCGGCCAGCGCGATCATCCTGGTTGGCGGTTGCCGTTGACATGCCGATTAACGCCCTGTGCGGAGACCGATTGCCAGCAAGGTAGCATACTCCGCGAGTGCTTACAGCCCGGCAAACTTGAGATAGCTGCGGTTGATCTCCTCACCCCAGAGCAGGGCGATCCAGCCGGCAGCGGCGAGATAGGGCCCGAAGGGGATGGGAATGCTCCTGTCCCGGCCCAGGAAAACGATCATGCCGATACCCGTGATGGCGCCCACGGCGGCGGAAAGGAGCAGGATCTGCGGCAGCAGCTGCCAACCCAGCCAGGCCCCGAACAGGGCGAAGAGCTTGAAGTCGCCGTAGCCCATGCCTTCCTTGCCGGTGATGAGCAGGAAGAGATGGAAGATGAACCACAGGGAGAGATAGCCGGCCACGGCGCCGTAGACGGCGGAGTGGATGTCGGTGAACATGCCGTTCAGGTTCAGCAGCAGTCCCAGCCAGATGAGCGGCAGGATGAGCACGTCGGGCAGGATCTGGATGCGGATGTCGATGACGCTCATGGCCAGCAACGCCCAAGTGAGGATGAGCGCCGCCAGAGCCTGCCAAGTGAAGCCGAAGTGCCAGACAACCACCAGCGAGAGCAGGCTGCTGAGCAACTCCACGACAGGATACTGGATGGAAATCCTGGTGCCGCAGGAGGTGCAACGCCCCTTCTGCAGCAGCCAACTGATCAGCGGGATGTTTTCCCAGGCGCGAATGCGATGACCACAAGAGGGGCAGGTGGAAGGGGGTGTCAGGAGAAATTTCAGGCCGAACCAGCTGTTGGGTTCCTGTTCAACCTCATCGCCGGCATGTTCCCGGCAGGCCGCTTCCAGTTCTGCCTCCATGCGGCGGGGGAGGCGGTAGATGATGACGTTGAGGAAACTGCCGATGATGAGACCGAGGATGAAAGCGGTGGGCAGTAACAGATAAGGAGACGCCAGTACCTCTTCCATCAGATGGCAGCACCAAGCTTGAAGATCGGCAGGTACATGGCAATAACCAGACCGCCAACCAGAACGCCGAGGATCGCCATGATAAGTGGTTCCAGCAGACTGCTGAGGGAATCGACGGCATTATCCACCTCTTCCTCGTAGAAGTCGGCCACCTTGGCCAGCATGTCGTCCAAGGCACCCGATTCCTCACCGATTGCCACCATCTGCTTTACCATGTGCGGAAAAAGGTCCTGCTGTTCCATGGCCAATCTCAGCGATTGACCGGTGGCGATGTCATCACGCATCTCGCGGACGGCATTGCCATAAACGATGCTTCCTGTTGCGCCGGCTACTGAATCCAATGCTTCTACCATGGGAACGCCGGCAGCGAACATGGTTGAAGTTGTTCTTGCAAATCGGGCAAGTGCAGATTTGTTCAAGATGGAGCCAAATATAGGTGCTTTCAGTAAGATTCGATCGATGGTTTCACGAAACTTGGTCGATCTCTTCCATAGGTTGGACATAACCACAACAGTAGCCGCCAGACCCAATAGAATGCCCCACCAGTAATCCCGAATAAAGTCTGACATGTCGATTACCACCAGCTGGGCGCGGATTCAACTCGCTAGGAGCTATGCTGATTTCTGGTGTACGGGCTGACGGAAGAAGCGGAGTACCCTGTTGATTGGTCTTGGCGGATCAACAACCAACAGGAGACGTACACCGCTATGAACGAGAGTAACGTTGTCGAGCTGAAAGCACCAGCTGAAGACACGC
>QNZQ01000080.1 GCA_003972985.1 Gammaproteobacteria bacterium | reverse complement strand
GCATAGATCTGGTATCGTTCATCTCGGGTAAGCTGCGTGTAGCCTCTCATCGTGCTCCTCTCTCTTGGTGGATTGAGTAAGCCGTGATGCTACCGCAGCTTACCCTCCCGCTCTAGATCGAGTTGCACTTACGAGTTGAATCCAAGGCGGATAAAACCTTGCAAGAGATCAGGCACGAGGGAATCATAGGCGGCGAGCTTTCCGGCCTGCGCCTCGACCAGGCGCTGGCGCGCCTGTTCGGCGACTATTCGCGAAGCCGGCTGCAGGGGTGGATTCGCGAAGGGCGGGTGCTGGTGGATGGACAGCCGCGCAAGCCCCGGGACAAGGTCGTCAGCGGTGAGCGCATCGAACTGCGGGCGGTGCTGGAGCGTCAGGTGCCTGTCCAGGCCCAGGAGATCCCGCTGGAGATCGTCCACGAAGACGAGCACCTGCTGGTAGTGAGCAAACCGGCGGGCCTGGTGGTGCACCCGGCGGCGGGCGTAGCGGACGGAACCCTGCAGAACGCACTGCTCTACCACGATGCCCGGCTCGCCCTGCTGCCGAGGGCGGGAATCGTGCACCGTCTGGACAAGGAGACCACGGGCCTGATGGTGGTGGCGCGTTCCCCGGTGGCGCATAAGCGGCTGGTGGAGGCGCTGCAGGCACGCCGCATCGATCGCCACTACCAGGCACTGGTAGTGGGGCGCCCAACGGCAGGCGGCCGGGTGGAGGCACCCATCGGCCGTCACCCCGTGCAGCGCACGCGCATGGCCGTGGTGGAGGGGGGCAAGCCGGCGGTCACCCACTACCGCATTGCCGAGCCGCTGCGCATCCATACCCTGCTGGACGTGAAGCTCGAGTCGGGACGCACCCACCAGATCCGGGTGCACATGGCGCACATTCACTATCCCTTGGTGGGCGACCCCGCCTATGGCGGAAGGCTGAAACTGCCGCCCGGGGCCGACGAGGAGACCCTGCAGGCACTGCGAACCTTTCGGCGCCAGGCGCTCCACGCCCGTTGCCTGGAACTGGAACATCCCGTTACCGGGGAAGCGATGGCATGGGAGGCGCCCCTGCCGGAAGATTTCTCCTCACTGCTGGACGTGCTGCGCAGGGATCTGCTGGCCCGGAAGTTTCGTGAATTCACGTGATGATCGCGCAGTATATTGGTTTCACAAGGGGTTTTCTGAGGGCGTCCCGTATCCGCGATTACGGGCAACGGAAGAAAATGTCTTGTGGAAGCAAGAGACCAGCGAGGGTGCGTGTAATTTATGAAACTTCCGGGCTGGCACATGCCTGAGCTGATCCGTCCCTCCTGGCCGGCGCCTGCCAGCGTGAAGGCAGTGAGCACGACGCGTCTTGGCGGCGTGAGCGCACCACCCTGGAACAGCTTCAACCTGGCCCACCACGTGGAAGACGATCCCGCGGCGGTACGGGAAAACCGCAGGCGGCTGGCGGAAGCGGCCGGCCTGCCGGGCGAGCCGGCCTGGTTGGATCAGGTGCATGGCACCCGCATTGCCGGTGAAGGAGCGCGTGACTGCACTGCGGACGGGCGTTTCACCACCGTGCCGGGCAGCGTTTGCGCCGTGTTGACTGCCGATTGCCTGCCGGTGCTGCTGTGCAACGAGGCGGGAACCGCGGTGGCGGCGGTGCACGCCGGCTGGCGGGGGCTGCTCGACGGCGTGATCGAAGCGGCCCTGGACTGTTTTCCCGACCCGCCCTCGGCTATCATGGCCTGGCTGGGTCCGGCCATCGGCCCGGATGCCTTCGAAGTGGGGGACGAGGTGCGGCAGGCCTTTCTGCAGAAGCAGCCTGGTTCTGGGGAAGCCTTTTCGGCCCACGGTACCGGCAAGTGGCTGGCCGATCTCTACCGGCTGGCCGCCGGGCGCCTGAAGGCGCGGGGCGTGACCGGCATCTACGGAGGCGGCTACTGCACCTTCACGGATTCCGAACGCTTCTTTTCCTACCGGCGCGACGGTCGCACCGGCCGCATGGCCAGCCTCGTCTGGCTGGATCGAGGAGACGACAGATGAACAACTGGTACATGCTCACCCTTACCGGGGAGGACCGCCCGGGCATCGTGGCGCGCGTCACCCGGGCGCTCTTCGAACGCAACATGAACCTGGGGGAGGCCTCCATGCTGCGCCTGGGCGGCAACTTCACCATCATGATGATGGTTTCCGGGGAAATGGATGCCCAAACCCTCGAGGCGACACTGGCACCGGTGGCTTCTGGATTGGGACTGAGCCTGCACATCGACCCCATGCAGGGCGGGCTGCACCGCCACGTGGTGCCCAATCTCATGGTGCGGGTGAGCGGTGCCGACCGGGCCGGTATCGTGGCCCGGGTCACCGGGGCGCTCGCGGAGGCCGGATTCAACATCCTCGACCTGGAATCGGACGTGGCAGGCAGCGCCGAGAGGCCGGTCTACCTGATGCAGATCGCCGGCGTCGCCGAAGCGCCGCTGGAGACCCTCGAGGCCGCCCTGGAGCCGCTGCGGCAGGAGGGGATCGACGTGAACATCACTCCCATCGAGATGCTGGTGGGATAGCCGGGTGGAACCGCTTCCGATCCTCACCATTCCGGACGAGCGGCTGAAGCAGGTCTCTGAAGAGGTGACTGTTTTCGACGACGAGCTGCGCGCGTTCGTCGAGCAGCTGGAACTGACCCGCCAGCAGGGGCCGGCCGCGGTGGGCATTGCCGCGCCACAGGTGGGGCGTTTCCAGCGCA
The DNA here is from genome assembly GCA_003972985.1 of Gammaproteobacteria bacterium. GTDB lineage: Bacteria > Pseudomonadota > Gammaproteobacteria > Chromatiales > Chromatiaceae > Thiolapillus. The sequence continues at coordinate 1,280 of QNZQ01000080.1, read as the reverse complement.
TCGCCATCGTGGACTGTTCCAACACCCGCAAGCCCGTGCCCAACCACGGCAACCTGGTGCTCATCAACCCCGAGATCGTCCACTGGGAGGGCTACGAGGTGGGACGCGAAGGCTGTCTCTCCGTGCCCGACTATACCGGCAACGTCATCCGGGCCACCCAGATCCGCCTCAAGGCCCAGGATCCTTCCGGGGAAGAACACGAATACGAGATGGAGGGCTACGAGGCCCGGGCCGTGCAGCACGAGATCGATCACCTCGACGGCGTGCTCTTCATCGACCGGGTGGTGAGCCGCCGCACCGACCTTTTCAAACGCAAGGTATACCGCTGATGAACGTGGAAGAAGCCATCACGGGGCGCTACTCCTGCCGCGCCTATCTCGACCGGCCGGTGGAGCGGGAGGTGATCCGGAAGATCCTGGACACGGCCCGCTGGAGCCCTTCCGGCGCCAACACGCAACCGTGGCAGGTGGCCGTCGTCCAGGGGGATACCAAGGCGCGGCTGATCGAACGCTTTCTCGCCGCCATGCAGACCGGTGAAAAGCCCGCGCCCGACTACCAGTACTACCCCAAGGAGTGGGTGGAGCCCTACAAGAGCCGCCGCTTCCAGTGCGGCATGGCGCTCTACGAGGCCCTGCGGATCGAGCGGGAGGACAAGGAGCGCCGCCTGCAGGCCTGGCAGGACAACTACCGCTTCTTCGGCGCGCCCCTGGCGCTCTTCTTCTTCATCGACCGCACCATGGAGATCGGAGCCTGGCTCGACATGGGCATGTTCATCCAGAGCGTCATGCTGGCCGCCCGCGAGCAGGGACTGGAGAGCTGTCCTCAAGCCTCGGTGGCCGACTATCCCGGCCTGGTGCGGGAACTGCTCGGGATCCCGGATGACAGGCGGCTGCTCTGCGGCCTGGCCATGGGCTACCCGGATACCGGGCACCCCGTGAACAACTACCGGACCGATCGCGATCCGGTGGAGCAGTTCACCCGCTGGTACGAATGACATCAAGGTTCCTTGAATTCCAACAGGGAACCCCCATTTCTGCGTGGTCTATTAAGAATTACGGGAGCCGAAAACAATGCGGATGGATAAACTGACCAGCAAATTCCAGATGGCCCTGGCCGATGCCCAGAGCCTTGCCGCAATGTCATTAACTTAAGACCTAACTCATTGTTCTGTCGTAAAATATCGTCGATTCACCACCATCTCAAGGAGTCTGAAATGAACTCGGTACCCGCCGTTCCAACCACCGATCAAGCTGTTTTGCCGAAGATCATTTAAAAACATA
>QNZQ01000063.1 GCA_003972985.1 Gammaproteobacteria bacterium | reverse complement strand
GGTGTGTAGCCGCAACGAGCTTGCGATGTTGTGGCGGAACGCCGGGTGACCAGGACGGCCGGGGCACCAATGAGTTGTCGAAGATCGAGTCGATTTTGGGGACTCGGATGTCCCAAAATCTTTCACGAGATCGAAGACTCGCTTGTCGGGCAAGCTCAAGGGGACGGGCATCCTCGTCACGGAGCCCACGGATCCGGACCGGCAGTTGAGCTTCTCCGTCTGGCTGCCGGCGCTGCGCCAGATCCGCCGCCATTCCCAGCCGGACCAGAGCGACAGTTGGGGCGGTAGCCTCTTCACCTATGGTGACATCTACCTGCGCCGCCTGGCGGACGAAACCCATGAACTGCTGGAGCCGGCACCCTTTCCCGGCTGCCTGCAGCCCATGTCGCTTCCGGAAAAGCGGCGCAACCGCTACCTGCGTGAATTGCCCGCGCCGCGCTGCGACCTGGAGGGCAAACCGATGCTGCGCCTGAAGAGCAGCACCCGCTTCAAGAACTGGTGGTACGACTACCGCATCCTCTGGATCGATCCGCGCAGCTACGCCGACTATCGCAGCGAGTACTTCAGGGACGGCAGAAAGATCAAGGTGATCGACAAGGACTGGCGGAGCATGGGGCTGGACGATCCGCGGGCGCAATACTGGCGGTTCTGGAGCGGGCGCCATCTCGTCGACGGACGGCAGGGGATGGCCTTCGTACCCGAGGGTTTCGTGTTCTGGAACGAGAAGGTGAAGCCGGGCCTGTGGAGTGAATCGACCCTGCGCAGGATCAAGCGGTGAAGCGCGCATTTCTCTTCCTGCTGCTGGCGCTCCTGGCAGGGTTGCTGCCCGCGGCGCCGCCCGGGGAGGCGGAAGTACTGCTGGAGCGGGTGCGCGCCCAGCACCGGGCGCATACCGTGGCCAGCGACCTGCGCATCGGGATCGAGCGTCCCGACTGGCAGCGCACGCTGAAGGTGCACATGATCGAGGACCAGGACCGCCGGCGTTACCGCTCCGAAGTGCTCAGCCCGCGCAAGCTGCGCGGTACGCTGTTCCTGCGGGAGGGCCAGCGGCTCTGGATGTACATGCCGAAACTGCGCCGCAGGGTGACCATCTCCCCGGCGATGATGCTGGAGCCCTGGATGGGCAGTGACCTGACCAACCAGGACCTGCTGCAGGCGGATGCCATCATCGACGATTACAATCACGCCATCGTCGCCCGCACCACTGAAAATGGCATGGAGGTGGTGACCATCGAGTCCCTTCCGAAAGCCGATGCGCCTGTGGTGTGGGGCCGCCTGGAGCAGAGAATCCGCAGCGACGCGGTGCCCCTGGAGATCACCTACTACGACCGGCACGGCACTGCGGTCAGGCGCATCGAGTTCGACGCGGTGAAACGGTTCGGGGAGCGCAAACTGCCCACCCTGTGGCGCATCGTCCCCCTGCCCGAAAGCGGCAAGCGCACCGAACTGCGCCTAGTCTCCATCGCCTTCGACGTGCCGCTTCCGGAAGATGCCTTCCGCGAGATACCGGAGCAGGAGGGCCGTTGAACCGCCTGCACGACGACCCGGTTCTGCAGCTGGCGCTGGCCAACCTCCTGCGTGACCGGCGGCGCACCCTGCTGCCCGGCTGCGCGGCGATGATCGCGCTGCTGCTGCTCTGGTCCCTCAACGACACCATGCAGGACAGCCTCACGGAGAATTTCCAGGATTCCCTCGTGGGCAGCATCCAGGTGCATGGCCGGGACTTCTTCCGCCATCCCCGCCTGGACAATGACATCGGCAGTGGCCGGGAGGTGGCCGGTGTGCTCGAGCGGCTGGGCGTGCAGCGCTGGACGCCGCGCCTCGAGGCCTATGGCCTGGCGGCCGGCCCCCGCGCCAGCACGGGCATGATGCTCATTGCCCTGGATCCCGAACGCGAGCGGCGCGTGACCCGCCTGGCGAGGCAGACCGGCAGCGGCCGCTTCCTCGAGCCGGACGACGGCAACGTCTGCCTGCTGGGGCGTGGCGCAGCGCGGAATCTCGGCGTTCGCGTGGGCGATTCGGTGGATCTCATCAGCCATGACCGCTTCGGTGCCCCCGTGGGTGAACGCTTCGAGGTGGTGGGCATCCTGGACAATGGCGGCTTCGGTATCGACCGCAGCATCGTCTTTCTGCCCCTGAGCGCGGCCCAGTCGCTGCTGGAGATGCCCGGACGGATCACGGACCTGGTGGTGCGCGTCCCCGGTAACCGTATCGGCGAGGTGAGCGCTGCGCTGCGCCGGCAGCTCGACAGCAGGCGCTACGAGGTTCTGCGCTGGGACGAGATGTTCCCGGTACTGGCGGAATGGGTGAGCTTGCAGCGTGGTTTCGAGCAGTTCTTTCTCCTGGTGGTCCTGCTGCTGGTGGCGGCCGCGGTGAGCAACGTGGCCCTGGTGGCGAGCCTGGGCCGCCGCCGCGAGTTCGCGGTGATGCTGGCGCTGGGCAACCGGCGCCGTGACCTGGGGAGGCTGCTGTTGCTGGAATCCGCGTTCCTCGGCCTCCTGGGCAGTAGTGTCGGCCTGCTGCTCGGCTGGCCCCTGGTGAGCGCCCTGGGGCGTCACGGCATCGACCTCTCCTACTGGCTGGGCGAGACGGGTCGCTACTACCTGGAGCCCATCCTCCACCCTTCCGTGGATCCGGGCAATGCGCTGCTGCTGGCCCTGGCGGTGTGGCTCATCACCGTCCTGGCGGCGCTCTATCCCGCCTGGCGGGCGGGTCGCACCGAAACCACGCAGGTGCTGGCGGCCCGTGCCTGAGTCGGTACACGGCAAGCCGCGCCTGCCCCTCCTGGTCTACCTGGGATTCGGCATGCGCAGCCTGGGCCGGAATCCCCAGCGTACCCTGCTGAGCCTGGCGTCGCTGGTCATCGGCATCGGCGTGGTGACCTTCCTCGGCGCCCTGGTCGATGGCTGGCTGCACGGCATGCACGACAACTTCATCCTCACCTACACCGGGCACCTGCAGGTCCAGGCGCCGGGCTACCACGACAGCGGCAGTCTCAAGGATGCCATGCGTGATCCCGGACCCGTGGCAGCGGCACTGGCGCAGGAGCCCGGGGTGGACGCCTGGAGCGAACGCCTGGAGGCCTCGGGGCTGGCTTCGGTGGCGCGGGGCAGCACGGGGGTCACCCTGCTGGGCATCCGGCCCGAAAGGGAGAAGGCGGTGAGTCGCCTGCTCGGACTGGTCTCCCCCGGCGACTGCCTGCGCGGCGAGGCGGGCGACGAGCTGGTCCTGGGCTCCGGCGTGGCCACCACCCTGGGCGCCGGGGCAGGGGATTCCGTGGTGCTCATGGGTCAGACGCCCGATGGCGAGCTGGTCTCGGAGCTGTTCCGGTTGTGCGGGGTACTCCACAGCGGGTCGCCCCAGCTGGACCGGATGCTGGCGATGATCCCCCTGCGCACGGCACAGCGCTGGCTGGAGCTGGAAGGGGGAGTCACCCAGGTGGTGGTGAAACTGAAGGAGGAGGCTGTCCTGCCGTCGCTCCTGGCCTCCTTGCAGGCGAAACTGGATCCCGCGCGGTACCGGGTGCTCGACTGGATCGCGCTGGATCCCATGGTCTGGCAGTGGCTGCGCTTCGGCGAACTCTACGGCCTGATCATCCTGGGCATCGTGGTGGCGCTCACCGTGACCCAGGTGAGCAACACCCTGCTGATGGCGCTCTACGAGCGGCAGCGGGAGTTCGCGCTCATGGAGGCGCTCGGCACGCGACGTGTCCAGCTGTTCCTCATGGTGGCCTGGGAGTCGCTGCTGCTGGTCGCCTTCGGCGGCGCCCTGGGTTACCTGGCCGGGGTGCTGGCCGTGCTCCTGCTGCAGGAGGGTGGCATCGATTTCTCCCGTTTCTCCGGGGCCTTCCGCCGCTGCCCGCCATGGAGAGCGAAGCGAAGGCGGGTAGTCCCCGGTAGCCGCGAGGCGACACGGGATACCCGACGTGCCGAAGGCGCCAAAGGGGATCCCAAGGGAGCATCCGAACGCGGCGTCCAGTCATATGGGAGACCGGTGT
>QNZQ01000074.1 GCA_003972985.1 Gammaproteobacteria bacterium | reverse complement strand
CGGCTAATAATATAATCTTTGATCGCTCAACCAGTCGTACGGCTGTTTTACGACTTGTTATATTTTTCTCGAGCTGTTTTTTCCCTTCGTGCGATAAAGTGATTTTTACTGGTGAAGGCATCGGATGTAACAATGTTATTTATAATATCTTTATCATATCACCATTCTATTTAATACACAACACTATCTGCAGGAATACGGCTACAGCAAGACCACCATTGGCGTGCTCTGGGGCCTGGGGGTGGTGGCGGAAGTGGTCCTCTTCCTCTTCATGCACCGCCTGCTGCGCCGTTTCCATAGCCGCGCCATTCTCATGGCGAGCCTGGCGCTGGCCGGGTTGCGCTGGCTGCTCATCGGCTGGTTTCCCGATGTGCTGCCGGTACTCGCCCTGTCACAGCTGCTGCACGCGGCCAGCTTCGGCAGTTTCCACGCCTCGGCCATCCACATGATCCACGGCTATTTCCGGGGGAGGCACCAGGGCAGGGGCCAGGCGCTCTACGCCAGCGTAAGTTTCGGTGCAGGCGGCGCGGTGGGCACCTTTGCCAGCGGCTTCATCTGGGAGCACCGGGGGCCAACCTTCGCGTATACTCTGGCCTCCGTCGTGGCACTACTGGGGGCCCTGGTGGTGTGGCGCAAGGTAACAGAACGGGAAAGTTGAACTCGACTCAATGGAAAGCGGAAAGCGAACGGTTCTGAAACGGCTGTTGCTGCCCCTGGTCATTCTGCTGGTGGCCATCGGCCTGTTCTCTGTGCTCGTGGCCACGCGGCCCGAGAGCCATGTGACCGAGGCGAAGGAGAAGGCCTGGCCGGTGGCGGTTGCCGAGGTGAAGCTCGGAAGCTGGCCCAGGACGCTCATGCTCTATGGCAAGGTGGACGCGCTCACCAGGACCACCCTGAACGCGGCGCTCTCGGCGGACGTGCGCAAGGTTTCCGTCATCAAGGGTGACCGCGTGCACAAGGACCAGCTGCTGCTGGAGCTGGACGACCGTGACTACCGGCTGGATCTCGCCCAGCGGGAAGCCGAGGTGGAGCAGGCGGAGGCGGCCATCCAGTCGGAGCTCTCGGCCCACCGTGGAAACCTCGAGGCCCTGCCCAGGGAAAAACGGCTGCTGTCGCTGGTGCAGTCCGAGGTGTCGCGGCTGCAGGACCTGATCAAGAAGAAGCTCACCTCCCAGTCCAACCTGGATACCTCCCGGCAGGCGCTGGCCCGCCAGGCGATTGCGGTATCGCGCATCGAGGAGAAGGTGCGCACCCACGAGAGCAAGATGCGGGAACTGGAGGCACGCCTGGCGCAGAAGCGTGCCGCCGTGGAAAAGGCGCAGTTGCAACTCGAACGCACCCGGATCGCGGCCCCCTATGCGGGGCGGGTCACCCGCGTCCAGGTCTCCGTGGGACAGCGCGTCAATCCCGGCAATCCCCTGCTGGACCTCTTCGAGGAGGATTCCCTGGTTTTCCGTGCCCTGATCCCCGAGCGCTACCTCCCTGACGTGCAGGAAGCGCATCGGGACGGGCGCGCGCTACGGGTGACAGGGCAGCTCGAAGGCAAGGCCCTCGAGGGGGAGCTGGTGTCGCTGGGTGCCTCGATCCCGGCTGGCGGAGGCGGCGTGGACGGGCTGTTTCGCGTAACCCGCGACGGGGCGCTGCTGCAGCTCGGTCGTGTAACCACCCTCTATCTGCACCTGCCTGCCCTGGATGGCGTGATGCCGGTGCCTTTCGAAGCCCTGTACGGGGCGGACAAGGTCTACCTGGTGGACCAGGAAAACCGCCTGCGCTCCATTACCGTGGAGCGGGTGGGTGAGCTGAGAAAGGAGGGGAAAGACCTGCTGCTGCTCCGTTCCCCCGAGTTCCGGGAGGGACAGCGGCTGCTGCTCACGCAACTGCCCAACGCTGTCGAAGGATTGCTGGTGAAGGTCGTGCCCGATGAGTGAGGGCTCCACCCACAGGAACGACATCATCGGCATCTTTGCCCGCCATCCGGTGGCGGCAAACCTGGTGATGCTGATCATGCTCATCTCCGGTGCCTTGGCCCTTTCGCAGCTCAACACCCGGTTCTTTCCCAATTTCAGCATCCAGGTAGTGACGGTTCGCGTGGTCTGGCCCGGTGCCACCGCCGAGGACGTGGAGCGCTCCATCACCATCCCCATCGAGCAGGAACTGCGTTCGGTGGAGGAGCTGGACAAGATCACCTCCACCTCGGCGCGCAATGTCAGCCTGATCATCCTGGAGTTTCCCGAGGGCACGGACATGGGCGATGCCACCAACCGGGTGGAGGAGCGGGTCAAGGCGGTGCGCAACCTGCCCAAGGATGCACGCACGCCCCAGGTCAGACACGTGATCAACTTCGAGCCCATTGCCAAGCTGCTCATCCATGGTCCCGAGGATCCGGCGGAACTGCGCCAGCTCGCCTACCGCTTCGAGGAGGAGTTGCTGCGTCGCGGCGTGGCCAAGGTGACGATTAACGGGCTTCCGGAGGAGGAGCTCGCCGTGCAGCTGAGCACCCGCCAGCTGGAGGCGTTGCAGATGTCTCTGGCCGAGGTCGGCAGGGGGATCAACCGGCGATCCGTGGACCTGCCCGCCGGCCAGATCGGGCGTAACGACGTAGCGCGGGAGCTGCGGGCGTTGTCGCAGAAGCGCACGGCTCTGGGTTTCGAGCGATTGCCCATCGAGACCGAAGACAAGTCCGCCCGCCTGCTCCTGGAAGACGTGGCGAATATCGAGCGCCGGGCACGGCAAGGGGAGATCACCTTCAGCTACCGGGGAAAGCCTGCGGTGGAACTGGATGCGCAGCGGGCCACCACCGGCGATACACTGGAGTCGGCCACCATATTGCGCGAGTGGCTGGAGGAGACGCGCGCGGAACTGCCACCCGATGTGCAGATCACCGTCTACGATGAAAGCTGGCTGTTGATCCGGGACCGCATCAACCTGCTGCTGAAGAATGGAGCAGGGGGGTTGGTGCTGGTGGTGGCCATCCTGTTCTTTTTCCTCAACGCCCGTGTGGCCTGGTGGGTCACGATGGGGATACCCGTTTCCTTCATGGCAGCCCTGGCGCTGATGTGGCTGGCTGGTGGAAGCATCAACATGATCTCGCTGTTCGCGCTGATCATGACACTGGGTATCATCGTGGACGATGCCATCGTCGTCGGCGAGGATGCCCTGACCCACTACCAGCGGGGCGAACGGTCGCTGCAGGCTGCCGAAGGGGGGGCGCGGCGCATGCTGGCGCCGGTGCTCTCCTCGTCGCTCACCACGGTGGCGGCCTTCGTGCCGCTGATGGCGGTTTCGGGCATCATTGGCAGCATCCTGTTCGATATCCCCTTCGTGGTGATCTGCGTCATCCTGGCCTCGCTGGTGGAGAGTTTCCTGGTGCTGCCGGGGCATCTCACGCACAGCTTCCGCCGGGCCCACCACAAGGAGCCGTCTCCCCTGCGGGCGCGGTTGGACGCCGCCTTCGACCGCTTCCGGGACAACAGGTTCAGGCCGCTGGTGGAGGCCGCGGTGAGGCGTCCCTCGGTGACCCTGGCCTTCGCCCTGGCGTCGCTCATCCTGGCCGTGGGGCTCATCGCCGGTGGTCGCCTCGGATTCACCTTCTTTCCCACGGTGGAAGGTAACGTCATCTATGCCAGTGCCAGCTTCGTCTCGGGCACGCCGCCCGAGCGGGTGGAGAAGTTCATCCAGGAAGTGGAGCGGGCGCTCTACGAGACGGAAGAGGCCCTCGGTGGCGGTCTTGTCCGGGTGGCGCGGGTGAACCACGGCATGGGCATCTTCTCCCGCTGCCCGCCATGGAGAGCGAAGCGAAGGCGGGTAGTCCCCGGTAGCCGCGAGGCGACACGGGATACCCGACGTGCCGAAGGCGCCAAAGGAGATCCCAAGGGAGCATCCGAACGCGGCGTCCAGTCATATGGGAGACCGGTGTGTAGCCGCAACGAGCTTGCGATGTTGTGGCGGAACGCCGGGTGACCAGGACGGCCGGGGCACCAATGAGTTGTCGAAGATCGAGTCGATTTTGGGGA
>QNZQ01000136.1 GCA_003972985.1 Gammaproteobacteria bacterium | reverse complement strand
CGGTGTGTAGCCGCAACGAGCTTGCGATGTTGTGGCGGAACGCCGGGTGACCAGGACGGCCGGGGCACCAATGAGTTGTCGAAGATCGAGTCGATTTTGGGGACTCGGATGTCCCAAAATCTTTCACGAGATCGAAGACTCGCTTGATGCTGTCCAGGCTCTCCTTGATGTCGTCCAGCTCGCCGGAGAAGTTGATGGTCACGCCGGGGTAGTCCGCCTCGATCCGTTTCCACAGCTCCCGGATCTGGCGGTTGGCATTCACCGTGTCGTTCACTTCGGTATCCAGGTCCGCGGTAATGGTGAGGGTGCGGCGGAAGTCCTGGTGGCGGATGTTGCCCTCGGTGGGACGGGTTTCATACTTCACCAGCTGGCCCAGCGGGATGTCCTTGCCGCTGGGCAGACCCACCGGGTAGGCGAGGAAGGATTTGACGTCCTGCAGGTCGTTGTCCAGGGCCTTGATGCGCACGTCCCAGGTCTCCCCCTCGTGGCGCATGTCGGCCACTACGAGCCCGTCCACGTAGAGTGCCAGGATATTGGCCACGTCGGCCGGGTTGAGCCCGGCACGCAGAATGGCATCGGGCTCCAGCTGCAGTGAAAGCTGGGTGCCGGCCTTGACGTCATCGTTGTCGATGTCCCGGATGCCGGGAACGGACCGCATCAGTGCCTCCAGCCGGGCAACGGCGTCGCGTACTTCCCCGATGTCGTCACCGCGCAGCTTTACGCTCACCGGCGCCTCGCTCGGCGGTCCCGTCTTGCGCCTGAGGAAGGAGATCTGGGTGGGGCCGGGCAGGTCCGAGGTGGTCTGGCGGATGGCTTCGATGACCTGGTCCACCGACTGGCGCTCGGGTGCGGCCGGTGGCAGGCTCACCATGATCTGCCCCAGGCTGGAACTGAGATGGGGCTCCTTTTCCGTGAGCTGCATGCCGGCCATGGTGGTGAGGTTGTTCAGTTCCTCTGCCGGCACCGCCTCGCGGATACGTGCCGAAATGCGCTGCAGGGTGGCGTTGGTCTCGGCCAGGGAGGTGTCCGGCGGCATGTTGACGTTGACGTAGAAGAAGCGGAACAGGTCGTTGGCGAAGAAGTTGACCTTTACCACCCCGCCGAGCACGGCTGCCAGGCAGAGGGCCGCCAGGAGCCCGCCGAAGCCGATGGCTATGCCGGGATGGCGCATCACCCCGAGGAGCCTGCGCGTGTAGGCGTGGCGGATCCTGCGGGTGAGCGCATCGCGCCAGTGCTGCAGGCGTCCCGGGCTGTTTGGATCCACCCTGGACTCGATGACATGGGCGGGCAGCAGCCAGAAGGCCTCGATGAGGCTGATGGCCAGGGCCACCGAGACCACCAGTGGCACCACGCGCATGAACTGGCCGAGGATGCCGGGCATGAGCATCAGCGGCAGGAAGGCGGCCATGGTGGTGAGAGTGGCTGCGCTCACCGGGACCCACATCTCCCGCACTGCGGAAACGGCGGCGTGCATTCGCTCCATGCCCTTCTTGAGGTTGGCATGAATCGCTTCCACCACCACCGCATCGTCCACCAGCATGCCCAGCACGATGACGATGCCGAGCAGCACGGTGACATTGACCGTCTCCCCCAGGGCGTGGAGCACCCAGAAGGTACCCGCCAGCGAGAAGACCAGCCCCAGGCAGGTGAAGAGCGCGATCTTTCCGCCGAGAAAAATGGCTGCCACCAGCACCACCAGCAGCAGTCCGATGAGGGCGTTGTTCTCCATGATGTGGATGGCATTGCGGGTGGCGATGGTCTGATCGTGGGCCAGCGAGATCTGCACGCCCGACTGTTCCAGGCGCGGGTTGCGCTCCGCGATGTAGGCCTTGACCCGTTCGAGCAGTTCGAGGTTGTTGGCCTTGTCGCTCTTGAAGAGCGAGAACATGACTGCCGGTTTCCCTTCGTGGAAGACGACCTGGCGGGCCTTCTCCCGTCCCTGGCGGACCCTGGCGACGCTGCGCAACGGCACCTCGCCGCGCAGGGCAACGAGGGGGAGTCCCTCGAGATAGCCGGGGTCGTTGCTGGTGCCCTGCAGCCGTACCAGCCACTCCTGACTGCTCAGCTTCAGGTTGCCCAGTGCCGCGTCGTGGAAGTAGGCCTTCACCGTGTCGGCCAGGGTCTTGGGGGAAATTCCCAGGCCGATGAGCTTGCCCGGGTCGAACTCCACCCGCAACTCGGGGTCGCGCATGCCCCAGGAGTCCACCCGGTCCACGCCGGGCAGGCGCAGCAGGTCTTTCCTGGTCTCCTGGGCCAGATGCCGCAGCTGCTCGTTGTCGTCCAGGCCGGATACCGTCACCACCGCGGTGGGAAAGGTGTTGGAGCTGGTCAGTTCGAGCACCATCGGTGAGCGGACCCCTTCCGGGAGGTCGGCCTCGATACGCTGGATGGCCCGCCGGACCTCCTGGATGCGCTTGTCGAACTCGCGCGCCTCGAGCTCCTCGAAGCGGACGGTGATGTTGGAAGCGCCGTGCCGGCTGGTACTGGAGACCACGCGGATATTGCTGATCCGCCCGAGTTCGACCTCGATGAGGTCGGTGACCCGTTTCTCCACGTCCTCGGCAGAGGCGCCGGGCCAGCCCGTCCAGATCACCAGCCAGTTGAAGTTCACCGAGGGATCCTGTTCCCGGGGCATGCTGGTGTAGCTGAACCAGCCGGCAACGATCACCAGCAGAAAGGTCAGGTTGACCAGAATGGAGTTTCCCAGGAGCTTGCGGTACATGGCTCAGGGCTCTACGATGCGGACGGCATCACCATCCTCGACACTGTAGCGGCCCGCATCGATGACTTGGGTGGCCGGTGGCAGCTCCACCCTGGTGGGCAGGCCCTGTACCGCGCCCGGTATGGCATGGAAGCGCGCGACACCCCCGTCGTAGAGGAACAGCCCCAGCTGCCCGTTGCGCTGCACCAGGAAGTTGGCGGGAACATGGGGTTCCGGGCTCTCCCAGTAGAGCCTGCCGGCCGCCCCGGGTGGCGCTTTCTCCTTGTCGAAGACATAGCGCGCCTCGTAGCTGCGGATGCGGCTCTCGAGCATGGGTACGATGGCACGCAACCGTAGCGGGAAATGCTGCTTTTCCATCCTGAATTCCAGCGCCTGTGCTTTCTCCATCTCCCCGATATCCTGCTGCTGTATCTGTGCACTCACTTCCAGATTGTTCAGGTCCACGAGCCGCACCATGGGCGTTCCCGGTGTGGCATAGTCACCCCGGCTAGCCTTGCGTGCGGTGACCACGGCATCGAAGGGAGCCTTGATCGTACAGCGTGACTCCTGCCACTTGGACTCTTCGAGATCGGCCTGGTGAACATTGAGCTCGGCGGCGAGGCGGTTGAACTCGGAGCTGCGCTGGTTGAACTCGTCGGAGGAGATGTTGCGCGCCTTGACCAGTTTCTTGGCATCCTTGAAGCGCTGGCGCGCGTACTTGAAACGGGCCTTGGCCGCCTCCAAGGCCGCCGCGGCGCGTTCGCGGGCGATGACGTAGGTGCTGCAGTCGAGGCGTGCGAGCAGATCTCCCTCCTCGACCTCATCGCCGGGGCGGCGCGTCACCTCTTCCACCTTTCCCGCGATCTCGGCGCTGATGAGGCTGTCGTTGAGGCTCACCACGGTGGCCGGTGCTTCACGTGCGGGATGGAAGAGCAGGCTCTCCAGTGGCACCACGGTGACCGGCATGGTCTGTTGCGCGGTTTCGGCTTGACTTGCCGTTGCCCCGAAGAGCCACAGGGAAGCGAGCAGGAGAGTGACGAGGTTCAGGATGTGGCCGACGTTCCGAGGGGCACGGTTTTCTTCGGAGTGGCACACCTTGCGGTAAAGAAACGGCGCTGCGGAAGCTGGGGAGGGCTTGTTCATGAAAAGTTGCCTCGGAAACCGGATGAAAACCACCTTGGATTCAACTCGTAAGTGCAACTCGATCTAGAGCGGGAGGGTAAGCTGCGGTAGCATCACGGCTTACTCAATCCACCAAGAGAGAGGAGCACGATGAGAGGCTACACGCAGCTTACCCGAGATGAACGATACCAGATCTATG
>QNZQ01000193.1 GCA_003972985.1 Gammaproteobacteria bacterium | reverse complement strand
CACGATGACATCGGACAGCGGCAGGGATCATGGTAAATCCACTTCGATCATGGTGATTGAATTCAAGCATGATCTGAAGTGGACGTCCAGCAATTATCTAATAGTGCAGGTTTGTCAGTGGGTTATCGGATTAGATGACGTGGCCCTGCGCTGATAGCGGCTTGGGAAGAAAACTCCTGGCTGATTCCTTCGCCATTTATGCGCGGGTTTTGGAAGCCATCTACACCTGGAGCATGCTTACCGCGACCAGGCGGTTCACGGCATTGTCGTCTGCGAGCAGTATCCTTCTTTTTTGTCGTTCAGCTGGCAGTTCGGGAACAGTTCCGAGCCCCTCTGGATCCGGTGCTGGAACCGGGGCTTTGAGTGGAAGGCTAAGCACGACACAGAAGTTTTCTCCGCGGGGCGTCTGGAGGACGAGTTCTCCACCCATCGATTTCGCCAGCCTGCGGGCAATGAAGAGCGCACGCCCTGTGGCATCCAGGTTGTCGGGAGGGATTTCACCGGAACAGGCCAGCGCATTGAACAGGGCGGCCTGCTGGGCATGTGAAATCCCGGGGCCCGTGTTGCAGAAACGCAGCTCGATACGGGCCGGAATGCCCTTTTCCCGGCCAAGGTCGGCATCGAGATGCACTTCGCCCTCTTCGCTGAGCGTCAGCGTGATGCCAAGCAGGTTTTCCAACAACTGTGGCAGTTGTGCGGGAACCCCCGGTACTGTGGCCGGCAGCGTGGACGGGAGGTTGGCTACGAGGTTCAGCTTCTTCTGCCGGGCCCTGTTGTCGAACCGCTGCAAGGTTTCCCTGACTAGGGATCCAAGGTCGATCTCCTCCGTTGCCGATTCGGAATCGCCGGTTTCGGGCCGGTGAGCAGAATCGAGTGCTGACCTGACGGCTTCGGCGAGGCCTTCGACTGAGCTGCGCATGGTCTTGGCAAGCCGCTGGGCCCGCGCGTCCAGGTCGCTGTCCATCAGCAGTTCCGTCATTTCCAGGAGTCCTTCCGCGGGAATGCGGATTTCCTGGTTCACGAGAGCCAGGAGCCGTTCCAGAGAACTGCGGGCGAGCTGGACATCCCGGCTGAGACGGTCCAGTGCGACATCACGCTTTGCCAACTCCTGCTTCAGTTCCTGGATCGCGCGCGCGGATTCTTCCATGCCGGCCTTTGCCCGTTCCGGTGCAGTACCGGCCCGCCTGTAGTGAAAGGAGAAGAGGAGCGCTGATACGGCGGTCACGGCAAAAGCGAGCAGGGCCATCTTCCAACCGGTGGGGGAAGGGAGGAGCAGAAGAACCGCCGATGCCAGCAGGATGCCTGACGCGACCCAGGACAGGATCGTGCTTCTCGACCTGCCATTGAAACTGGTTCCGCTTGGGGAGATCATCTTTTGCTGTCCAGCATCGGTTTCCTGAAAAATTCCGCTCTTCATCGAGCGCCGTGTCGGGGACTGGGTACCCCGGGGCGGGCATGCAACCTGGATTCTAGCGTGATCGTCCTCAACTTAGAGCCGAACCACCTGTAAACCGTAAGAAAATTCCTTTGCTATCGCTGAAACGGGATCTGGCTCACACTGCTGCAACCGCGTCCTGCTGCGCAACGGGATTTCGCGAATCCGGCGGCTATCGGGACTGTTATCGGCAGAGTCATGCCAAAGTTGAGGAGGGCTCGGAAAGGGCAGAGTGGGAGGGGGATGTCCGTGCAGGTCGTTGCCGTCGGGGAGGCAGGTATCAGGCGCTGCCGTGAACACCTGGATGGGTGTTCACTGGCGTTTATCCAGTTTTTCCGCCATCAGCAGGAAGTTCTCCAGCCGCTGGGGATGGATCTCCCCCCGTTCCACGGCCTCCTTCAGTGCACAGCCGGGCTCCTGGTGGTGACTGCAGTTGGAGAAGCGGCATTTTCCAAGATAGGGGAGGAACTCGCGGAATCCCTTTTCCAGTTCCTGGCGACTGATCTTTCCGAGCCAGAAACTGCGCACGCCGGGCGAGTCGATGATTTCGCCGCCGTTTTCCAGGAAGTAGAGGGTGGCAGCGGAAGTGGTGTGACGCCCCAAGCCGCTCGCTTCCGAGAGTTCGCCCACGGCTTCGGGCTGCTCGGGAATCAGGGCATTGATGAGCGAGGACTTGCCCACACCGGATTGTCCCACCAGGATGCTGGTTTCCCCCCTGAGCCGCTCCAGCAGGGGCTCCAGGCCGTGTTCCCGCTTTGCGCTGACGGTGATCACCGGGTAGTCGATCCGTTCGTAGTGGGCGAACCGCCGCTGGAACTGCTGCAGCGCCTCGTCGTCCAGCAGGTCGGCCTTGTTCAGCGTGATGAGCGCCTTGACGCCCATGAGTTCCGCGGCCACCAGGTACTGGTCGGTGAGGTAACCTGCGGGCTCGGGCTTCGGCGCCAGTACCACCACCAGCTGGGTGATGTTGGCCGCCAAGGGCTTGTCGCGGCCGCTATAATCCGGCCGTGTGAGCACCGAGTCCCGCGGCAGCAGGGCCACCACCACCCCCTGGTCGTCACCGGCTGGTTGCCACAGCACGCGGTCACCGCAGACGATCTCGCCCAGGTTCTGGCGAAACAGGCAGTGATGGGTACGGCCTTCATCGTCCTGCACCAGCAGGTTCTGTCCGTGGCGGCGGATCACCCGTCCCGGCCGGGCCGTTGCGGAATCCCGGTCGGAGAGTTTTTCCTCGATGGCCCTGGCGAGGCGTTCCCGACGCTTTTCCTGCAGCTGGGCGATGCGTTCCTGCTGGCGTCGGGTCAGTCTGCGCCGGGGCATGGAGAATGGCTACTTGTCGAACTTGTAGTAGTTCTTGTCGAGGTAGTCCACGAGGGCGTGCAGGTCGTCGTCGAAGAGCTTGATGCCGAGGTTGGCGTCACACATGCGTACCTGGGATTCCAGCCGGGGCAGGGAGTTTACGCGCCGGTTGGAGCGGGTATAGACGCTGGTGTCGTGGCATCCTGTGCACTTCTGCCGGTGGAAGGATTCCGCGTGGAACGGCTCGTCAGCCTGGACGACAAGGGGCAGGACTGCCAGAGTGATGATCAGGACCGGTTTTTTCATGTTCTCACTTCCTGTTGCTGTTTTTCGTTGATTCTAGAAGATAAATGACCGATGCGCACGGCAGCCGGCGGATGGCTGTGGTGAAAGAGCGAATAGAGCCGGTCGGGGGTGAGCGTGCTGGCGTTGTCGCGGTACATCTTCACCAGGGCATCGATGAGTGCCCGTGCATCGGCCTGCAGGGCGGCATAGTCATCGGCCTCGAACTCCTGCTTCCGCGACATCGCGGCGAAGACGGGGGTGAATAAGGTGCTGAACACCGGCAGCACCAGCAGGAAGAGCGCCAGCCCCAGTGCGGGCGTCTGGCGGGATACCCCAAGCCCCTGGTAGAACCAGGGCTGCTGGATCAGCCAGCCCATCAGAGCCAGCCCGAGAAAGGAGAGCACCGCCATGACGAGCATCATCTTCAGCACGTGGTGCTTCCTGAAATGGCCCAGTTCATGGGCCAGAACCGCCTCCACCTCGTCCGGCTCGAGGCTGTCGAGCAGGGTATCGAAGAACACGATGCGCTTGTTCCGGCCAAAACCGGTGAAGTAGGCGTTGCCGTGGGAGGAGCGTTTCGACCCGTCCATCACGAACATGCCCTTGCTGCGGAAGCCGCAGCGTTCCAGGAGCGCTTCCAGGCGCTTCTTCAGGGCTGGATCCTGGAGCGGAGTGAACTTGTTGAACAGCGGCGCGATGAGGGTGGGCCAGGCCCAGGTTATGAACAGCGTGAATACTGTCCAGACCGCCCAGGCCCACAGCCACCAATGGCTGCCGGCCCTCTCCATGAGCCAGAGAAAGACGGCGACCAGAGGGATGCCCACCAGCAGCATCAGCAGGAACTGCAGCAGCAGGTCCACCGCTGCCCGCCATGGAGAGCGAAGCGAAGGCGGGTAGTCCCCGGTAGCCGCGAGGCGACACGGGATACCCGACGTGCCGAAGGCGCCAAAGGGGATCCCAAGGGAGCATCCGAACGCGGCGTCCAGTCATATGGGAGACCGGTG
>QNZQ01000106.1 GCA_003972985.1 Gammaproteobacteria bacterium | reverse complement strand
GCCGGTTTCGGTGTCTCAGACAAAGAGCGAAGCCCATTTTGGGTGGAGCAGTTGGCATCAAAACCGGTGAAAAGGGCTGGGAAAGCATCATCTCGGGCAAATTTCGCCGGAATGGTGTGAATGTTCGAGGGAAGTCACGGATTCAGGTTTATGTCTACTTCCAAATACCCACATACGCTTAATAACTGGGGTTTCCCTTGCTATATCAACAAGGCGCTTTAATTCCTCTTTCATGCTCCACCAAAAACATAGCTATAATTCCATGACGAAAATGTCTTGTTAAAAATACAATATTTTTTGTCATGTAAAACTCTTGGACGTTGACAATCCATTGAACAGTCAGGAAGCAGTTTGTTCACACCCGACCGATGTGGGTACAAAAAATGCGCGGCATTTCCACTTGGGTACAGATGACGCCAAAGCTCACTGGCACGCCTCGCAGTCAGGGTCGAGGATGGAGCAGGCCTGCGGGGCGCTGCCCATCTTGGCGCCCACCAGGTTCACGGTGCCCTGGTCCTCGGGGGTGGCGGTGGTCTTCTCCACCCCGGTGGCGCCCATGGAGCGCAGGTAGTAGGTGGTCTTGAGTCCGCGCACCCAGGCCAGCTTGTAGAGGTTGTCCAGCTTCTTGCCCGAGGGTTCGGCCATGTAGAGGTTGAGGCTCTGGGCCTGGTCGATCCACTTCTGCCGGCGCGAGCCCGCTTCCACCAGCCAGCGGGGGTCGATCTCGAAGGCGGTGGCGTAGAGCTCCTTGAGCTCGGGCGGGATGCGGTCGATGGGCTGCAGCGAGCCGTCGTAGTACTTGAGGTCGTTGACCATCACCTCGTCCCACAGCCCCAGCTTCTTCAGGTCGTGCACCAGGTAGGGGTTGACCACGGTGAACTCGCCCGAGAGGTTCGATTTCACGAACAGGTTCTGGTAGGTGGGTTCGATGGACTGGCTCACCCCGCAGATGTTGGAGATGGTGGCGGTGGGAGCGATGGCCATGGTGTTGGAGTTGCGCATGCCCACCGTCATCACCCGCTGGCGCAGGCTGTCCCAGTCGAAGGTCTGGCTCATGTCCACCTGCAGGTAGCCGCCGCGCTCCTCGGCGAGCAGCTTCATGGAGTCGATGGGCAGGATGCCCTGGCTCCAGAGCGAACCTTCGAAGCTGGAGTAGCGGCCGCGCTCCTCGGCCAGATCGGTGCTGGCCTGGATGGCGAAGTAGCTCACCGCCTCCATGGAGCGGTCGGCGAACTCCAGGGCATCTTCGCTGGCATAGACGATGCGCTGCTTGTACAGGGCGTCCTGGAAGCCCATGATGCCCAGCCCTACGGGGCGGTGGCGCAGGTTGGAGTTGCGCGCCTGGGGCACCGAGTAGTAGTTGTACTCGATGACGTTGTCGAGCATGCGCATGGCGGTGGAGACGGTCTTCTCCAGCTTCTTCAGGTCCAGGCCGTCCTCGCCGACGTGGTTCACCAGGTTCACCGACCCCAAGTTGCACACCGCGATCTCGTTCTGGTTGGTGTGCAGGGTGATCTCGGTGCAGAGGTTGGAGGAGTGGACCACCCCCTGGTGCCGGTTGGTGTAGCGGATGTTGCAGGGATCCTTGAAGGCGATCCAGGGATGGCCGGTTTCGAACAGCATGCCGAGCATCTTGCGCCACAGTTCCACGGCCTTCACCGTCTTGTGGATGGCCATCTCGCCGCGCCTGGCCTTCTCCTCGTAGGCGGTGTAGGCCTCCTCGAAGGCCTGGCCGGTGAGGTCGTGCAGGTCGGGCGTCTCGTCGGGCGAGAAGAGGGTCCAGTCGCTTTCCTCGGCCACCCGCTTCATGAACAGGTCGGGAATCCAGTTGGCGGTGTTCATGTCATGGGTGCGGCGGCGCTCGTCGCCGGTGTTCTTGCGCAGCTCCAGGAACTCCTCGATGTCGATGTGCCAGGTCTCGAGGTAGGCGCACACCGCTCCTTTGCGTTTCCCTCCCTGATTCACAGCTACTGCCGTGTCGTTGGCCACCTTGAGGAAAGGCACCACGCCCTGGCTCTTGCCGTTGGTGCCCTTGATGTGGGAGCCGAGGCCGCGTACTGGGGTCCAGTCGTTGCCCAGGCCGCCGGCGAACTTGGAGAGCAGGGCGTTGTCGCGGATGGCGCCGAAGATGCCCTCGAGGTTGTCGGGCACCGTGGTGAGGTAGCAGCTGGAGAGCTGTGGACGCAGGGTGCCGGAGTTGAACAGGGTGGGGGTGGAGCTCATGAAATCGAAGCTGGAGAGCAGGTCGTAGAACTCGATGGCCTTGCCCTCGCGGTCGATCTCGTTGATCGCCAGGCCCATGGCCACGCGCATGAAGAAGGCCTGGGGCAGCTCGAAGCGGGTGCCATGCTCGTCGTGGATGAAGTAGCGGTCGTAGAGGGTCTGCAGGCCCAGGTAGGTGAAGCTGAGGTCGCGCTCTGGCTTGAGCGCGGCGGTGATGCGCGCCATGTCGTACTGGGCCAGGCGCGGGTCGAGCAGCTCCAGTTCCACGGCGCGGCGCACGTAGCTCTCGAAATAGTTGCCATAGACGCCGGCCATGGCCTTCTGCGTCTCGGCGCGGGGCAGGTCGAGGAAGTCCAGGGCCTCGCGGCGCAGGGTGTCCATGAGCAGGCGTGCGGCGGCGTAGGAGTAGTTGGGCTCCTTGTCGATGAGGGTGCGGGCGCTCATCACCAGGGTCTGGGAGACGTCCTCCTCCTTCACCCCGTCGAAGAGATTGCGGCAGGTGTCGTCGAGGATCTGCTGGGCGTCGGTCTCGGCCAGCCCCTCGCAGGCCTCGGTGGCGAGGTCGCGCAGGCGCTGGATGTCCAGCGGTTTCTGCGTGCCATCGGCGAGGGTGACGTTGACCAGGTGTTCCTCGCCGCCGGCGGCCTTGGCCGCCTCTTCCCGTTCCTTGGCGCGGGCCTCGCGGTAGAGCACGTAGTCGCGTGCCACCTTGTGCTCGCCGGCACGCATCAGCGCCAGTTCCACCTGGTCCTGGATGTCCTCGATATGTACCGTGCCGCCGTCGGGGTTGCGGCGCACCAGGGCATCGGTGACCTGCCTGGTGATGTTGCGTACCACGTCATGGACCCGCGCCGAGGCGGCGGCGCTGCCCCCTTCCACGGCCAGGAAAGCCTTGGTCACGGCGATGGTGATCTTGTTGGCGTCGAAGGCGGTGACCTTGCCGTTGCGGCGGATCACGCGCAGGTTGCCAAAGCTCTCGTCTTCCGCTGCCGGTGCTGTGGGCGCGGTAGGTTCGCTGGCTGGGGGTACGGCGATCTCTTCGATGGACGTGGGGGTTTCGCTGGTGGCCATGGTGTCTCCCTGGGTGTTCTCTGTTGCGGTGAAAGCGGCGGAAACCTGCTGTGAGCGGTTGTTGGTGTTTTCGGGAGCAGGAAGATCCGCCGAACTTGAAAGCATCATATGTGGGGGTATTTTGGGTGTCAACCACAACATCTTGTGTATAACTGGCGGAAAAGGGGCGGGTAAGCTGTGAGCGGCCTGTGGATTAAATGGGGGAAAAGCAAATACCCGAGGCAATTCAGGCAGTTGCAAAGATCACTATTTCAGGAGGTTCTGAAACGGGGTGTTGGGGGAGTTCGGGGGCGGGATTCGGCGCGGGGGCGCGCCTCCTACAGGGGGAGGTGTTGCAGGAGCGGCCTCCCGGCCGCGAACCTGTGACTGCGCTGGATCCAACGAAAATTCAGCCTTTCAGCCAGTCCTCGATGCGCTTGCGGTCGGGCACGCCTCCGGCATGGACCACGGTGCCGTCGATCACCACCCCGGGCGTGGACATGACGCCATAGCTCATGATCTGGCCGATGTCCTCGACCTTCTCCAGTTCGATCTCCACGCCCAGTTCACGGGCCGTCTCTTCGATGAGTTTTGCCGTCGTCTGGCAGTTGGCGCAGCCGCTGCCCAGTACCTTGATGTTCTTCATGGTCGTCTTCCTCAGCCCGGCTTATTCACTGAGTGAGTGATAAATAAGGAGGCGTGTTCCCCTATTCGTTGTAAAATCAGGATCTTGAGTCAAGACAAACAACGGACAAGGAAACACGCCATGGGTGAAACGCTACCGCTATTTACGCCGCTGTTCAACAAG
>QNZQ01000033.1 GCA_003972985.1 Gammaproteobacteria bacterium | reverse complement strand
CTCTTCGGCTATCGCGTCGCGCTGCTGGTGAGCAGCTCCAACTTCCCCCGCTTCGACCGGCACTTCAACTCCGGCGAGCCGCCGTGGAAGTGGACGACGCCCCGCAAGGCGACCCAGCGCGTGCATCACGACGCGCGGCGCCCCTCCTTCCTCGAACTCGACGTGCTGCCCCGGTAGTTACAGCCGCGCCTTGCCCACGATATCCTGCGCGCGCTCGTATCCGTGCACCTTGACCTGCTCCTGCGACAGGTCCTCGATGCTCTCGGTGAGGAGCTCCACGTTCTTCTCCAGGAACGTCTCGGTGGCCAGGTTGAGCGTGTCGACCAGCGAGGCGTCGCCCTTGGCGGCGGACAGCTGCGTGGTGAACTACTTCTTCACCTTGCCGCCCACGATCTTCTCGCAGGTACCTTCGGGCACATAGATCCACTCGTCGGGCGCGCCGTCCTTGGTGGATTGTCCCGCGCAGGCGTGTCCCGAGGTGCCGCAGTCGTTCTTGCCCGCCTTGACGATGCCCATGCACTTCTCGAAGCCGGGCTTGCCCGCCAGGGCTGTTCCGCTCATGCCGAGTGAAACCAGGGTCAGTGCGAGTGTGGTGGTGAGGATGCGCTTGTTCATTTGGAGATCTCCTTGGAAATTTCTGGAAACTGGCGCAGGCGTGTGTCGGCCTGCATCCAGAGGACCTGCAGACGGTGGTTTTCATTTCATCGGCGGCTGGAAATGAAAAGCGGTGCCGACGGGTCTGGTTCAGGGTAGCAGGTAACGGGAGTTGAAATGAATTGCAAGGAGTTCCAGCGGCGGCTTCTGGAAGAGCCGGGTTCAGAGGATCCGGAATTTCTTGCGCACGCGAAGCGCTGTGCGGAATGCCGGGCCGACCTGGTATCGGCGCTGGAATTCGAGGAGCGGCTGAAGGCCGCGCTGCGGCAGGCGCCGCCATCGAATGCCGTCGATCATACTCCAGGGAACCGCCGGCATCTCCTGTTGGGTTCGGTGCTTGGGCTGGCTGCGTTGTTCCTGGTCGCCTTCGTCGTGCTCCGTATCCAGGGGAGTCCGGCGGAGCTTCCGCGGCTCGTGACACGACATATCCATGCCGAGCCCGAGCTGCTTTCCCGCCAAAGGCCATTGGATCCGATGCAGGTTGCCAGCGTGATGGCCTCGCAGCAGTACGGGATGCGCCGGCTGCCCCTGGCCGTGGTGGCCGCGGCGCCCTGCTGGATTCGCAGCGGGCGGGGCATTCACCTGGTGATGCAGGGCAGCGCAGGGCCCGTCACCATCCTGATCATGCCCGCGGAACGGCTCGATGGTGCCCGGCCGGTGCAGGAACCTCCGCTCGAGGGGTTGGTGATGCCTGCCGTGCAGGGAAGCGTGGCGGTGGTGGCCGAATCGCCAGCCGATCTGGAGGAGAGCCTCGGCTATCTGCGGGAAAACCTGCTCTGGCGTGGGCGGCCGGCCCTAGTGCGGTTCTGACCGAATCAGGCCAGCGCCTGCTTCTGGATCCCGATGATCTCGCCGATGCCCTTGCGTGCCAGGTCCAGCATCCGGTCCATCTCGGCGTTGGTGAAAGGAGTGCCTTCTGCGGTTCCCTGGATCTCGATGAAGCCCAAGGCGTCGTTCATGACGATGTTCATGTCGGTCTCGGCATTGGAATCCTCGGCATAGTCCAGGTCGAGGATGGGCGTGCCGCGGTAGATGCCGACGGAGACGGCGGCCACCTGGTGGGTGATGGGGTCGGCTTCCAGGCGGCCCCTCTCGAGCAGGCCGCGGATGGCCAGCGACAGGGCCACGAATCCCCCGGAGATGGAGGCGGTACGGGTGCCGCCATCGGCTTGGATCACGTCGCAGTCGATGGTGATGGTGTGTTCGCCGAGCTGCTGCAGGTCCACGGCGGCACGCAGGGAGCGGCCGATGAGACGCTGGATCTCCATGGTGCGGCCTCCCTGCTTGCCACGCACCGCTTCGCGCCCCATGCGGCTGTTGGTGGAGCGTGGCAGCATGCCGTACTCGGCGGTGATCCAGCCGCCGCTGCCCCTTTCCATCCAGCGCGGCGTGCGCTCCTCCACGGTGGCGGTGCAGATGACGCGGGTGTCGCCGAAGCTGGCGAGTACCGAGCCCTCGGCATGCCGGGTGAAGCCGGTCTCGAAGCGAACCGGGCGCATTTCATCGGGGGCGCGGCCACTGGGTCTCATGCTGAAATCCTCAGAAGTTCTTGTTGATCAGACTGTTCAGGTGTTCGATGGCCAGCAGCAGTGCGCTCTCTTCATCGTGGGTGATGGGGATCTGGCCGATGCCGTAACTGTCGTGCCCCGTGCGTACGCCCACCGCCGTGATATTGTCGCTCTGGCCGATGCCGTTCTGTTCCGCGATCTCCCCGAGCATGCGCAGCGCGTTGTCCAGGGGCATGGCGTTGTGCAGGGTGGTCAGCATCAGCTCTTCGCCGAGCTGGTTCCAGAACCCGTCGGAGCAGAGCAGCACGATATCGTCCTCCTTGAGCGGAATCGGCGAGCCCAGCGTGGGTGCCGCATTCTGGGAGGCCCCACCCAGGCAGCGGGTGATGGCGCCGGGGTTGGCGGAATCGAGCAGGGAGGCGATCACCCGTTCAGGTTCGTTGGCCACGATGTGGTCCTTCGATTTCGAATGGATGCGGCGGTCCCGGATCAGGTAGAAGCGGCTGTCGCCGGCATGGCCCCAGTAGCATTCCCCCTCCTGCAGGATGGCAACGACCGCCGTGGTGCGGGGGGTGACAGAGGGGTTCTGCCGGATACCCCAGTCGACGATGGCCTGGTGGGCACGCAGGACGCACTGCTGGATGAAGTAGTTGGGGTTGAGCAGGGGCTTGCGGGTGGTGGACCACATCTCCTCGCAGGTGTCGATCAGCATCTGCGCGGCCATGTCGCCCCTGGGATGTCCGCCCAGGCGGTCCCCCAGTGCCATCATGCAGCAGTCGTCCTGTTGCAGTACGAGGAACCTGTCCTGGTTCTCCGGCCGGTTCCCCTGCAGGGTGATGCGCGCGATTTCGGGGCTGGAGCGACTCATGTGGCGGTACGTCGTCTTCGGCTGGCGGGATCCCTGTTGAGCTCCTTGAGCAACAGGGCGGCAGATTGTATCCGTTTTTGCGGGTCGATTTCCATGGCCCGGTCGATGGCCTGCAGGATGTGCCTGGGGTAGCGCTTGCCGAAAGCCTCCACGGCGGGAACCATGGTGTCCTTGGTGTGACGTTCGGTGGCTGCTGGAGGTGGTCTTCCCTCGATGCAGGTGCGCATGCTGGCGCCGATGGCGTAGACATCGGTCCAGGGCCCCACCTTCTTGATGCCGCGGTACTGTTCGATGGGAGAGAAGCCCGGGGTGATCACCTGGGCCTTCTTCTGTTCCTCGCCGCTGAGATGATAGACGGCGCCGAAATCGAGCAGCAGTGGACGCCCGCCGGGCCGGATGTGGATGTTGCTCGGCTTGATGTCCAGGTGCAGGTGCTGGGACTCGTGGATCAGCGCCAGGGCATCGAGCAGTGGCGGGAATACCGTCATGAGAAAGCGGGTGCTCAGCCCTCCCTTGCGCCGCTTGATGTAGCGGCCGAGGTTCTTGCCCGGTTCGTAGTCCATCACCAGGTAGGCGGTACCGTTGTCGAGAAAACAGTTGCGCACGTTGACGATGTTGGGATGGCGCAGCGTGGCCAGCGCCTTGGCTTCGAGAAAGAAGAGCTTGAGGCCGCGATAGAACTTGTCCTTTGTCTCGTCGTTCTCGAAGGTGATGATGCCGTCGTCGCCCCGCTGGGCAAAGCGCTTGGGAAGGTACTCCTTTATGGCCACCTCGTTGTGGCTGTCGTCCTCCTCGCCCAGGTAGATGAGGCTGAAACCGCCACTGCCGATCAGCTTGTGCAGCCGGTAGTAGTCCAGTCGTGTGCCCGATGGCAGTGGCTTGCGTTGTTCAGAGGGCATGACCCGGTTCGGGAGTAGGGCAAAATGATTTGGGCTCTTCACCAAATCAGGTGGGTAACAGTTGCTGGCTGATGGCCTCTGGGTAGAGATCGAGTCCGCCAAGGTGGAAGTAAATGGCGTTGGCAAAGCGCTCCTTGTTGCGGAAGCCATGGCTCCGAACCTTGATCGCCTTGATGC
>QNZQ01000001.1 GCA_003972985.1 Gammaproteobacteria bacterium | reverse complement strand
CGGTGTGTAGCCGCAACGAGCTTGCGATGTTGTGGCGGAACGCCGGGTGACCAGGACGGCCGGGGCACCAATGAGTTGTCGAAGATCGAGTCGATTTTGGGGACTCGGATGTCCCAAAATCTTTCACGAGATCGAAGACTCGCTTGTGCCTCATCCCACCGCGCCTTCCAGGGTGATGTCCAACAGCTTGCGCGCCTCCACCGCGAACTCCATGGGCAGCTCGTTGAACACCTCCTTGCAGAAGCCGTTGACGATCATGGAGACGGCATCCTCCTCCTTCAGGCCGCGCTGGCGGCAGTAGAAGAGCTGGTCCTCGCTGATCTTGGAAGTGGTGGCCTCGTGCTCCACCTTGGCGGTGGGGTTGCGCACCTCGATATAGGGAAAGGTGTGGGCGCCGCACTGGTCACCGATGAGCAGGGAATCGCACTGGGTGTGGTTGCGTGCGTTCTCCGCCTTGGGCGACATGCGCACCAGCCCGCGGTAGGCGTTCTGCCCGTGGGCAGCGGAGATGCCCTTGGAGACGATGGTGGAACGGGTGTTCCTGCCGATGTGGTACATCTTGGTGCCGGTATCGGCCTGCTGGTAGCCGCGGGTCACTGCCACCGAGTAGAACTCGCCCACCGAATCGTCCCCCTGCAGGATGCAGCTGGGGTACTTCCAGGTGATGGCCGAGCCGGTCTCCACCTGGGTCCAGGAGATGTGCGAGCGGTGGCCACGACAGTCGCCGCGCTTGGTGACGAAATTGTAGATGCCGCCCACGCCGTTCTCGTCGCCGGGATACCAGTTCTGCACGGTGGAATACTTGATATGGGCGTCTTCCAGGGCGATGAGTTCCACCACCGCCGCATGCAGCTGGTTCTCGTCGCGCATGGGCGCAGTGCAGCCTTCCAGGTAGCTCACGTAACTGCCCCTGTCTGCCACGATGAGCGTGCGCTCGAACTGGCCGGTGTTCTTCGCGTTGATGCGGAAATAGGTAGAGAGCTCCATGGGGCAGCGCACCCCTTCGGGGATGTAGACGAAGGTGCCGTCACTGAACACCGCCGCGTTGAGGGCGGCGAAGAAGTTATCGGTGTGGGGCACCACGCTGCCCAGGTACTGCTTCACCAGCTCCGGGTATTCGTGCACCGCCTCCGAGATGGAGCAGAAGATGACGCCCACCTTGGCCAGGTCCTCGCGGAAGGTGGTGGCCACGGAGACGCTGTCGAAGACCGCGTCCACGGCCACGCCCGCCAGCGCCTTCTGCTCCTCCAGGGGGATGCCCAACTTGTTGTAGGTCTCGATGAGCTCGGGATCCACCTCGTCCAGGCTCTTGGGGCCTTCCCCTGCCTTCTTGGGCGCGGAATAGTAGGAGATCGCCTGATAGTCAATGGGCTCGATCTTCAGGTGCGCCCAGTCCGGCTCTTCCATGGTGAGCCAGTGGCGGTAGGCCTTCAGACGGTACTCCAGCATCCATTCCGGTTCGTTCTTCTTCGCGGAGATGAAGCGGATGGTATCCTCGTCCAGGCCCGGCGGCAGGGTCTCCGATTCCACATCGGAGACGAAGCCGTGTTCATATCCCGCCTTGACCAGGTCGTCCAGCGTATCCTGTTGTGTGCTCATTTTTTCTTGAAAGGCTCAATAGTTGAGTAATTTAGTATGTTATTATGATGAGCCCTTTCAGCAGGGATTTCAATACTCTTTTTTGTGGGTTTGAAATCCGCACCAACAGCCGGGGAAAGAGAAGTGAAGGTACCCAGTATCAAGACCGCCATTCCCAGGCGGCGTTACGAAATCGACACGTTCAGCGTGGTCGTGCTCGGTGATATCGAGAGCGACGACCCGGTGAACTACAAGTACATCATGGCCTTCGTGGAAATGGGCGAAAGCGAGCCCTTTCTCTACATCACTTCGGAAGAGAACCCGCCGAACCAGCGGGAGCATGGCCGCTACCGGGTGCGGGTGATGATGAGCGGGGAGGAGCGGGACATGGGTTCCGACGAATTTCCCGGCGACCTGGAACAGTTCACCGAGTACGGCCTGCAACTGGCCGCGCGCATGCTGCAATTGCTGGAAGAGGAACCGATCCGCCTGATGTGACGGTCGGCGTTCGAGGACCGCGGGTGCCGCTTCTTGCCGACGGGCCTCAGAAGTGTTCCTTGTCCTGGTCCTGGCGGTCCAGGCTATAGAGCAGCCAGGAGAGCAGCAGCACCACCAGCGGTATGGTCAGCGTGAGCAGTCCGTCGAAATCCATCTTGCCTTTAGATTGGTTGCTTTTCGATTGGCGCCAAGTCTACCCGTGGCACGCCCTCGGGAATGCCAAGTACCGCCCATTTTTCGGGAAGGTGGAGGGTGAATGTGCACAAACTGTGCACCAGGTTGCATTTGGGCGGGAGCCGATTCTTCGGATGAAAGGACGTAACGGGCTGGTATTACTCCTCCTGGTACTGGGCATAGCCGTTGCCTCCTACCTCTTCTGGACGCAGTGGCAGAAGACGGAAGGGATGCCGGATGGGCTGATCCTGGCCAACGGGCGGCTCGAGGGTGACCGCTACACCCTGGCATCCAAGTTTGCCGGCAGGGTCGAAGAACTGCTCGCCAGGGAAGGGGACGATGTGCACAAGGAGCAGGTGGTGGTGCGCCTCGACGACCGCCAGACTCGGGCAAAGCTGGAGCAGGCCAGGTCTGCCCTGGAAGCCGCCGAGGCGCAGCTGGCCGCGGCGCGCAAGAAGCTCGGGATCCTGCGCCAGCAGATCCCCCTGAAGATCGACACCGCCAGGGCGGACGTGGCCCATGCCGAGGCCGCACTGCAGGCCGCCAAGTCACGTGCCCACCAGACCCGCAAGGACGCCAAGCGCTACCGGGAACTGACCAAGACGGGCGCCGTGGACCGCTACGCCGCCGACCAGGCAGAACTGGCCTGGGAGGTGGCACGCGCCGACCTCGCCACCGCCATGGCTGCCCTGGAGCAGGCGCACAAGCGGCTGGCGGAAGCCGAATTGGGCCGCGAGGAGATCCACGCGCGGGAACAGGAAGTGGCAGCAGTGGCGGCGCAGAAGCGGCAAGCGGCAGCGGCCCTCGACGAGGCGCAGAGCGTGCTGGACGACCTGGAGGTGAAGGCGCCCGTGGCGGGAACGGTCACCACGCGTATCGTCGATGAAGGCGAGGTGGTCTCGCCGGGTGCCCCTCTGCTCACCGTGGTGGACCTCGACCGTCTCTACCTCAAGGTGTACGTGCCGGAGAAGGAGATCGGCAAGCTGCGTCTGGGCCTGGAAGCGCGCATCTACACCGACGCGTTTCCCGATCGGCCCTTCGAGGCCAGGGTGCGCTATATCGCCTCGCGTGCCCAGTTCACGCCGAAGGAGGTTCAGACCCCCGACGAGCGCGTGAAACTGGTCTACGCCGTGAAGCTCTACCTGGAGGAGAACCCGGATCACCGGCTCACCCCGGGACTGCCCGCCGATGCGGTGATCCGCTGGCGCGATGGGGTTCCCTGGGAGCCGCCCCGCTGGTAGCCGGGAACCATGATCCTTCTCGAAGCGAAGCGGTTCGGCAAACGCTACCGGAAACGGGTGGCGGTAAGCAACGTCGATCTCGAGGTGGCCAAGGGAGAGATCTTCGGCCTTATCGGCCCCGATGGGGCCGGCAAGAGCAGTCTGATGAAGGCTGCTGCCGGCGTCCTCTCCTATGAAGAGGGCGAGATCCGCATTTTTGGCGTGCCCGTGGACTCCGAGGCCAATGCCGAACGGGTCAAGGCGCACATCGGGTTCATGCCCCAGGGACTGGGGCTGAACCTCTACCCCGAGCTCTCGGTGGAGGAGAACATCGACTTCTTTGCCCGCTTGCGGGAAGTTCCGCCTGCCGAGCTCGCCAGGCGCAAGGGACGGCTGCTGGAGGCCACGCGCCTGGCCCCCTTTCGCCAGCGGGCCATGAAGAACCTCTCCGGCGGCATGAAGCAGAAGCTGGGGCTCATCTGCACCCTCATTCGCTGCCCGCCATGGAGAGCGAAGCGAAGGCGGGTAGTCCCCGGTAGCCGCGAGGCGACACGGGATACCCGACGTGCCGAAGGCGCCAAAGGGGATCCCAAGGGAGCATCCGAACGCGGTGTCCAGTCATATGGGAGGCCGGTGTGT
>QNZQ01000177.1 GCA_003972985.1 Gammaproteobacteria bacterium | reverse complement strand
CAGCACCGCCGTCTTGAGCGCCTCCCGCTCCCTGATCTCGGCGGTGAAATGGGCACGCATCTCCTCCCGCGCCTTTATCACCGCCTGGGTGAAGCTGCGGATCCAGTCCTCCATGATGAGCAGCCGGTTACCGCCCTGGGGCATGGGCTGCTCGATGTGCAGCGCGCGGCTGGAGAAGGCCGCCACCCGCTTGAGCAGGCGGTTGATGCGGTTGGAGATGAGAATGAAGAAGAGCACGAAGATCAGGCCCACGATGGCGGCACCGGTGAGACGGTGGCGCCGCTCCACGGCGACGATGCGCTGGCGGGTGGCATCGATCACGTCCCGGGGCATGAGGGTGGCGAACAGGAGATTGAGCGGCGTGTTGCCATACTCGAAGAAGGACTGGACCGTGGCCACGTAGTTTTTCTGAACCTCCTGCAGCGTCTGGCCCTCGAGCAACCGGTCGGTCCCGCTGGCGGCAATGATGGTCTGGGCATCGCCATCCACCAGTGCAACGGTGATCTCTGAATCGGGCGCGCGCTGTTGCGAAGCAGCGAGAAAGCGGGTGTTCACCGGCACCAGCAGCACCAGAGAGCCCATGTGGTAGTAACTCGCATCCTCCACCCGCTCGGCGATGAGCAGGTAGAGCTGACCGTCGAGGCGGGTCATGTAGGCCTGCTGGCCGATGTTGGCGATGACGTGGGAGATCTCCTGGGAAGCCTCCGGTGGCAACCCCTGGTCACTGAGCTGGTAGATCTCGCGGATCTTGCCTTCCACGTCGGCAAGGATGGCGTGGCTGGGTCGCACCGGCAACCCCTCGATGGCACTGACCGGCAGCCACAGCGGTGGTCGCTCACGGTATACCAGCGGGGGCTCGTCGTCGGCGGAGAACCACACCAGCGGTTCCAGGTAGTCGGCCATGCGGCGATGGTTGGCGAGCAGGCGGGTGGTGTTGACGTAGGACTGGACGAAGCTGTCGAAGCGCAGCATGGACTCCCTGGCCCGGGTCTCCAGCTGCTCGCTCAGTTCCTGCCGGAAGATGTTGTTGATGGCGCGGGTCTGGATCGGATCGATGACGATCCACACCGCCGCCGCGGTGAGCAGGCCGAACAGCGCCGCCAGCACCGGCATGGGCACGCGGCGCAGCAGATCCTTGAGCAGGGAACGGCGCTTTTCCAGCATGAACCAAATACTACTACGAAGCTCCGGGAGGGGTTGAACCCAGAATAGTTCATTAGGCGACGCGTCACCCAATGGACTATCTGGGTTAAACTCCGCCCCATGAGCGAAACCACCCTGTCCTTGGAAAATGCCGCCCTCCCCGGCCTGCTGCGCCGGCTGGCCGCCATGCTCTACGACGCCCTGCTGGTGCTGGCGCTGGTGGTGGTGGCCTTCACCCTGGTCTACCTGCCGCTGGCCATGGGCTTCGGCCTGGAGAACCTGCAGGAACATCCCGTTTTCCGCACCTTCATGACCCTGTGGATGCTGTTCGTGGGTGTGGGTTTCCACATCTGGTTCTGGACCCACGGCGGCCAGACCCTGGGCATGCGCGCCTGGCGGCTGCGGCTCTTCTCGGAAGAGGGCGGCCCGGTGAGCCTGAAACAGGCGCTGGTGCGCTACGGTGTGGCCATCCTCTCCTGGCTGGTGCTGGGGCTGGGCTTCCTCTGGATACTCTTCGACCCGCAGAAGCGCGCCTGGCACGACATCGCCTCGCACACGCGGCTGCTGCTGGTGGATCCCAGGGTGAGCTGATTCCTCACCCCTTGATGCAGATCAGCGGCACCAGCCTGGCCACCTTCCTCGCCAGGCCGGCCCGGTGGGCCGACTCCACCACTTCCGACACGTCCTTGTAGGCATCGGGCGCCTCCTCGGCCACGCCGCGCATGGAGGGGCTGCGGATGAGTATGCCCCGCGCCGCCAGGTCTGAGACCACCCGTGAGCCCTGCCACTTGCGCGTGGCGGCGCGGCGGCTCATGGCACGGCCGGCACCGTGGCAGGCGGAGCTGAAGGCGAGCGTCTCCGACTCGGTAGTACCACGGAGAATATAAGACGCCGTGCCCATGGAACCGCCGATGAGTACCGGCTGACCCACGGGACGCAGCGCCTCGGGAAGCTCGCGGTGCCCGGGGCCGAAGGCGCGTGTAGCCCCCTTGCGATGCACGAAGAGGCGCCGCCGCTGGCCCTCCACCTCGTGCCACTCCTCCTTGCAGGTGTTGTGGGAGACGTCGTAGAGCAGGCGCAGCGGGTGATCGGGAAACAGGCGCTCGAACATCTCGCGGGTGAGATGGGTGACGATCTGGCGGTTGGCCAGTGCACAGTTGATGCCCGCGCGCATGGCGCCCAGGTATGCTTGGCCCAGCTTGGAGCGGAGGGGTGCGCAGGCGAGCTCACGATCGGGCAGCTGGATGCCGTGTTTCGGCGCCTCCACCACCATGCGCTTGAGAAACTCGGTCCCGATCTGGTGGCCCAGCCCGCGTGATCCGCAGTGGATGCTCACCACCACGTCACCTTCCTGCACACCATAGGCCCTGGCCGCCGCCTCGTCGAAGACCTCGCTCACTTCCTGGACCTCGAGGTAGTGGTTCCCGGAACCCAGGGTACCCATCTCCTGGCGCTGGCGTTCGCGCGCCCGCGGGGAAACCTGGTCGGGCTCGGCGCCGGCCATGCAGCCACGCTCTTCGATGCGTTCCAGGTCGGCTTCGCTGCCATAGCCCCGCTCCACCGCCCAGCGGGCGCCCCCCGCCAGCATGGCGGTCATCTCTTTGTCGTTGAGCCGGATCAGCCCCTTGCTGCCGAGGCCGGCTGGAATGTTGGCCGCCAGCGAATCGGCCAGGCGCTCGGCCCGCGCCTCGATCTCCGCGCGCCGAAGGCCGGTGAGCAGGGTGCGCACACCACAGGAGATATCGAAGCCCACGCCGCCGGCGGAGACCACCCCACCCTGCTCCGGGTCGAAGGCGGCCACGCCACCAATGGGGAAGCCATAGCCCCAGTGCGCATCGGGCATGGCATGGGAGGCCTTTACGATGCCGGGCAGCATGGCCACGTTGCGCGCCTGCTCGAAGACCCGCTCGTCCATCGCCTCGACGAGTTCACGGCTGGCGAAGATCACCACCGGCACCGCCATCTTTTCCCGCGGTGCCATCTCCCACCGGTAATCGGTCACCTGCACCAGCTGTTCGCGCTCGATATTGCTCATACGTCCACCACGCACTGGGCGATCCATTCATCGCCCGCCTGTTTCACTTCGAGTTCGGTGTAGGTCGCCCCCTTTACCTCCACCGCGGGCTGGTGGCGCTGGAGATCGATGGGCTCACCCGAGGCGGTTCCCTGCAACCTGCCATCCTCCAGTTTCACCTCGAAACGGCGGAAGAGCATTTTCCGGGTGCTCATCTCGTAGATAAGGGCATTGAGCCAGTCCACAAGGAGCAGTTCCAGGTCCGGTGCTTCGCAGGCGATCTCCACCCTTTTCTCCGGCAGCACCTTCCGCGGATCGGTCACCACCGCCGTGAGCGCCAGGGCGGCTGCCTCGAAGGCCTCTTCCGGCGTGCGGCCATGGCCCCGCACGCCGATGTCCGCCTGGTGGGAAAAGTGCTCCCAGCGCAGCTCCTCACTCATCGAATTTCCCCTGGGCGGCATACTGCTGGCGCAGGGCCACCCATTGCGCGAGGCGGGCCTGGACATGACCATTGACGCTCCCCGAC
The DNA here is from genome assembly GCA_003972985.1 of Gammaproteobacteria bacterium. Taxonomy (GTDB): domain Bacteria; phylum Pseudomonadota; class Gammaproteobacteria; order Chromatiales; family Chromatiaceae; genus Thiolapillus. The sequence continues at coordinate 430 of QNZQ01000177.1, read as the reverse complement.
GGATAGCGCCCCTGGCTGTCGGCCACGCCGGCCGGCAGGCCGGTGAGCAGTTCCATGGCCTGCTCCACGTGATCCACCGCATGGACGTGGAAGAGCCCCTTGCGCGCCGCTTCCACCAGCTCCTCCCGCAACATCAGGTCGGCCACGTTGATGGCCGGGATGATCACCCCGTGACTGCCATCCAGGCCCTTCGCCCGGCAGATGTCGAAGAAACCCTCGATCTTCTCGCAGATCCCGCCTACCGCCTGCATCTGTCCGTGCTGATTCACCGAGCCGGTAACGGCGCAAGCGAGTCTTCGATCTCGTGAAAGATTTTGGGACATCCGAGTCCCCAAAATCGACTCGATCTTCGACAACTCATTGGTGCCCCGGCCGTCCTGGTCACCCGGCGTTCCGCCACAACATCGCAAGCTCGTTGCGGCTACACACC
>QNZQ01000046.1 GCA_003972985.1 Gammaproteobacteria bacterium | reverse complement strand
AGGTGATCTGGGAGCCGCTGAAGGGCCTTTTCCAAGGCGGTAGTGGAAATTTTGCGAGGTCATCGTAAAATACCTTTATAAAACAATGTGTTAATGATAACCACATAGCTCCGCGCACGCAAGACATAATGTGACAAAGTAGAATTACCTGGATGCGAGGTTGTCGCATGATGAGAAGCAGCGCGTGCTCGATTATCTCTCGCGTCGCGTGGAGGAACGGATGCCGGCGGCCTACATCACCCACGAGGCGTGGTTCGCCGGACTCTCCTTTTACGTGAACGAAAACGTGCTGGTGCCCCGTTCCCCCATCGCCGAGCTGATCGAGCAGGGTTTCCAGCCCTGGCTCCAGGATCATGACGAGCTGCGTATTCTCGATCTCTGCACCGGCAGCGGCTGCATCGGCATCGCCTGTGCGCACTACCTGCCCCACGCGCTGGTGGACGCTTCGGACATTTCGCCCTCGGCGCTGGAAGTGGCGCAGGTGAACGTGGATCGGTACCTGCTCGAGGAGCGCGTCGAGCTGTTCCGCTCCGACCTCTTCGACGATCTGCCCGCGGCGCGCTACGACCTCATCGTCAGCAACCCGCCCTACGTGAGCAGCGAGGAGATGCAGACCCTGCCCGACGAGTACGGCCACGAGCCGGCCCTGGGGCTGGAGGCGGGCAGCGACGGCATGGATATCGTCGCCCGGATTCTCTGCGAAGGCGCTCACTGGCTGCGTCCCGGTGGTATCATGATCGTCGAGGTAGGGGACAGCATGGGGCATCTCGTGGCCCGCTATCCGAGGGTCCCCTTCCTGTGGCTGGAGTTCGAGCGGGGCGGGCACGGTGTCTTCCTGCTCACCGCCGAACAGCTTCAACAGTACCAACCCCAGTTTCTTGAGGAGTGCCAACCATGAGTCTGCGTCGTGCGAAGAGTGCCGATGAGTATGTGGAATGGGTGAAGAATGCCGTGTTCGAGGTGGACGACCTGCGTGACTGCCTGCTCTACGAGATGGAGGACGACATGATCCGCTTCCCGGCCTGGCTGGAGCCCCTCACCGAGGGCATCAAGGATCTCTACAACCGGATGGCCGAGGGCAGTTACCACTTCGGGCGGGAAGACCTGCCCTTCATGGAGATCGTGCACCGCCACGGCGACCAGATTCCATTCCATACCCTGCTCAAGCAGATCAACGAGACCCATCGCAAGGGGCTCGAGGTCGAAGAGGAGTAATCGTGCAACAGGACCTGATTCTCGATGACGCGCTCATCGCCAAGTACGACCAGAGCGGCCCGCGCTACACCTCCTATCCCACGGCGGTGCAGTTCCACGAGGGCTTCGGCAACGCCGACTACGCGCGCATCGCCCGGGAGAGCAACGCCAGCGGCCGACCGCTGTCGCTCTATTTCCACATTCCCTTCTGCGACACCATCTGTTTCTACTGCGCCTGCAACAAGGTGGCCACCAAGGATCGCAGCAAGGGCAACGAGTACCTGGCCCGGCTGCACCGCGAGATCGCCCTGCAGGGTGAGCTCTTCGACTTCAGCCGCCCGGTGACCCAGCTGCACTGGGGTGGCGGCACGCCCACCTTCATCAGCCATGACGAGATGCGCGAACTGATGTGCGTCACCGGCGAGCATTTCCAGCTGCTGCCCGACGACCAGGGGGAGTATTCTATCGAGATCGACCCGCGCGAGGCTACCGCCGAGACGGTGGCCCTGTTGCGCGAGATCGGCTTCAACCGCATGAGCCTCGGTGTGCAGGATTTCGATCCCCGCGTGCAGCAGGCGGTGAACCGCATCCAGAGCGAGGAGGAGACCCTGGCGGTGCTCGATGCGGCACGCGCCGAGGGCTTCCGCTCGGTGAGCATCGACCTGATCTACGGGCTGCCCTTCCAGAGCCGCGAGAGCTTCGAGCGCACCCTGGACCGCATCATCGAGGTGGGGCCGGACCGCCTCTCGGTGTTCAACTACGCGCACCTGCCGCAGATCTTCAAGCCGCAGCGGCGTATCAATGCCGACGAGCTGCCGCCGCCGGAGGTGAAACTGGAGATCCTGCACATGACGGCGCAGAAGCTGGCCGATGCCGGCTATGTCTACATCGGCATGGACCACTTCGCCCGCCCCGACGACGAGCTGGCCATCGCCCAGCGTGAAGGCACCCTGTACCGCAACTTCCAGGGCTATTCCACCCATGCCGACTGCGATCTCGTCGGCCTGGGGATCACCTCCATCGGCATGGTGGGCAACTGCTACGCCCAGAACATCAAGGACCTGGAGCAGTACTACGCAAGGATCGACGCCGGTGAGCTGGCGGTTTTCCGGGGCCTGGAGCTGACGCGGGAGGATGAGTTGCGCCGGGATGTGATCACCCGCCTGATCTGCAATTTCCAGCTGGATTTTTCAGCCGTGGAGGCGCAGTGGGGAATCGACTTCCGCGAGCACTTTGCTAACGAGCTTGCGCGGCTGGAAGAGATGGCTGCCGATGGCCTGTTGGAGGTTACCGATACGGCGATTCAGGTGCTGCCGGTGGGAAGGATGCTGATCCGCAACATCTGCATGACCTTCGATGCCTACCTGAAACAGGCCGGCGGTCAGCGTTTTTCACGTGTCATCTGAAGGAAATGCTCAGCTTTCTCCTTCGACCTCGGGAAAGTCGCACTCCTTCCCGTTGAGATCCGAGCAGTTCCGGTAGATTTCCTCGATCTTTTCCCTTTCGGCAAAGAAGGCCTCGACACAGGCAGGGTCGAAGTGCCTGCCCGCGTTTTCCCGGATGTATTCGAAGCTCTTCTCCAGCGGCCAGGGCTCCTTGTAGGGGCGGACCGTGGTCAGGGCATCCAGGGTGTCGGCAATGGCCACGATGCGGGATTCGATGGGAATCTCCTCGCCCGAAAGGCCGTTCGGGTAGCCGCTGCCATCCCAGCGCTCGTGGTGAGAAAGCGCAATGGAGGCCGCCATCTGCAGGTAGGGTGAGTTGCTCTTGGCCAGGATGTCGTAGCCGATGATGGTGTGCTGTTTCATCACCTCCCACTCTTCGGTGGTCAGCTTGCCCGGCTTGAGCAGGACGGCGTCGGGAATGCCGATCTTGCCGATGTCATGCATGGGGGAGGCGTATTCCAGCTCGTCCAGCGTATGCGCCGGCAGCCCGAGCGCCTTGGCGATGACTACGGAGTAGTGCGCCATGCGCTGGATGTGGTTGCCGGTGCCTTCGTCACGGAACTCGCCGGCCTTGGCCAGGCAGAAGAGCGTTTCGTGTTCGCGCCGCTTGATCTGCTGCGTGGCAAAGGCGATCTGCAGCTCCAGGTTCCGGGCGCGGTGCGTCGCTTCCTGCTGGTACCTGTGCAGCAGCAGCAGATTTTTGCAGCGCGCCTGGCATTCGTAGTGATCGAAGGGGCGGTTGAGGAAGTCCGTTGCGCCGGCCTCCAGGGCTTCGTAGCGGATCTTCTTGTCTTCGACGATGGTGACCACGACGATGGGGGTTTCCGTGCACCCCGGGATCCTGCGAAATTCCCGGATTACCTCGATGCCGTTGAGGATCGGCATGCGGTAATCGGTGATCAGGAGATCGGGGGGGCGCTTCCTGCAGGCCTCCAGTGCTTCATACGGGTCCGCATAGGAACTCTGCGTGATGTTGGGCGAGATATTCTGGACCACCCTTTCCAGTATGGTCCTGCCGGTGGCCTGGTCGTCGATGATCACCACGTGCTGGTGCTGGTCACCGCTACGCGACAAAGTATCATCCTGCTCTTCGGCAAGAACAGGATGGCCACCGGTATTCTGTCGCTTGGTCATTACCATCTGAGCATCAGCGTTTGATCGTTTGCATGCATGGTTACATTGTTCAGTATAGCGCTTGGACGACTAGTGTAACGTTTTTTGTATACCAGGGATCGGGAGGGGTTCCATGATCCGCTGTTTGTGTGAGGGATGTCGGGTTTTGAGTGTGGTTCCTAGGTTTTTCTGCCTTCATTCCCCGACCGGGTGCTCAATTTCGTTTAGGGAAGGTGGATACCGGCCGACAGGCTGCGTATGATGGCCGCACTTCAGGGCTCATCCCGCCTTATTCACCCTATGAGCAAATAAGCCGCTAACCAGCTCAAAATTCCGCCTTGGATTCAACTCGTAAGTGCAACTCGATCTAGAGCGGGAGGGTAAGCTGCGGTAGCATCACGGCTTACTCAATCCACCAAGAGAGAGGAGCACGATGAGAGGCTACACGCAGCTTACCCGAGATGAACGATACCAG
>QNZQ01000225.1 GCA_003972985.1 Gammaproteobacteria bacterium | reverse complement strand
TACTGCTGGAAATTCAAAGGATTCTTGGGTACAGTCTGTCACAGGCAAAACCTCCCGAATGTTCATCGTAAGCAACTGAATTATAACGGATTAAAGAGGTTTTGCCTTTCTTTTTGGTGAAATATTCGGGCTAGCGAGTTGAATCCGCGAATCTTTTAACAGCTAAGGGTAAGGATTAAGGAAAAGACCATGGGCAAGAAAAAGAAGAACAAGGAAACACTGAAGAAACTGCTGAAGCGCCTGAGCAATCCCAAGAAGGTGCTCGAATCGCCGAAGATCATCTCCGGCAAGAAACTGCTGCGCCTGAGCTACGAGCTGGGCGAATACCCCTACCCGGAGAAGATGGAGCTCGAGGAGTACGAGCACCAGAAGCATCTGTTGCAGATCGAGCTGCTCAAAGTGCAGGCTTGGGTGAAGGACGAGGGGAAGAAGGTCCTGGCGCTGTTCGAGGGCCGGGACGCGGCCGGAAAGGGTGGCACCATCAAGCGGTTCATGGAGCACCTCAATCCGCGGGCCGCCCACGTGGTGGCGCTGGAGAAGCCCACCGAGCGGGAGCGCGGTGAATGGTATTTCCAGCGTTACATCCAGCACCTGCCCACCCGGGGCGAGATGGTGCTCTTCGACCGCTCCTGGTACAACCGGGCCGGCGTTGAGCGGGTGATGGGGTTCTGTACCGACGAGGAGTACCTGGAGTTTCTGCGCCAGGCACCCCAGCTCGAAACCATGCTGGTGAACTCGGACACCATCTTCTTCAAGTACTGGTTCTCGGTGAGCCGGCAGGAGCAGTTGCGGCGTTTCCACTCCCGCTACCATGATCCACTGAAGCACTGGAAGCTCAGCCCCATCGATTTGCAGTCCCTGGAGCGCTGGGATGACTACACCAATGCGCGCAAGGCGATGTTCTTCTACACCAACACCGCAGATGCGCCCTGGACCGTGGTGAAGTCGGACGACAAAAAACGCGCAAGAATCAATTGTATGCGACACTTTCTTTATAACCTGGATTATCCCAACAAAGATCTTGAGACAGTGGGTGAGCCCGATCCCCTGATCGTGGGCCCCCCTTCCAAGGTCTACAACCACTGAAGGAATGACGATGCCCAAGAAAGAGAAGAAGTCCAAGAAGAAGGCCGGCAGGAGCAAGGAGGAAAAGACCCTCGCCAAGCTGGAAAAGGCCATCCGCAAGGCACAGAAGGCCGCCGCGGCGGCCCAGTCGGCGGCAAAGGATGCCGACCGTGCGCTGAAAAAGGCGCAGGAGGTGATGGGCAAGGTCACCACCCAGAGCGAACGGAAGAAGATTGAGCAGGCCAAGTTGCAGAGCCAGCTCGAGGAATACCGCAAGTATTCGGCCAAGCAGGCAAAGAAGGCCGCCGCCAAGGCCAAGGCGCAACGTGCGGCACGCAAGGCCAAGAAAGCGCGCAACGCCCGGCAGAAGAAGGGAAGCAAGAAGAAGTAGGCGGCCGCTGGCCTCTGCCTTGGGGGTATAATGCGCCCCCATGTTCTATCCCCTGTCAGTCTGGGTCGGCCTGCGTTACACGCGGGCCGAGCGGCGCAACCACTTCATCTCCTTCATCTCCTTCATCTCCACCATGGGGATCACCCTGGGGGTGATCGTGCTCATCACCGTGCTCTCGGTGATGAACGGCTTTCACAAGGAGGTGCGTGAGCGCATCCTCGGCATGGCCTCGCATGCCGACATCCAGGCGCTCTCCGGGGGCCTGAAGGATTGGCAGCAGGCGCTGGAGAAGGCGCTTCGGCATCCCCGGGTCATCGGGGCGGCACCCTACGTGGAGAGCCAGACCATGCTGGTACACGGTCGCCAGGTGAGCGGCGCCGTGGTACGGGGCATCGACCCGGCCCTGGAGCCTGCGGTGGTGGACGTAGGCGAGCACATGCAGCAGGGATCACTGAAGGACCTGGCGCCGGGCAGCTTCAATATCATTCTCGGCCGGGAGCTGGCCTTCGTGCTCGGCGTACGGGTGGGCGACAAGGTCACCCTGCTGGTACCACGTTTCACTGCCACGCCCACCGGATCCATGCCACGCATGAAGCGCTTCACGGTGAGCGGTATCTTCAGCGTGGGGATGGGCGAATACGACCGGGGCGTGGCCATGGTCAACATGGACGATCTGGCCCGCGTGCTGCAGATGAAGGGTAGCGTATCCGGAATCCGCCTGAAGCTCGACGACGTCTTCGCCGCCAGGCAGGTCTCCCTGGAGCTGGCCAGGGAGTTCCGGGGCTACTTCCGCGTCACCGACTGGACCGACCAGCACCGCAACTTCTTTGCCGCGCTGAAGATGGAGAAGCGCATGATGGGGCTGCTGCTCTTCTTCATCGTGGTCATCGCCGCCTTCAATATCGTCGCCACCCTGGTGATGGTGGTGGTGGACAAGCGGGCCGACATCGCCATTCTCAAGACCTTCGGTGCCTCGCCGCGCCAGATCATGAACATCTTCATCGTCCAGGGATCGGTGATCGGCCTGGTGGGAACCCTGCTGGGCGTCGTTGGCGGCGTGGCCCTGGCGCTCAACGTGGAGCAGGTGGTGGGCTGGATCGAGTCGGTCTTCAACGTCCACTTCATCGATCCTAACGTCTACTACATCAGCATGCTGCCCTCCGACCTGCACTGGGACGACGTGCTGCTGGTGGGGGCCGGCTCCTTCCTGTGCAGTTTTCTCATGACCCTCTACCCGGCCTGGAACGCCTACCGGACCCTGCCTGCCGAGGCGCTGCGCTATGAATAACGTTGCCTTGGAGAGCCGGGATCTCAGGCGCACCTACACCACGGGCCCCGTGGACGTGGAGGTGCTGCGGGGCGTGGACCTGCGCGTGGAGAACGGCGAGCAGGTAGCCATCGTCGGCGCCTCGGGTTCGGGCAAGAGCACCCTGCTGCACTGCCTGGGCGGGCTGGACGAGCCGGATGCCGGCGAGGTGCTGCTCCACGGGGAACCCTTCACCCGCCTGCCTGAGGCGAAGCGCTGTCAGCTGCGCAACCGGCACCTCGGGTTCATCTACCAGTTCCACCACCTGCTCCCGGAGTTCACTGCGCTGGAGAACGTGGCCATGCCGTTGCTGCTGCGCCGGCTGCCCATCCCGGAGGCACGCCAGCAGGCGAAGTCCATGCTGGAACGGGTGGGCCTGGGCGCCAGGATCCGGCACAAGCCCGCGGAGCTCTCCGGGGGGGAACGCCAGCGCACCGCCGTGGCGCGCGCCCTGGTTTCGGGTCCCGACTGCGTGCTGGCCGACGAGCCCACGGGGAATCTCGATCCGGGAACGGCCGCCGGCATCTACGACCTGATGCTGGAGCTCAACCGGGAGCGGGGCACCAGCTTCATCATCGTCACCCACGATCCCGGCCTGGCGCAGCGCATGGACAGGGTGTTTCAGCTGGTGGAAGGCGTCTTGCGTCCTCTCTGACGGCGGCGATGATACTGGCGCAGCACGTGCCAGCGCCAGAATCCGCGAATGCCCAGGTAGCCCAGTGTCGCCAGGATCAGCCCCACCACCACCGAGCCCAGGTAGAGCGGCTGCCAGATCTCCCCCAGGCTGTGACTGAGCCACTCCATGGTCATCTGCACGTCACCCAGCGGCTCATGGGCCGGCAACAGCCAGGTCCCCACCAGGTAGTTGAAATAGAAGATGGGAGGCATGGTGATGGGATTGGAGATCCACACCAGTGCCACCGAGATGGGCAGGTTGACCCGGAAGACGATGGCGGCTGCGGCAGCGGCCACCATCTGGAAGGGGATAGGGATCATGGCCCAGAAGAGACCCACGGCGAAGGCGCCGGCCACCGAGCGGCGGTTTAGATGCCAGAGGTTCGGATCGTGCAGCAGCTTGCCGAATATCTGCATGTGCTTGTGATCGCGGATCGTCTGGTGATCCGGAGCGAAGCGTTTGAGCAGATGTCGCGGCATGAACAATAGGGCGGCAGGAGGGCTTGGGTTTCAGGACCCTATATTCCAGCATGAACCCTGCCGCTTGACCACCCAAACCTTCTATTGCATGCTCCAGGTCAAATTCTCACAAACCATGGATGGCAAGCGAGTCTTCGATCTCGTGAAAGATTTTGGGACATCCGAGTCCCCAAAATCGACTTGATCTTCGACAACTCATTGGTGCCCCGGCCGTCCTGGTCACCCGGCGTTCCGCCACAACATCGCAAGCTCGTTGCGGCTACACACCGGTCTCCCATATGACTGGACGCCGCGTTCGGATGCTCCCTTGGGATCCCCTTTGGCGCCTTCG
>QNZQ01000151.1 GCA_003972985.1 Gammaproteobacteria bacterium | reverse complement strand
GGCCGGTGTGTAGCCGCAACGAGCTTGCGATGTTGTGGCGGAACGCCGGCTGACCAGGACGTCCGGGGCACCAATGAGTTGTCGAAGATCGAGTCGATTTTGGGGACTCGGATGTCCCAAAATCTTTCACGAGATCGAAGACTCGCTTGCCCTTCAGCAACGAGGCGAAGCGGCTGCGGCTGCTGAAAAAGGCACCCGAGGGGCCCTTGAAACGGTTCCTGGAAACGCCCTTTCCGGCACCGCGGACCCCCATCCCCGAGGTACCCCTTCTCGCCATGGACTTCGAGACCACCGGGCTCGACCCCGAAAAGGACCACCTGTTGAGCGTCGGCCATGTCCAGGTCGTACAAGGGCGGATCGAGCTCGCTACCGCGCGCCATCTCGTCATCCACAGCAAGCGAACGCTCGATGGGGACAATGTCGCCATCCACCAGATCACCGACGACCAGGTAGCGGACGGCACACCCCTGGAGATCGTGATCGGTGGATTGCTGACAGAACTGGCGGGCAAGGTGATGCTGGCCCACCACGCGAAGGTGGAGACAGGCTTCCTTCAGGCTGCCTGTCACAAGCTCTACGGCATGGCACCGGTGCTGCCGGTGATCGACACCCTGATGCTTGCCAAGCGGCGTTTCGAACAGCGCAACCAACCCTACAAGGACAAGGAACTGCGCCTGTTCAACCTGCGCGAGCGCTACGGACTGCCCCGCTACCAGGCGCACAATGCGCTGTGCGACGCCATTGCCACGGCTGAGCTGTTCCTGGTACAGGTGGGCAACAGTTACAGCCGCAAGCCACCCCCTTTGAAGAATTTCCTGACACGCGCTTGACCTTCTCAAGCCGCTGCCTTACAAAAGACCACAATACCAACAAGGGAGACCCCGACAATGTCCGAAGAAGCATTCTATCCCGTCCCCGAAGCCTTCGCGGCCCAGGCCAACGTCACCGCCGAAGAGTACGAAGCCATGTACCAGCGCTCGGTGGAAGACCCCGAAGGGTTCTGGGCGGAACAGGCGGAAAAATACATCGACTGGTTCGAGAAGTGGGACAACGTCCTGGACTGGGACTTCACCGACGACATCCACATCCGCTGGTTCGAGAACGGCAAGCTCAACGCCTGCTACAACTGCCTCGACCGCCACCTGGAGACGCACGGCGACCAGACCGCCATCATCTGGGAGAGCGATGATCCCAGCGAGGACAAGCACATCACCTACCGCGAGCTTCATGAAGAGGTGTGCAAGTTCGCCAACGTGCTCAAGTCACGCGGGGTGAAGAAGGGCGACCCGGTAGCCATCTACATGCCCATGGTGCCCGAAGCGGCCGTGGCCATGCTCGCCTGCGCCCGCATCGGCGCCATTCACTCGGTGGTGTTCGGCGGCTTCTCCCCCGACGCCCTGCGCGACCGCATCCTCGACTCCGACTGCCGCACCGTCATCACCGCCGACCAGTCCATCCGCGGCGGCAAGAAGGTGCCGCTCAAGGCCAATGCCGACCAGGCGCTCGAAAGCTGCCCCAACGTGCACAGCTGCATCGTCATCCGGCGCGGTGGCGAGCCCGTGGAATGGCACGAAGAGCGGGACGTCTGGTACCACGAGGCCATGGCCAACGCCTCCGCCGACTGCCCCGCCGAACCCATGGACGCCGAGGACCCGCTCTTCATCCTCTACACCTCCGGCTCCACCGGCAAACCCAAGGGGGTGCTGCACACCACCGGCGGTTACATGGTCTACGCCGCCATCACCCACAAGCTCACCTTCGACTACCACGAGGGCGACATCTACTGGTGCACCGCCGACGTGGGCTGGGTCACAGGCCACACCTACATCGTCTACGGTCCCCTGGCCAACGGCGCCATCTCCCTCATGTTCGAGGGCATCCCCACCTACCCCGACGCCTCGCGCTTCTGGCAGGTTGTGGACAAGCACCAGGTCAACATCTTCTACACCGCGCCCACCGCCATCCGCGCCCTCATGGCCTGCGGCGACGAGATGGTGAAGAAGACCTCCCGCGCCTCCCTGCGCCTGCTGGGCACCGTGGGCGAACCCATCAACCCCGAGGCCTGGGAATGGTACTACCACGTGGTGGGCGACGGCCGCTGCCCCATCGTGGACACCTGGTGGCAGACCGAGACCGGTGGCCACATGATCACCCCCCTGCCCGGCGCCCACGGTCTAAAGCCCGGCTCCGCCACGAAGCCCTTCTTCGGTGTCCAGCCGGGACTCATGGATGACCAGGGCAACGAACTGGAGCTGCCAAACCGCGGCAACCTGGTGATCAAGGCGCCCTGGCCGGGGCAGATGCGCACCGTCTTCGGCGACCACAAGCGCTTCAAGGAGACCTACTTCTCCGCCTATCCCGGCTACTACTTCACCGGCGACGGCGCCCGCTGCGACGAGGACGGCTACTGGTGGATCACCGGCCGGGTGGACGACGTGCTCAACGTCTCCGGCCACCGCCTGGGCACCGCCGAGATCGAGTCGGCCCTGGTGCTGCACGACAAGGTGGCCGAGGCGGCGGTGGTGGGCTTCCCGCACCCCATCACGGGCCAGGGCATCTACGCCTACGTGACCCTGATGGCCGGCGAGGAAGGCACCGACGAGCTGAAGCAGGAGCTGGTCGACCTGGTGCGCAAGGAGATCGGCCCCATCGCCAAGGTTAACTACATCCAGTGGGCACCGGGGCTGCCCAAGACCCGCTCCGGGAAGATCATGCGCCGCATCCTGCGCAAGATCGCCGCCAACGAGCTGGACAACCTGGGTGACACCTCCACCCTAGCCGATCCCTCGGTGGTGGATCACCTCATCGAGAACCGGCTCAACCGCTGAAGCAGCCCTGAATGGCCACGAACATCAGGCGGCCCGCGGGCCGCCTTTTTCTCGCCAACGATAGGGCATCACCACCCTGGTCTTTGTCCGATTCGCAGCGCAAATGCGGCTTCTGCACCGGACGATTGACTGTTGCCAAGAAATGAACAAGGTGCTAAACAGGTCTTCATGAGCCAGACCGCCAAGCGAAAAGCCACCTACGAGGACCTCCTCGCCCTGGCGGAAAACCAGGTGGGGGAAATCATTCACGGCAGCCTTCATACCCACCCCAGGCCCGCACCCAGACATGCCGTGGCGTATTCCGCTTTGGGTGGTCACCTGTGGAACCCTTATGGTCGAGGCAGCGGCGGCCCTGGTGGCTGGTGGATCCTCGACGAACCCGAGCTCCACCTGGGCGAGGAGATCCTGGTACCGGACCTCGCCGGCTGGCGGCGCGAACGCATGCCCGAGCTGCCCGATACAGCCTGGTTCGAGCTTGCGCCCGACTGGGTATGCGAGATCCTCTCCCCTGCCACCGCCCGCACCGACCGGGTACTGAAGATGCCCATCTACGCCCGCGAAGGGGTACGCCATCTCTGGCTGGTGGACCCCGACCTGAAGACGCTGGAGGTGTACGAGCTGGACAACGGGCGCTGGACCCTGCTCGCCACGCTCAAGGACGACGATCCCGTTCGCCAGCCGCCCTTCGACGCCACCGAGTTTCCCCTGGACAGCCTCTGGGCCTGATCGCCACCTCCGACCCTGACCCCATTGGCATTTCCATGCCGCCACCATTGATTTTCACCCGGTAACCTTTCAGGATGAGCCGAAGTCCAACGGCCACCGGTGAACGTCATGCAAGAACAACAAATCGTCTGGTTCCAGGAACTCTCCATGAAGGACGTCCCCGAGGTGGGCGGCAAGAACGCCTCCCTCGGCGAGATGATCGCCACTCTGTCCGCAGCCGGTGTACGGGTACCGGGCGGCTTTGCCACCACGGCCCACGCCTTCCGCCAGTTCATGCACAGGAACGGCCTGGACGGACGCATTGTTCCGCTGCTGGCAGAGCTCGACATCGACGACGTGACGGCGCTGGCCGAGGCCGGCCGCACCATCAGGCGCTGGATCGAGCAGTCCCCACTTCCGGACGAACTCGAACTGGCCATCCGCAAGGCCTACGGGGAGATGGGCGAACCGGCGGTGGCCGTGCGCTCTTCGGCCACCGCCGAGGATCTTCCGGAGGCCTCCTTCGCCGGCCAGCAGGAGACCTTCCTCAACGTGCAGGGTATCGACCAGGTGCTAGCCCGGATTTCTCACCACCCCTCTAGAAATAGGCCTCTTTTTGTTGCATAAAGCAAGGGCAACCAAACACTTACCGGCAACAAGAGAAAGAGGCCTATGAATACAGAGTGTAAACCGAAACAGCTGGAATTTCAGTCCCTGGGTC
>QNZQ01000077.1 GCA_003972985.1 Gammaproteobacteria bacterium | reverse complement strand
ACGATGACATCGGACAGCGGCAGGGATCATGGTAAATCCACTTCGATCATGGTGATTGAATTCAAGCATGATCTGAAGTGGACGTCCAGCAATTATCTAATAGTGCAGGTTTGTCAGTGGGTTATCGGATTAGATGACGTGGCCCTGGCAGCTGGCCAAGGCCCTCGCGCACCATGCCGGGGAAAAAGGGTTGCTGGTACTGGCCCTGCCAAGGGGTGGTGTTCCCGTTGGCTACGAGGTGGCCAAAGCGCTCGGCGCCGACCTGGACATCCTGCTGGTGCGCAAGCTTGGCACGCCCGGCCAGCCCGAGCTGGCGATGGGTGCCATCGCCTCCGGCGGTATTGAGGTGATCAACCCGCGCATCGTCCAGGCGCTGGGGATCTCCGAGCGGCAGATCCAGGAGGTGGCCCGCGAGGAATACGCCGAGCTGCAGCGACGTGAAGCCGCCTACCGGGGAGATCGTCCCTTCCCCGAGATCGCCGGCCGCACGGTGATCCTGGTGGACGACGGCCTGGCCACGGGCGCTTCCATGAAGGCCGCCATCCAGGCACTGAAGACGCTCGAACCCGGAAAGATCGTCGTGGCCGTGCCCGTTGCGCCTCCCGATACCCTCAGCTCGCTGGAATCCGAGGTGGACGAGGTGGTGGCGCTGATGGCGCCTCCTGCCTTCGCCGCCGTGGGCCAGTGGTATATCGATTTCGGCCAGACCAGCGATTCAGAAGTGCGCGAGTTGCTTCAGAAAGCGTGGGGCAAGAGCGCTTGAGGATTGTCCTTGAGAGAAGATCAATAAATGCTAATATACTAGCCCTAACATTTTTTATGGCTATCAGGAGAAGATAAATAAGTGTAGAACGCATGGTGCTGGCTTTCGCCGGCTTCGCCATTATGCTGTCACTGGCGCTGGGCGTGCCCGAAAGCCCCATTTTCGTTTCGAAATACTGGCTCTGGTTCACCGCCTTCGTTGGCGCCAACCTGTTCCAGAGCGCCTTTACCGGGTTCTGCCCGCTGGCAATGATCCTGAAGAAGCTCGGCTTCAAGCCAAGCGCAGCCTTCGGCTGACCGGCGACCGGAAAGCCCGGTGCAGAAAGCCCCTGCCTCCGCGAGGAGCCGGGGCTTTCTGCTGTAACAACCCCAGCAGGTGCTCTTCACGCCCTGTCCCCGAACAGCTGGTAGTCGATGGAGATGCGCTCCCCTGCCACGGGCCTGAACAGCCCGTCGGCAAAGCGCACGTGATCGGGGTGCTCGCGGTAGCTGTCGATCACCGCTGGATGACAGAAGCGGATGCGCCAGCAGTACCTGTACCCCGCGTCCGCCTTCACCGCACGGCCGGTGTCCACGGCCAGCACCCCGGGAATTCCACTGAGCACCCGACGGCCCTCGCGCATCATGGCTTCCACGCCGGCCTCGTCGAGTCCTTTCACGTTGTAGAGGATCAGGTGCTCCACCGGCAACCAGGGCTCGCTCTGTTCCAGCACCTCCCCCGCCCGGCCATGACCACCCCACAGGCGGATACAGCGTTCCACTTCGTCGGCGATGGCCTCTCGCACGCCCTTCACCAGGCTGGTGTAACCACGGGCATCTGAACCGAGATTCCCGGCGATACGGTTGCCAGCAGCGTCGGCCAGGGCAGTGTAGTAGTTGATCTTGGACACGCCCCGCTCGATGAGCCGGCGGAACTGCTGGTCGGAGAGGCCGGTGCCGCCGTGGATCACCAGCGGAATACCCAGCGCCTCGTCGATGGCCTGGAGACGAGCGATGTCGAGGCGCGGTTCCCCCTGCATGCGCCCGTGGACGGTACCGATGGAGACGGCCAGGAAATCGACGCCGGTCTCCTGCACGAAGGTGCGGGCATCCTCCACGCTGGTGTAGGCGATCTCACCGGGATGGCGCTCGGCATCCTCGCCCTCCACGCCCGGCACATAGCCCAGTTCTCCCTCCACGGGCACGCCACAGCCGCGTGCCATCTCCACCACCTCCCGGGTGACGGCGACGTTCTCCCCGAATGCCAGGTGCGAGGCGTCCACCATCACGCCGTTGCAGCCCCGGTTGATGCCGTGAACCGCCGATTCCAGGCTGTGGCCGTGATCCAGGTGGATCGCCACGGGCACATCGGCACGCTCTGCGGCAGCGACCACGGCCGGCATGGCCAGGTCGAAATCGAAGTAGTCGAAATGGGATTCGGCCAGGCTGAGGATCACCGGCGCTTGGCAGCGCTCGGCCGCCGTTATGATCCCCTCCAGGAAATCGAGGCTGACCAGATCGAAGGCACCCACCGCGTAGCCGTTGCGGTGGGCGTGTTCCAGCATCTGCTTCATGTTCACCAAGGGCATGGCCTGCTCCTGTTTTCAAAAAGACACCAGAGCAAGATTCTGGCGAAGCACGGTCATTGCAAGAAATCGATATTTTCTATTTTTTACATAGATGAATATCTATTCCACCGGCTCGGCAAGGAGATCGTGATCCGTGGCGCCCGTGATCTCCACTTCCACGAAGTCCCCGGGCTCCAGCTCCCACTCCGGCGGCAGGAGGACGCAGCCGTCGATCTCCGGTGCATCACCGGGGCCGCGCGCCCGGATCGACTCCCCGCTCACCTCGTCCACCAGCACGATCATGCGCTGCCCCACCTTCTGCGCCAGCTTTTCCGCGCTGATCTGCGCCTGGACCTCCATGAAGCGTGCCAGCCGTTCCCGTTTCAGGGGTTCGGGCACCTGGTCCGGCAGGGCGTTGGCGGCAGCACCTTCCACCGGCGAGTAGGCAAAGGCACCCACCCGGTCGAGCCGGGCTTCGCGCAGGAAATCGAGAAGCACCTCGAAATCCGCCTCGGTTTCGCCGGGATAACCGACGATGAAGGTGGAGCGCAGCACCAGCTCGGGGCAGTCACGGCGCCAGCCGGAGATCCGCTCCAGCACCTTCTCCGCAGCGGCCGGGCGGCCCATGGATCGGAGGATGCGCTCGCTGCCATGCTGCAGGGGCATGTCGAGATAGGGAAGGATCTTCCCCTCGGCCATGAGCGGAATCACGCGGTCCACCTGGGGATAGGGGTAGACGTAATGCAACCGCACCCAGGCCGGCAGCTCGCCCAGCACCGCGGCCAGGGACTCGAGGCGCGTCTCCAGGGGGCGCCCCTGCCAGAAGTCGGTGCGGTACTTCAGGTCCAGGCCGTAGGCGCTGGTGTCCTGGGAGACCACCAGCAGCTCCCGCACCCCCGATTCCACCAGCCGCTGCGCTTCCGCGGCCACCTCGCCCAGCGGCCGGCTCACCAGGTCCCCCCGCAGCGAAGGGATGATGCAGAAGCGGCAGCGATGATTGCACCCTTCCGAGATCTTCAGGTAGGCGTAGTGGCGCGGCGTGAGCTTCACCCCCTGGGGCGGGATCAGGCTGCTCCAGGGATCGTGCGGCGGCGGCAGCCGCTCGTGCACCAGCGCCATCACCTCCTCGTAGGCGTGCGGACCCGTGATGCCGAGAACCTGCGGGTAGCGCTCGCGGATCTCCTGCGCACGCACGCCCAGGCAGCCGGTGACGATGACCCGGCCGTTGGCGTCCAGCGCCTCACCGATGGCCTGCAGCGACTCCTCCACCGCCGCGTCGATGAAACCGCAGGTGTTGACGATGACCAGCTCCGCCTGGTCATAGCTGGGCACCAGCCGGTATCCCTCCGCGCGCAGCTGGGTGAGGATGCGCTCCGAGTCCACCAGGTTCTTGGGACAGCCGAGGCTGACAAAGCCGATGGAAAGGGACCGTTCGTTCACTGTCTCGCCTGTCTTTCGCCTCCAGTGGGTTTCCCCGCTTCCGCAGGGCCCACGTTACCGGAAGCCTTCAGCCATTGAGGAAATCGGTGATGGAGACCGCCTGGGACTGGCCGATCTCCACCATGATGGTCTCCTCGAGGGCGATCTGGCCTTCCCTGATGTAGGGCAGCATCTGGCTGCAGAGCTGGTAGACGATGGCCATGCCGTCGCGGTTGCGGTCGCCTTCGGGCAGCGCCTGGATGCCCTGGGCCAGCTCCTGCACATACTCCTCGAAGAGCTGCGCCTGCTGCGCTAGTGTAGTGTATTAAATAGTATGAAGATTTGTAAGTGTTGTTCGCGCACGCCCAACTTTTAACAAAATCTCTTCCGTCGTTTTTGTCCAAACAAAAGGTTTTCCACTCTCATTGTGTGTGTCGATAAATTTCATAATGGCTTCCTCCGCTGCCCGCCATGGAGAGCGAAGCGAAGGCGGGTAGTCCCCGGTAGCCGCGAGGCGACACGGGATACCCGACGTGCCGAAGGCGCCAAAGGGGATCCCAAGGGAGCATC
>QNZQ01000180.1 GCA_003972985.1 Gammaproteobacteria bacterium | reverse complement strand
GTGGACGATGACTTGCCCTTGGGGCATATCAACCTCCACATCGGCGACTCGCCAAGGTGCCTGAATACCCAATATCCGGGTGTATAGATCAATGTCTCTCATGCTGCCCTACGCTAAACTACCCACTCGATCAGGGGAAGAGCCAAAATCGCTAACGAAGACTCCTCCGGGATCTTTCAACAATCACCGGCTTCAAAAGGCGCTGACGCGCTCGAACAGCCAGAAGCTGGAGATTCCGCCGATTGCGTAGACCACCAGGGTCTCCAGCCGTAACAGCAGTTGTGGCCGGCGCAGGCGATGCAGGAGCCACCCCAGCGCCAGCACCGCGGCGATGAAGAGCAGCTGTCCTGCCTCCACCCCCAGGTTGAAGAACACCAGGGCCAGAGGTACGGCGTGCTGCGGCAGCCCCACCTCGGCCAGGGCGCCGGCAAACCCGAAGCCATGCAGCAGACCGAAGGTAAAGGCCACCAGCCAGGGCCAACGGGCCGCTGCGCCGGGACGGCCCTGCCGGGTATGCATCCACTCGCTGGCCAGGAACAGGATGCTCAGGGCGATGACCGCCTCCACCGGCTGCTGGGGCACCCGCACCACGCCCAGGGTGGCAACGGCCAGCGTCAGACTGTGTGCCAGGGTGAAGGCAGTGATGGTGGCCAGCAGCACCCGCCAGTCACGCACGATGAGCAGCAGGGCCAGCACGAACAGCAGGTGATCGAAGCCTTCCAGGATATGCTCGATACCCAGCAGGGTATAGGTGGTCGCCACCTGGAGCCAGGAGGCCTTCTCTGCTACCCGGTAGCTCGTTCTGGCGGGGGTGAGTTGGGCCGACTGGGAACTGCCGTCGCGGAATTCCAGTTGCAGCAGCACATCGGTGGTGCCCCGTTCCAGTCCATCGATGGCGAGGGTTCTGCCGCCCAGGCCTCCCCGGCAGGCGACGATCCAGCGCTGCAGCCAGGCGCCATTGGCGATGCGGGCCTCCGGCGGCTCCTTCCGGGTACAGTTTTCCGGCAGCACCACGTCCAGTCCCAGCTTGCGACCCCCCCCTGGCCGGCACCTTCCAGATCACCGAGAAGAGTTCCGGCGCTGTCTCCTGTAACTGCAGGTAGCCGGGGCGCACCTCATCGGCCAACACAACCGGTACCAGCAGTGCCGCCAGGCACCAGAACAGCAGCTGCTTCATGTGTCAGTTTCGCCCGTTTCGACTACCACCCGATAGCGCTGCCTCAGCCCTCGGTAGAAGGCGGCATTGAGTTGCCTGCGCTGCGCCTCGCGCCAGGCAGCGACGACCCGGCCTCGAACAACCTCCAGTTCCGGCTGCCTTGCAGGCGTCTTCCTGCCAATGCGAACTAGGTGCAGTCCGTAGCCGGACTCCAGCGGTCCCTGCCAGCTTCCTTCGGGCAACCGGAACAGCGCCTGTGCAAAGGCATCACCGAAGAGCTGCGCCACATCCACCGAAGTGGCGTCTTTGAAGCGGAAACCAGCCATGAAACGGTCACCCCCCGCGCCGGGCAGCGCTTCCGCGCCCTTCCCTTCGAGGGTCTCCAGCAGTTCCTGGGCCTGCTGCCGCACCTGTTCGCCCCGCCGGTCCGCGTTCAGGTAGACCTGTTCGAAATCGATGCGGGCCGGAAGCCGGAAATCCTGCGGGTGATCATCCAGCCACTCCTGCAGCTGGGACTGGGTGGGTTCGGCCTGGGCGCTGATATCCGAAGTGATGAACTCGAGCTTCTGCGCCAGGCGGCGGCGCAGCACGCTGTCGTCCCGGTCCAGCCCCATGGCGATGGCCTCGCGGTAGAGCACCTCTTCGCGTACCCGGTTCCCGATGAGCCCCTGGAGTTCCTGCGGCGTGGGCAGCCGTCCCGACTGGCGCTCCCAGAGAGAGATGAGGTGCTCCACGCTTCCGCGGGAGACGACGATGACGGGTTTCTCCCCAACACTAGCCGCCCCGTCGTTCTCCAGGCCGTATAGCCCGAAGAGCAGACCGCCCAGGACCAGGAAATGGAGCAGCGGCTCGCGTAACAGTCGCTTCAGCATGGTATATCGGTGCAGACAGCTTTCGGCAGCGTCCTGCTCATCCCTTTCCCGGTTTGTACCAGATGGGCGAGGTGTAGGCTCGTTCCGTAGTGGTCATGGGCACATTGTCGGGCATCTTCACCTGGTAGAAGCGGGCGTCGTAAGCAGTCCATCGGGGGGTGGGAATCTCGATCACCCGGGCATAGTAGAAGGCGCTCTGCGCGGGATCGAAGTCGGGATCCTGCCACACTGCCAGAAGTTCGGGATCACCGATGCTGTTGGTCCAGGTGGCATTGGCCACGTCCACGGTATTGCCCACGGGCGGCAGCTTGCCACTTTCCGGATCGGGTTTGCGTTCATCCGACCAGGCCACGTCGTACACCTTCTCATGGGAACGGCCCTCGCCATCCAGCCAGCCCTTGACTATCTGGATCCGGTCCAGGTTGCCACCCATGGGATCTTTCATGGCCGCCACCAGGAAAGTCGGGGCCTGCTTGCCTTCCGGCATGACCGCGAGGTTGCCGCCCATGGGCACCCCCTTCTCGTATCCCACGCGCGCAGGCAGGCGATTGGCGGCATCCCCGGCATCGAAATCCCAGCCGCCGAAGAAGCGTACGATGATGCGGCTGCCGGTGGTGGCATAGGTCTCCTTGCGCTTCATGGCATCGAAGATGGAAGCGCGGGTGTTCTCCCCGGCCCACACTGCCGCCAGGCCCGAAGCCACCATGGAGTAGCCCGGGTACTCATTGTCGCCCACCTTGGCCATGGGATGGAGATAGCGATCCTTCGACGGCTCGCCACCGGAGTGCTTGCCGAAGAAGTTGTCCTCCTCCACCGCGGCCAGCGCCGTGTGGCTGTCGGTGGAGCCGATCATGCCGAACTTGTAGGGGTTGGTCCCCAGGCGCTGCTCCAGTTGCAGGCCGATCTTCAGTGCCGAGCGGGCATATTCATACTTGAGCATCTCATCCTTCTTCAGCACGCTCAGGTCGAGGTTGCCCACGTCCCAGGTCTCGTAGTCGGCGAACTCGTCGTTCCTGGAGAGGAAGGGATGGGTCTCTCCGTCACCCTTGATCTGGGTTACTTCGTAGAGCGGTTCCCAGCGGGCGCGGCTCTCCACGTAGGCCTTGTCCAGCTTCTTGCCGAAGGAGGCATCTTCGGGAAACATGATGCCGTTGCTCATGTTGCCGTTGTGGGCGATGGCCAGCACTTGGCCGGCGGTCTTCTTCTCGTACTCCGCCATCCACTTCCACAGGTCGCGGGGATCGGGGCTGCCCAGAGGAGGTGTCATGGTGAAAGGTTCCATGAGCTTGGCCCGGTCGGCATCGTCCCGGTAGATCACCACCCGGTGCAGGTTGTTCCCCTTCACCAGGGAGGTCCACTCGTAGCCGATGAAGGCGGTGAATCGTCCCGGGTCGTTGGCCATCTCCGCGGCATTGATGAGGTCGTCCCAGGTGGAACGGTAGATGCTGGTGCCGGGAAGCGACTCCAGCGCCTTGGGGAACTTGCCCTGGGAAAAGGCCACGATTAGCTCGGCCGCCGCATCCACCGCCGTCTGGCCACCCTGCTCGATCATGTCGTGCCATCTGCGCCCCTTTTCGTCGGCCATGACATAGGGGGCGCCCGTCTGCAGCTTGGGAAAGAACCCCATGTTGTCGGAGTGATCCGCCACCACCAGAAAATCCAGCGGACGCGACAGTCGCGCGGGCTGGCCGGTGGAAGAGATCACCTCCTCGCCGCGGGCGAAACGGTAGGCATCCGGCGGCAGCAGCCGGGCGCCGAAGGCACCGGCATCGAAGGAGATGGCAGTATGCAGGTGGGTATCTCCCCACAGCGGACGGGTGGGAAAGTCGCGCTGGGCATAGGGGGAGTAGGGCTGCTTGCGAGCATCTGCCGAGAGGGCAGACTTGTCGTCGGTGACGATACCCCCGCCGAAAGCCGAGGCCTCCTGGGCCGTTCCCAGAAAAAGAAGTGCAGAAAAGGGAAGAAAAAGGAAGGAACGCGCTACGCGAGCACTGGGGGAAAGGTACATGGAAGGGGGTGTCCTGAAGAGAGGAGGGTCAGGACCATTATAGGTTAAAAAATGAGAAGGAAAATCATTAACTCTTCCCTTTCCTGGGGGAGGGCATAGGTAGGAGTGGAACACCGGATGTAATGCAGCTAGCCCGGATTTCTCACCACCCCTCTAGAAATAGGCCTCTTTTTGTTGCATAAAGCAAGGGCAACCAAACACTTACCGGCAACAAGAGAAAGAGGCCTATGAATACAGAGTGTAAACCGAAACAGCTGGAATTTCAG
>QNZQ01000195.1 GCA_003972985.1 Gammaproteobacteria bacterium | reverse complement strand
CGTGGACGATGACTTGCCCTTGGGGCATATCAACCTCCACATCGGCGACTCGCCAAGGTGCCTGAATACCCAATATCCGGGTGTATAGATCAATGTCTCTCATGCTGCCCTACGCTAAACTACCCACTCGATCAGGGGAAGAGCCGAATTTTCTAATACTTGGAGCAACAACATCATGCTGACCATCAAGAACCTGCACGTCAACGTGGACGACAAGGAGATCCTCCGTGGCCTGAACCTGGAGATCGGGACCGGCGAGGTGCATGCCATCATGGGCCCCAACGGCTCGGGAAAGAGCACCCTCTCCTACGTCCTTGCCGGCCGCGAGGGCTACGAGGTGACCGAGGGCGAGGTGATCTTCGAGGGAAGGAACCTGCTGGAGATGGATCCCGAGGAGCGCGCCTGGGCAGGCATCTTCCTGGCCATGCAGTACCCGGTGGAGTTGCCCGGCGTCAACAACATGACCTTCCTGCGCGAATCCATCAACTCGATCCGCCGCGCGCGTGGCGAGGCGGAGCTCGACGCCGTCTCCTTCATGAAGCTGATCCGCGAGAAGGCCGAGCTGGTGAAACTGCCCGAAAAACTGCTCAAGCGCAGTGTCAACGCCGGCTTCTCCGGCGGCGAGAAGAAGCGCAACGAGATCCTGCAGATGGCGCTGTTGGAGCCGAAGCTGGCCATCCTCGACGAGACCGATTCGGGCCTGGACATCGATGCCCTGCGCATCGTCGCCGAGGGGGTCAACAGCCTGCGCAGTCCCGAGCGCTCCTTCCTCATGATCACCCATTACCAGCGGCTGCTCGACTACATCGAGCCCGATTTCGTGCACGTGCTGGCCCATGGCCAGATCATCCGCTCCGGCGGCAAGGAGCTGGCGCTGGAACTCGAGGAGAAGGGCTACGGCTGGATCCTCGAGGAGGAGGCCGCGGCATGATCACCGCCGAGCTGCAGAAGGAGTGGGCCGAAGCGCTGCTCGCCGCCCGCGGCGCCGCGGGCGCGCCCTGGCTGGAGGAGCTGCGCAACCGCGCGGGCGGCCTGATCGCCGAGCTGCCCCTGGTGAACCGCAAGCAGGAAGCCTGGCGCTACACCAACGTGGAGCCGATCCTGCGCGAGCAGTTCCAGCCGGTGGTGAACCGGCCCCGCGGCTATGCCGGCGCAGTTCCCGAGGCCATCACCCCGCACCGGCTGGTTTTCGTGGACGGCTGGTTCATGCCGTCGCTGTCGGACGTGAACCTGCTGCCCGAAGAGGTGACCGCCGGGAGCCTGGCCGAAGCCATCGCCGCTGGTGACGAGCGGGTGAAGAACCGCCTCGGCAGCGTGGCCAATCCCGGCGAGCACCTGTTCACCGCCCTCAACACGGCGCTGATCAACGACGGCCTGTTCCTGCACATCCCCGCCGGCGTGAAGCTGGAGTCGCCCGTCGAACTGTTCTGGCTCAACAGCGGCAGTGACGCGCCCCTGCTGGCCCAGCCGCGCAACCTGGTCATACTGGAACCGGATGCCGAGGCGGTGCTCATCGAGCATCATCTGCCCGGTTCAGGCCAGGGCTATTTTCACAACGGCCTCAGCGAGATCATCCTCGATCCCCGCAGCCGCCTGGACCACTACCGCGTGCAGGACGAGTCCGACCAGGCTTGGCACCTGAGCCGGCTGGTGCTGGACCAGGGCAGCGACAGCCACTACCACGGCATCACCCTCGCCTTCGGCGGTCGCCTGGCCCGTACAGAGTACAACGGTCTGTTCACGGCCGAGGAGGCGCACTGCACCCTGCGCGGTCTCTACACCGTGGGCGACGAGCAGCTCCAGGACTTTCATCTCGACGTGCGCCACGACGTGCCCCGCTGCAGCAGCCGTGAGCAGTTCAAGGGACTGCTCCATGGCAAGGGCCGCGCCGTCTTCGACGGACGCATCCTGGTGGAGAAGGACGCCCAGAAGAGCGATGCCGAGCTGACCAACGACAACCTGATGCTGACGCGCAACGCCGAGGTGGACACCAAGCCCCAGCTCGAGATCTACGCCGACGACGTGAAGGCGAGCCACGGCACCACCGTGGGCCAGCTCGACTCCAGCCAGATCTTCTACCTGCGCTCCCGCGGCATCCCCGAGCAGCGTGCCATCCACATGCTCTGCGAGGGCTTCGCTGCCGAGATCATTGAGCACATCCACGTAGAGGCACTGCGCGAGCAGGCACTGGCACGGCTGCGCAAGACACTGGCCAGTCTCGACGGGTGAATGCCATGAACGACAGCAGTCGAAACCAGGAAAGCGAGGCGCTGAAAGAGAAGGTCGTTGAGGTGCTGCGACAGATCTACGATCCCGAGATCTCGGTGAACATCTACGATCTGGGACTCATCTACGACCTGGACATCGACGAGGAAGGCAGAGCAAGGATCCGCATGACCCTCACCGCCCCGGCCTGCCCCTTCGCCGGCACCCTGCCCGGCCAGGTGGAGATGGCCACCAAGGGGGTGGAAGGGATCACCGACGCCAGCGTGGAGCTGGTGTGGGATCCGCCCTGGAGCCAGGAACGCATGAGCGACGAGGCCAAGCTCCAGCTGGGGTTGCTTTAAGGGAACCATCAGGTCAATCGTAGGTTGGGCAAAGGAGCGTAGCGATGTGCCCAACAGAACGCCAACCGCATTGAAAAGAGGTGGACACAATGAGCATTCGACTTACCGAGAACGCCGCCAGCCACATCAGAAAAGAGCTGGCGAAGAAGCCCGATGCAGTGGGTTTTCGCCTGGGTGCGAAGAAGTCGGGCTGCACCGGGTTCGCCTACGTGGTGGATTATGCTACCGAAATCACCGACAATGACGCCGTTTTCGAATCCAACGGCATCAAGGTGGTGGTGGACCGCGACAGCCTGCCCATGCTGGAAGGGCTGGAGCTGGACTTCGTCAAGACCAACCTGCTCAACCAGGGATTCGAATTCCACAATCCCAATGTGAAAGACACCTGTGGCTGCGGAGAATCCTTCAGCGTATGAGCATGAACCTGGACGAAGTCGTCGAAATCTTCGACATCCTGGGCGACTGGGACCAGCGCTACCAGTACCTGGTGGAGCTGGGCGAGAAACTGCCGCCCATGCCCGAGGAGTACAAGACCGAGGAGAACAAGGTCAAGGGCTGCATGAGCCAGGTCTGGGTAAAGGCCTACCGCGATCCTGACGATCCCCGCCGCATCCACTACTATGGCGACTGCGACACCAGCATCATCAAGGGGGTGCTGGCGCTCATCATCCAGCTCCTCGACGGCCGCACCCTGGAGGAGATCGAGCAGCTCGATCTGGACGACTTCTTCAAGCGGCTCAAGCTCGACGAGAACCTCTCCCCCAACCGCCATTTCGGCGTCTATGCCCTCGTGGAGCTGATGAAGAAACAGGCCCGCGAACTGGAGTCTGCAGACAAGGCATGAGCCTGGCGCCTTCGCAGCAGCGCCACCTGGTGGAGATCACCCGCCACTGGCTGGAACAGGCGGAGGTGCATTTCGGACGTAAACTGGAACCGGTGGAGGTCCGCCTGGACCTTCGTGGTCGGTCCGCCGGACAGTACCGCAATCATCCGCATCCCATCATCCGTTACAACCCCGAGATGGCCGCAGCCCAATTCGGGGCTTTCTGCGCACGTACCCCACCCCACGAGGTGGCCCACCACGCGGTGGCGCAGCACCATGGCCTGGATGGCGTGAAGCCCCACGGTCCGGAATGGCAGGCGGTCATGACCGCCTTCGGCCTGGAACCTTCACGCTGCCACGAGTTCGACCTGTCTCAGGTGACCACACGCCGCCAGCGGCGCTTCCGCTACCGCTGCGCCTGCCGCGAGCACGAGCTGAGCGCCACCCGGCACAACCGCATTCTGCGGGGCGAACAGTGCTACAGCTGCCGCAACTGTGGTGAAGTGCTGGTGCTGGCGGAAAAGTGAAAACAACAGATTATTTCCGAAGCATCCACTCACGATAGGACAGGTGCATGTTGGGACCAATGCATTGACCAATCCTTATGCCGTACCTACACTGTATGTATGATCCGGTTTGGATGGAACAGGGCCAAGGACTTGGCCAATCGGAAGAAACACGGCGTCTCGTTCGAAGAGGCAAAGTCCGTGTTTTTCGATGAAAATGCCATCCAGTTCTATGATGAAGATCATTCCGAAGAGGAAGATCGCTTCATCATGCTGGGCATGAGCAATGAAAGCCGGGTACTCGTCGTCTGCCATTGCGAAAGGAATGAAGGCCACACTATTCGAATCATTTCGGCACGTAAGGCCAAGCGAGTCTTCGATCTCGTGAAAGATTTTGGGACATCCGAGTCCCCAAAATCGACTCGATCTTCGACAACTCATTGGTGCCCCGGCCGTCCTGGTCACCCGGCGTTCCGCCACAACATCGCAAGCTCGT
>QNZQ01000160.1 GCA_003972985.1 Gammaproteobacteria bacterium | reverse complement strand
TCATGGCGGTTATTGCAGCGTATGGCCGATGCGGTAGTAGCTGTGCGCCCAGGACGCAAGTTCCCGAGAGACATGAAAAAAGTCCGAGTCCCCGGATTCCAGATGCAGTATCGAAGAACACGGTGAGGCTTAAGTTAATGACATTGAGGTTGGGGCTGCGAAAGCTTTTTTCAAGACGGCAGGCGCTTTGGGCAGGAGAGATGGCAGCGTGGCCGGAGACTCAGCCGCCGAGCGAGGACATGTGGCGCAGGGCGACCTTGCTGGTGTCGTCGTTGAACTCGTGACTGCGGGGCTTGCGGTCGATGGCGGCGCGGATCACGGCCTTCATGGCATCGTCGTCGAGTCCGCTGCGCAGGCCGTCGCGTAGCGAGACGCGGTCTTCCTGGCCGAGGCAGAGCACCAGATCGCCCTTGGCCGTCAGCCGGACACGGTTGCAGTCGTCGCAGAAGTGACGGGAGAGGGCGCTGATGACCCCGACCCGGACCGGGCCTTCGCCAATCTGGTAATAGCGCGCCGGCCCCGCGCCCTTGCCGCCCTTGGCCGGCACCAGCTCCTCACCCATATGCTGCTTGAGGCGGGCCAGTATCTCCACCGCCGGCATGAAATAGTCGGTACCCCCGATGCCGGCTTCGCCCACCGGCATGGTCTCAATGTAGCGCAGATCGGCGCCGCGTGCATGGGCGTAATCGAGCATCGCCTCGATTTCACCGTCATTGAGACCGCGCATCACCACCATGTTGAGCTTCACCGGTTCCATGCCGGCTGCCAGCGCGGCATCGATGCCTTCGAGTACCGCTTCCAGGTCGCCGTTACGGGTGATTTGGCGGAACACCCCGGGCTTGAGCGAATCGAGAGAGATGTTCACGCGGCCCACGCCGGCAGCGTGCAGGGCTTCTGCCTTGTCCGCCAGCAGATGGGCGTTGGTGGACATGGAGAGGTCCTTGAGGCCCGGCAGGGCAGAGAGCTGCTCCACGAAATCGAGAATTCCCCGGCGTACCAGCGGTTCACCGCCGGTGAGCCTGACTTTGTCCACGCCCAGTTCGGTGAAGAGGCGGATGACGCGGGTCATCTCCTCGAAGGTGAGAAACTCGGAGCGCTCCTCCCATTCCATGCCCTGGGAGGGCATGCAGTAGAAGCAGCGGTAGTTGCAGCGGTCGGTGACCGACACCCGCAGGTAGCGGATGGTGCGCTGGAATGGGTCGACGAGTCTGGTCATGGTTGTGCTGCCGGCTTCCGTGAGGTGCTACCGCTGCAAGGGGCCTACAGCTGCAATCTTAGCCAAAGAGGGCCACGAATTCCCGTTTTTTTGCTTCGTCACACGCTTTTTTGATTTGCCGGACCTTTTGCAGGATCATGGCCGCAACAGAAACCATCGGCAACACACAGAAGAAATCATGACGATGAAGATCGGCAAGGAACACCTGGCGCCCTGGGAAAGAGCCTTCGACAGGGTACTGACTCCGCTGGAAGAGTTCATCCACCGCCAGACCACCAGTGGCATGCTGCTCATGCTGAGCGCGGTGGTGGCCCTGGTCATCGCCAACGGCCCCCTGGCGGAGACCTATGCCCACATCCTCCATGCGGACTTCAGCGTGGGATCCGGTGAATGGATGCTCACCATGAGCGTGCATCACTGGATCAACGACGGCCTCATGGCGCTCTTCTTCCTGGTGGTGGGCCTGGAACTGAAGCGGGAACTGCTGGTGGGCGAGCTTTCGGACCCGCGCCAGGCGCTGCTGCCCATCATGGCGGCTATTGGTGGCATGCTGTTGCCGGCGCTGATCTATTTCTCCATGAACAGCGGCGGACCCGAGGCCAACGGCTGGGGCGTGCCCATGGCCACGGATATCGCCTTCGCCCTGGGCGTGCTCGCGCTGCTCGGCGGTCGCGTGCCGCCCGCCCTGCTGACCCTGCTGGTGGCGCTGGCCATCGTGGACGACCTGGGCGCGGTGATCGTCATCGCGCTCTTCTATACATCCGACCTGAACCTGGTGGCGCTGGCCGCTGTTGGAGGCATACTGGCAATGCTCTTCGCGTTGAACCTTGGAGGCATCCGCCGTCTGCTGCCCTACATGCTGCTGGGAATACTGCTGTGGCTGGCGCTGCTCAAGAGCGGCATCCACGCCACCTTGGCCGGTGTCCTGCTGGCCTTCACCATTCCCATGAAGCCCAAGCTGGACACGCCCCGTTTCCTCGCACGTGCCCGCAAGCTGCTGGAGGAGATCCGGGAGGCCTACGAGGAAGAGCCTTGCATTATCCTCAACGACCGCATGCGTAGCCGCTCCACCGCGCTGGTGGAAGGGGCGCTGCTGGCGCAAGCGCCGGCACAGCGGCTGGAGCACAGCCTGCACATCCCCTCGGCCTACCTCATCATTCCCGTTTTTGCCCTGGCCAATGCCGGCATACCCCTGGATTTCGGCGCCTTCGGGGAAGTCTTCGCCAATCCCGTGGCGCTGGGCGTCATGTTCGGCCTGGTGGGCGGCAAGCTGCTGGGCATCGTCGGCTTCATCTGGATCACGGTGAGGCTGGGCTGGAGCCGGCTGCCGCAGGGGGTCGGCTTCAGCCACATCATCGGCATGGCGCTGCTGGGGGGTATCGGCTTCACCATGTCCATCTTCATTGCCGAACTCGCCTTTGCCGGTGATCCGGAGGATCTGCTCATGGCCAAGACGGGCATCCTCCTGGCTTCGCTGATCGCGGGGCTGGGCGGCTATTTCTGGCTCAGGGTCACGGGGCGGAAAACGGCCTGATTCGCGCAGGATCCCAGGCGCTCCTGGCCCACGCCCAGAATTCCTCCACGTCCGCGGGCGGCGTTTCGGGCTCCGCCTGGGAGAGGAAACGCCAAGCGGCCAGGAGGCCCCCGATGGGGTCGCTGTCCGAGACCGGATGGGCCCGGTCGCGCTTGCTGAGCTTGCGCCCCTGGACGTCCAGTACCAGCGGAAGGTGCAGGTAGGTGGGCGTGGGGAAGTCCAGCAGCCGCTGCAGGTGGATCTGCCGGGGGGTGGAGTGGAGCAGGTCGGCGCCCCTCACGACCTGGTCGATGCCCTGGTCGGCATCGTCCACCACCACTGCCAGCTGGTAGGCGGCATAGCCGTCGGCGCGGCGGATGACGAAGTCGCCGACGTCCCGCGCCAGCTGCTGGCACTGGATGCCGTGAAGGCGGTCCTCGAAGCAGATCTCCTCGTCGGGAACCTGGAGGCGGATGGCGCGGCCTTCCCGTCCCGGCGGCAGTCCCCCGCGGCAGGTGCCGGCATACACGACCCCCTCAATGCCCGGATGGCCGCTCGCTTCGACTTCGCGACGGGTGCAGCCGCAGGGGTAGGCGTGCCCTTCCTCCAGCAGCCACTGCAGGATCTCCCGATAGCGCGACTTGCGCCGGCTCTGCTGCAGTACTTCGCCGCTCCACTGGAAACCGTGCGCCTCGAGCGTGCGCAGAATGGCATCGGATGCACCCTCCACGCGGCGGGTTTCGTCCACGTCTTCCATGCGCACCAGCCACTCGCCTCCATTGGCCAGTGCGTCCGTGTAGCTGCCGATAGCCGCCACCAGGGAGCCAAAATGGAGCGGACCTGTGGGCGAGGGGGCGAAGCGGCCGCGGTATTCAGTCTTCGAAGCTTTCTCCATGAACGAAAAAGCCGGCATCAAGCCGGCTTCCTGAGCAGATCTTTGGAAAGAGGTGCGAATTCAGCCGTAGTTCTTTTCCCGGATCTCCTCGAGGGTCTTGCATTCGATGCACAGCGTCGCCGTGGGACGGGCCTCGAGGCGGCGTATGCCGATCTCGGCACCGCAGGACTCGCAGTAGCCGTATTCGTGGGCATCGAGCCTGTCCAGCGCTTCGTTGATCTTCTTCAGCAGCTTGCGTTCGCGGTCGCGGGTACGCAGTTCGATACTGAACTCGGTCTCCTGGCTGGCCCTGTCGTTGGGGTCGGGAAAGTTGGCCGCATCGTCCTTCATGTGGTGCACGGTGCGATCCACTTCTTCCATGAGCGAGGTGCGCCACTGTTCAAGGATGGAGCGAAAGTGCGCTTCCTGCTTCTCGTTCATGTACTCCTCGTTCTTCTTGGCCTTGTAGGGCGTGAAGGAGAGAGGATCTACATTAAATGCCTTGTTTGCCATGCGCTTCTTTTCCAAAAGAGGTGGTCACT
Source organism: Gammaproteobacteria bacterium (assembly GCA_003972985.1). Taxonomy (GTDB): domain Bacteria; phylum Pseudomonadota; class Gammaproteobacteria; order Chromatiales; family Chromatiaceae; genus Thiolapillus. The sequence goes on along the minus strand of QNZQ01000160.1, from coordinate 353 downwards.
GAAACCCCGCTGACCGGGAGCCTGTCCCGCTGGGGCGATTCTCAGGGTAGGGGAAAGTATCAGACACGGACGCCGCGGGCAACGTCTTTGTGCCCGGGCTGTGACCGGATTGACGAGGCGTCATTGGGGTTCAGCAAGCAGGAAGTTTTTGCATGGGCAGTTGCTCAAGATATTTCTCAAGTGGTCGATCAGGGTTGTGGTGACTTAGGGTCAATGTCATTAACTTAAGACCTAACTCATTGTTCTGTCGTAAAATATCGTCGATTCACCACCATCTCAAGGAGTCTGAAATGAACTCGGTACCCGCCGTTCCAACCACCGATCAAGCTGTTTTGCCGAAGATCATTTAAAAA
>QNZQ01000140.1 GCA_003972985.1 Gammaproteobacteria bacterium | reverse complement strand
TGGCGTGACGGATGCTTGTTTTCACCGACAGGCAACTGGAAATGACTGGTCACGCTGGACAATTCGGTGATTGGTTGCGCGAAAGTGCGGAATTTTGAGCTGGTTAGCGGCTTATTTGCTCATAGGGTGAATAAGGCGGGGTTAGATGACGTAGCCCTGCCCGAGTTTCAAACCGATGAGCAGATCGGTGACATTGGTGCCCGTGGGCCCGGTGCGCAACAGGTCTCCGGATGCCTCGAGGAAAGTACCCGAATCGGCCCCCAGCAGCGCCGATTCCGCATCGCAGCTCTGGAGAGTGCCGCGCTCCAGAGTGCCTCCATCCACCAGAGCGCCGGCCTCTTCGGTGGGTCCGTCGCTGCCATCGGTTCCGGCCGCCAGCACCAGGATGTCCGGACGGCCCGCGATGAGACGCGCGGCGGCCAGCGCCAGGTGCTGGTTTCTTCCTCCCCTGCCGGGATGTCGCGGAAGCCGTACCGTGGTCTCTCCACCTTTCAGGTAGATACCGGGGTCCGCCTGCAGCAGAAAGCGGGCAAAAGCCTCACCCTGTTCACGGGCGTCACCCTCCAGGTATGCTGCATTCGGATGCACAGGAAGGCCCGTGGCCCTGGCCCTTGCTGCAGCCGCCTCCAGCGCCTGACCGAGGGTGGCCACCAGGTGATGGGGTGGCGGCGGCGCGGTCACCGGCCGCAAGGGGGGAAGGCGCCCGGCCAGCCAGGCGGGCAGCTCCGGAAGCGGGACCGATTCGGTCGGCGGCCAGAGCAGACCGGATCCGATGATGGCCGGGTCGTCCCCGCGTACATCGGAGATGAGCAGCACCTCCACGGGTCGCCCCTGCAGCCAGCGCAGCAGCTTTCCCCCCTTTATCGCCGAAAGCCGCTGGCGGACCGCGTTCATGCGGGCGATATCCAGTCCACTGCCCAGCAGCCAATCGTTGGTCCGCCGGAGCAATCCGAGGTCGATGCCCGGTTCCGGCACCTCCACCAGGCTGGAAGCACCCCCCGAAAGGAGGAACAGCAGCCTGCGCTCCCGCGGCTGGGCTTCGAGGAATTCGAGCAGCGCCTTTCCCGCCGCGAGGCTGGCCGGACCGGGTACCGGGTGATCCGACTCGATCACCTGCACGTCGGGGTACCCGTCCAGGAGTCCTTCCCGCTGCCCGGATTTGAGTACCACCAACGCCGCCGGGACGCCTGTTCCCAGGCTGTCCAGCGCACCGGCGGCCATCCGCTCGGCGGCCTTGCCGATGGCGACCAGTCCAGGCGGCACCCGCTGCGGGTGATCCTGCAGCCAGGCCCGCACCACCCGGTCACCGGCCACGGCCTCCAGTGCGGCCTGGTAGATCTCCAGCAGCCACCTGCGCTGTTCCTCGTGGCGCTGCATGCTAAGATTGAAATTCATCGGGTTTTTCCGGGGTCAGGAAGCTTGCAGATCATCTCGTTTCGTCCTCATTTCAGCCGCAACACCCTGCTGCTGATGGTACTGACGGCAGCCGCCCTGGGGGCTGCCATCTACTGGAAGCTCGATCTGCTCGAGACGGTCTACCTCAAGGACCAGCTCACCACCCTGGGTTGGCTGATCAACGGAGCCATCCTGGTGATCTTCGCCCTCGGGTTGCTGCGCATGATCACCACCTTCTTCGGCTACATGCGCGAGGAAGCCGCGCTGGCCCGCTTCATCCGCAATCACGAACTCGCCGAGGACGATCCGCTCCACGGCGTACCGGACGGCTCCATCATCGCACACCGCGTTCGCACCATGGAACGCCTGTTCGAATCGGCAACACCCATCAACCAGGGCGCCCTGGCCAGCACCCTGCTCGCCAGCGAGAGCACCCGTACCAGCTTTCCCAAGTACGTGAGCAACATTCTCATCCTCACCGGGGTCTTCGGCACCATCATCTCCCTCTCCATCGCGCTCATCGGCGCTTCCGACCTGCTGGAGAACACGGTGAACGTGAGTGGCATGGGACTGGTCATCCACGGCATGTCCACGGCGCTCTCCACCACCATCACCGCCATCGTCTGCTATCTCTTCTTCGGCTATTTCTACCTCAAGCTCACCGATGCCCAGACCAACCTGCTCAGCGCCGTGGAGCAGGTGACGACCACCTACCTCGCGCCCAGGTACCAGGTGGAACAGGAGACCACCCTCTACGAGTTCACCGGCCTGGTGCGTTCCCTGCAGAACCTCGTCAATCGCCTGGAGAAGTCCCACAAGCTCATCATGAAGGTGGAGACCCAGCTGCTCAAGGCCGTGGACCAGTACCAGGAGCGGGCGGAAAGAAGCGACCTCGAGATGACCACCATCATCGAACTGCTGCGCAAGGGCTTCCGCCTGCGGGACGGGGAATGAAGGAGACCGGCGGCTTCGTCGACCTGCGCCTGAACCGCCAGGAAAACCAGGGCAACGAGAGCTTCTGGCCCTCCTTCACCGACATCATGACGGTGATCGTCATGATCTTTCTCATCTCCATGGTGGTGGTGCTGCTGCGCAACATGGAACTGGTGAAGGAGATCCGTGCCACCCTGGAAGCCGAGCGGGAGGCCATGGAACTGGCCCGCGCCGCCGGGGAGGAGAAGCAGAGCCTCAGCAGCCAGCTCCGGGAAGCGCTGGAACAGCTGCACGCCGCCGACCAGCACATCGACGAACTGGAAAAACGGGTCAGCCGGTTGCAGGAGCAGAACGCGGTGCGTGCGCGCGCCATTGCGGATCGCGATCTTCAGCTCGAGTCCCTCCTCGAAGAGCGTAACAGCCTCGCCCAGCAGGCGGCCCAGCTGCAGATCGACAAGAACACGGCACAAGAGAAGGCCCGCCTGTCAGAAGAACAGAAAAAGCTCGCCAGCCGGGACCTGGCCGACCTGCAGCAGGCCTACCGGGAACTGAAGGAGGAACTGCAGCGCAAGACCCTGCAGATCGCCGCACTCAGGAGCAAACTGGAATTCCAGTCGCAGCAGCTCGCCGATGCACGCCAGGAACGCCAGGACGTGGAGGAGAAGTACCTGGTGCTGGCCGAGGACTACGACAGCCTGAAGGTGAAGTACGACAAACTGGTCAAACCGGCCCGCTCGGCCAAGGGGCGCTACCTGGTGGAGGTGCGCTACTACAGGCGCAAGGGCCGCTACCACATCGAGTGGCGCGAAGGCGACAGCGGCGAGTTCAGGGCAGTATCGCGCAAGAAACTCGATGCCATCCTCGCCAGGCTCAAGGGCGAGCACAAGGAGGGGCTCTACGTCCGCGTCATCCTGCCCGAGGACAGCGGCCTCTCCTACAGCGAGGCCTGGAAGTTCACCAACGACCTGCACCGCAAGTACGACTACTACTACCAGGAGACGCCACCTGCCGAAAAGACCGGGACCGGCGAGGGCTGATCACCTCGGCCGGTTGTATCGCCACAGTGGCGGCAGTAACACATCCTCCCTGTGTATTCTCTCGTCTGAGAAGTAACCCGGCACCTTTCGCAGCAGTTTCCAATCGGCCTTTCCGTTCCAGCGGTGCCGACCCGGCGGCCCGTAGACCGCATTGTCGAGCCGGCGGATGGCTTCCTGCAGTTCCGGATTCCGCGCGAGGATCGCGAGATGGAAGGGGCTCTTTCCATGCACAAGGAACTGCAACGCGTCCAGTGCCGGGCGGGGCCGGTTGCGCAGACAGGCGAGCAGCAGCCGCAGGTGGCCCCAAGGTCTCCTCCAGGCTCTCTCCACGGGAAGGAGGTGGACGAGCCACCACAGCAGCAGGGCAGCAGGCAGTACCAGCAGCCAGGTACCCCCTCGAATGTCGAAACCACGCCCTGCAGCGGCGGCGGGCCTGCGATCGACGGTTCCGGGAGCAGTTGCTGCCGAAGCACCGGCCGCGCCAGCCACCACCCGGTAATCAGTTTCGGCCAGCCGCTTCATTTGCACGCTTTTCCTTTGGGGATCCCACCAGCGCAGCTCCACGGTGGTTATCTTCCCCTTTCCAGCTTCCCTGGCCACGTAGAGAAAGGTTTCGATCCGTTCACCCCAGAGCCTGCCAGCCTCATCGAAACGGTCGGCAATACGGGGCGGGAGCCGGTAGATGTCGAAGTGGGCCAGCTCGGGCAGCGGCAACGGCGGCAACTGCGCCCCTGCCACTTCACGCGCCCTTACACGAACCCGGCGCAGGCGCCGGTCACCCGCGCGCAGGGATTCCAGACTGCCGTCCCAGGTTTCCGTCAGCAACAGCTCACCGGTCACCAGCCAGGGAAAGTCACCACTGTCGGCCGGGCGGGGACGAACCTGGAGCCGGCGTGGCTCGCCCTTCAGGTAGAAGTCACGCCCGCTGAATACCGGTGCGGGAAGGGTCAGCGGACCGCTGCGCTGGGGAAAGAGCAGCCAGCGCTCCTCCACGAGTTCCATTTCCCGGCCGTCGCGGATCACCAAGCGAGTCTTCGATCTCGTGAAAGATTTTGGGACATCCGAGTCCCCAAAATCGACTCGATCTTCGACAACTCATTGGTGCCCCGGCCGTCCTGGTCACCCGGCGTTACCCCCCCCCCACGCCAGCGCGTTGCGGGGGCCCACCGGGCGGCCCGATGACGGGGCGCCGCGGGGGGGGGGGGCCCTGGGGGGCCCGTTGG
>QNZQ01000202.1 GCA_003972985.1 Gammaproteobacteria bacterium | reverse complement strand
CATGGCGGTTATTGCAGCGTATGGCCGATGCGGTAGTAGCTGTGCGCCCAGGACGCAAGTTCCCGAGAGACATGAAAAAAGTCCGAGTCCCCGGATTCCAGATGCAGTATCGAAGAACACGGTGAGGCTTAAGTTAATGACATTGGGCCCGGCGTGGCGAGCAGTTCCTGGAAGTCCCGTGGCGGACGCTCGTAGGTCTGCAGCAGCACCTTGCGCAACTGGCCAGGACGGATGTCGGCGGCATCCAGCAGGTGGTGGCGCGGCATCTCCAGGGTGGGCAGCGCGGCCAGGGTCTTTGCCACCTCCCGGTCCGGTCGGCGGGTGATCTCCGTGATCGCCTCGCGGGCGGATTCGCTCTCCCGGTCCACCAGGTTCAGGGACGCCTGCCGCCGGTCGCAGCAGATGGCGGCATGGGGCTCCACCACGAAGGAGTGCAACCCCTCGCTGAGCCAGTGGTAACGGCGCGCCATGCCGTTCCCGTCGTTCATGCCCTGCTGCACCACGCTCCACTGGCCGTCCCGGGTGAAGAAGCTGTGGTGGTAGAGCTGGTAACCATCCTGCAGGGCGGTGTTGTCCACCTTGGCGGAGAGCTTGCTCGCCTGCACCAGGGGTGCCGGGTCACGGCCGAGCGCTTCACAGACATCGGTGATCTGGGCGGGCGTCCTGCGCGAAGCGGCGCCCTTGCCCCCGGCGGCGAAGAGCCCCAGTTCCTGCTCCAGACCCCGGATACCCTCCTTCAGGGCCCCACAGGCGGTGGTGGTGACGCCGCTGGAGTGCCAGTCGAAGCCGAGCACGCAGCCGAAGGCCTGGAACCAGTAGGGATCGGCGAGCCGCAACAGCACCTCCCGGGAACCGTACTCGGCCACCAGGTGGCAGGTGATCTCCCGTGCCAGGCGCGTCATGCGCTGGAAGAGCCAGCGCGGGGCCTTGCCGCCGTGCAGGGGTAGATTGGCAATACCGGTGCGCATGGATCAGTCGGACAGCGCGCTGCTCCGTTTCAGCTCGCTCACCGCCTCATCCAGCACCTGCACCTGGGTCGCGAGCTTGTGGCTCACGATGCGCGCCTTGTCCAGGATCTTTTCGCTGTTGCTGCGGATGGTCTCGCCCCACCTGCTGATGTCCGCCAGCCCCTTGACCTGTTTCTCGATGTCGCGGATGGCCCGGTCGATCTCCCCGAAGTCCACCTGCTGGTGCTCGCGCCGCGCGCTGGCGCGGCTGCAGAGCGCCCGCGCCACCGAGAGCGCGGCCTGCAGGAAGAGATCGCTGGAGGAGTCGTCCAGGTCCCAGAGGGTGAAGAGATCGTTGCCATAGCGGGCAAGGTTCTCCAGCCCTTCGGGGGCGGTCTGGCGCGAGAAGACGAAGATGCCGATCTCGGCATCCCGGTTCTTGCGCGCGGTTTCCATCTCCTCGCGGGCCTTTGCCAGGTCGTAGGCCGCCGAGTCCTTCGCCTCGATGACGATCCGGCTGCCCGCGGCCACGTGCTCGGGGCCCAGCTCGATCACCACGTCACCCACTTTGCAGTTGCGGATCTGCCCGGTGGTGTTGCCGGTGGACGTGGCCAGGTCTCCCGCGCGCTGGCTCATCTCCCGCAGCACGCGGAACAGCTCCTCCTCGAAGCGCTGTCCGTGGAGGGTGCTGCGCGCCGCTTCCTCCTTGCGCGCCGTCATCTCGGCCAGGGCGGTGCGCACCTCCTGCTGGAATGCGTTGCTGTCCCTGCGGTGCTGTTCCAGCACCTCCAGCAGCTCCTTCTTCATGCGTGCCAGGGCGGAGTCGCTGGAGTCCAGGGAGAACTCGGCGCTGATCCTCTTCTGCGCATTCTCCACCCGGTTCACCAAACGGCTGAGAGCGGACTCCTCGTTGTCCAGCGAGAACTCGCTCACCACCGCCTTGATGCTCTCCTGCAGGTTGCCGGTGAGCTTGCCGTGGTTTTCGTTCAGCTCCCGCACCAGGCGGTTGAGCGCGCTGTCGCTGTTGTCCAGGGAGAATTCCCCCAGGATGCGCTCGCGGTCGGCCTCCAGGGCCTTTTGCAGGATCTCCTGCATGCCGTGAAGGAACCCTTCCGGGTCGTCGCGGCTGAGCTGCTTCATGAGCTTGCTGGAGTCGCCCAGGTAGGCGCCGAGAGTCCGGGCCAGCACCGAATCCTGCTCCCCCACCTGGCGGCGCAGCACCTGTTCCAGTTCGCCGTCCTTCTTCAGCAGCCGCTCGAGCCGTTCGGGGAAGCGCCCGTCGTTGGGATCGAAGTACTCCTTGAGGCTCACGGCGATCTGCTGCGTCACCTGCCTGCGGTGGTCGTCGAGATAGCGCTCCAGCTCCCGCAGCAGGTGCTCGCCCTCGTTGCGCACCGCCTGGGAGTCGATCTGCCCTTCGGCCTGGCGCAGTGCCATGACCCCGATGCGCAGCGCGGTACGGATGAAGTCGTCGCGGATACGCCCTTCCGGGTAGGCGGCGATCTCCGAAATCAGCTCCGGCTCGGTGATGCGCAGGCGGATCTCCATCTCCTGCAAGGCGGCCTCTTTCCCGGCCAGGGGTGAGTTCTCCCAACGGGTGTCCGGCTGTCCGGGCTGGTGCGGTTCTTTCATGGTGGAATCACCTTCTCAGGAAACGGGCTTTGGCGATGCCGTCAGGCCCAGGTCGTAATAGGATTGCGCGATCTTGGCGATGGCCACCACGTAGGCGGCAGTGCGGTAGTCCTTTATCGCGGGATAGGCCTTCAACACCTCCCGGATCTCCTGGAACGCCTGGCGCATGGTATCGTCCAGGCCGGAACGCACCAGGTCCAGCTCGCTGGCCCCCTTGGAGACGCGCTGGGCCATTTCTTCCGGTACCCGATGCCCCGTGATGGCCTCGATGGTGGCGATGAGTTCCCTGCCGCGCAGCTCGTCGTAGCGCCGCTGCAGGCGCCCGAAGCGCATGTGGGAGAGGTTCCGCGTCCACTCGAAGTAGGAGACGGTGACACCACCGGCATTGACGAAGACGTCCGGCAGGATGGTCACGCCACGGTCACGCAGGATCTGATCGGCTTCGTAGGTCACCGGCCCGTTGGCGGCCTCGACGATCATCCCGGCCCGGATGCGCATCGCGTTTCCGGCGTGGATCTGCGATTCCAGCGCCGCCGGAACCAGGATGTCGCACTCCATTTCCAGCGCATCCGCCCCGTTCTCGCTGTAGACACCTCCGGGAAATCCCTTCACTCCGCCGGTTTCGGCCAGGTGCTGCTTCACGTCGTGGACGTTCAGCCCTTCTTCGTTCACGATGACCCCGTCCCGCTCGATGATGGCGGTGACCACCACCCCGTCCTGCTCCGACAGGTACTTGGCCGTGTGGTAGCCCACGTTGCCCAGTCCCTGGAAGACCGCCCGTTTCCCCGCCAGTCCGTCGGTGAGTCCAGCGGCAGCCACCGCGTCGGCATGGCGGAAGAACTCCCGCAGCGCGTACTGGATGCCCTTTCCCGTCGCCTCCGTGCGACCGGCGATGCCTCCGCGGTTCCTGGGCTTGCCGGTGACGCAGGCATCCTGGTTGAGGTCCTCGGGATAGAGCGTCTTGTAGGTGTCGGCGATCCAGGCCATCTCCCGGGAAGAGGTGCCCAGGTCCGGCGCCGGCACATTGGTGCCCGGGTGCAGGAAATCCCGGCGCGCCAGTTCCATGGCGAAGGCGTGGGTGATCTGCCGCAGTTCCGCTTCCGTGTAGGCACTGCTGTTGATCACCAGCCCGCCCTTGGCGCCGCCGAAGGGAATATCGGCCACGGCGCACTTGTAGGTCATGAGCGAGGCCAGTGCCTCGATCTCGTTCTGGTCGACGAACGGCGAGTAACGCAAGCCACCCTTGGCCGGCAGGCGGTGCGCGCTGTGCGTGGCCCACCAGCCTGTGAACACTTCCACCCTGTCCTCGAGCCTCACCGGGAACTTGACCTGCAGTACCGCGTTGCAGGCGCGGATCATCCGCGCCAGGTCCGGGTCCAGGCCGATGGCCAGGGTGGCCCGGTCCACCATGCGGTCCACGCCTTCACGGAAGGACATGCTCTCCTGTTTTCGATTACCCAAGGCGTGTTTCCTCGATCATTGCCATGAGGGGGGACTGCATGGCTTCAAACCGCGAACTCGGAAAAGAGTTCATCCAGCTTGGCCAGGGGCCTGCCCCCGGCATCGGCCACCGGCAGTTCCGCTGGAGGAGAGTCGCCGTAGGCGGGCTGCAGTTGGGTTACCAGTTCCAGGAACGGCGGAGCGCTCAGATCCTCGAGGAAGATGCCGGTGGGTATGCGCTCCCCCCACTCCAGGGCCCTCGACAGGCCGGTGGCACGTACCCGCCCGGCCCGTTCCTCACTGTCTTCCGCCGTTATCCGGGCATCGTGCCCGGCTTTCTCGAGCGAATAGAGGCGCCCGGCGTACCACTGCCGGGTGTGGATGTCGTTGTATCGGGGACAGGGCTGCAGCACGTCCAGGAAGGCGATGCCCGGATGCGCGATGGCCTGCCGCAAGCGAGTCTTCGATCTCGTGAAAGATTTTGGGACATCCGAGTCCCCAAAATCGACTCGATCTTCGACAACTCATTGGTGCCCCGGCCGTCCTGGTCACCCGGCGTTCCGCCACAACATCGCAAGCTCGTTGCGGCTACACACCG
>QNZQ01000032.1 GCA_003972985.1 Gammaproteobacteria bacterium | reverse complement strand
GACGATGACTTGCCCTTGGGGCATATCAACCTCCACATCGGCGACTCGCCAAGGTGCCTGAATACCCAATATCCGGGTGTATAGATCAATGTCTCTCATGCTGCCCTACGCTAAACTACCCACTCGATCAGGGGAAGAGCCAAAAAAGTAGCAATCGAAGTCCTTCGTGTGTCGTCTACAGCAACAGCCGGCGGATATCGCTCAGCAGGCTGCCCAGGTAGCTGGTGAATCTTACCCCTTCGGCCCCGTCGATGACACGGTGATCGTAGGAGAGGCTGAAGGGCATGATCAGGCGCGGCTCGAAATCGCTGCCGTTCCAGATCGGTTTCATCTGCGCGCGGGAGACGCCCAGGATCGCCACCTCGGGTGCATTGACGATGGGCGTGAACTGGGTGCCGCCGATGCCGCCCAGGCTGGAGATGGTGAAGCAGCCACCCTGCATGTCGCCCGGAGACAGCTTGCCCTCACGCGCCCTGGCACTGATCTCCATGAGTTCGCGCGCCAGGTCGATAATCCCCTTGCGGTCCACGTCGCGCAGTACCGGCACCATCAGGCCGTTGGGGGTGTCCACGGCAACGCCGATATGGAAATACTTCTTCAGGATCAGTTTCTCCCCATCGGGAGAGAGGGAGGCATTCACCTGGGGAAACTGCTGCAGCGCGGCCACGCAGGCCTTCAGGAGGAAAGGCATGAAGGTGAGACGCACCTCCTGCTTCTCCGCCTCGGCCTTCATCTGTTTGCGGAAGGCCTCCAGCTCGGTGATGTCGGCCTCGTCGAACTGGGTGACATGGGGAACCGTGATCCAGCTGCGGTGCAGGTGCCTGCCGCTGATCTTCTTGATCCGCCCCAGCTCGCGCTCTTCGATCTCGCCGAACTGGCTGAAATCCACCTCGGGCATGGTGGGCAGGCTCAGGCCCGCTCCTGCCGCCGCGGCAGGCTGGCCACCGGCCAGGGCCGACTTGACGAAGTTCTGCACATCGTCCTTGGTGATGCGTCCCTTGGGGCCGGTGCCCTGCACCTGGCCCAGGTTCACCCCGAGCTCACGGGCAAAACGGCGCACCGCGGGGCTGGCATGGGCCTTCCTTGCCGGCATGTCGGCAGGCGTAGGCGCCACCGGCAGTGGCTTGGCCTTCTTTTCTCCGGGGGCCGGCGGCGGCGGGCTTGGCGGCGGCGGCTCCACCGGCGGGGGCGCCACCGGTGCGGTCTCGGCCGGGGCGCTCTCCTGCGCTTCCACCAGGGCGATGGGGTCCCCCTGGTTGATGGTGTCGCCCACCTTCACCTTCATCTCCTTCACGGTGCCCGCCACGGGAGAGGGGATCTCCATGGAGGCCTTGTCGCTCTCGAGGGTGATGAGGGAGTCTTCCGCTTCGATGTGATCCCCGGGAGAGACCAGCACCTCGATCACTTCCACATCCTTGAAATCGCCGATGTCCGGCAGCGTCACTTCGGTTACCTTGGCCATGGCTCTGTTCCTCACACCTTCACGGGATTGGGCTTTTCGGGATCGATGCCGTAGGCCTTGATGGCCTGCGCCACCAGGTCGGCATCCACCGTGCCTTCATCGGCCAGCGCCTTGAGTGCCGCCACCACCACGTGATAGCGGTTCACCTCGAAAAACCTGCGCAGCTTCTCGCGGGTGTCCGAACGTCCGAAGCCGTCGGTACCCAGCACCCGGTAGGTGCGCCCTTCCAGCGACGGCCGCAACTGCTCGGCGTAGAGGCGCATGTAGTCGGTGGCCGCCACGATGGGGCCGGCCGTGCCGCCGAGCTGCTCGCTCACGTAGGCGCTGCGCGGCTTCTCCATGGGATGCAACCGGTTCCAGCGTTCCACGTCCTGGGCGTCCCGCGCCAGCTCGGTGAAGCTGGTGGCGCTCCAGACGTCGGCGGCGATCTTCCAGTCCTTCTCCAGCAGTTCCGCTGCGGCGATCACCTCGCGCAGGATGGCGCCAGAACCGAGCAGCTGCACCCGCTTCTTCTTGCGCGGCGAGCCCTTGCTGAAGGGATAGAGGCCGCGGATGATGCCCGCTTCCACCCCCTCTGGCATGGCCGGATGAACGTAGTTCTCGTTCATCACGGTGACGTAGTAGAAGACGTTCTCCTGGTCGGCGTACATGCGCTGCAGGCCGTTCTGCAGGATCACCGCCAGCTCGTAGGCGAAGGTGGGATCGTAGCTGCGGCAGTTGGGGATGGTGGCCGCCGCCAGGTGGCTGTGACCGTCCTGGTGCTGCAGCCCCTCGCCCGCCAGGGTGGTGCGGCCGGCGGTACCGCCGATGAGAAAGCCGCGCGCCTGCATGTCGCCGGCGGCCCAGGCCAGGTCCCCAACGCGCTGGAAGCCGAACATGGAGTAGTAGATGTAGAAGGGGATCATGGGCACGTTGTGGTTCGAGTAGGCGGTAGCCGCCGCGATCCAGGAGGACATGGCCCCCGCCTCGTTGATCCCTTCCTGGAGGATCTGGCCCTTCACGTCCTCGCGGTAGTACATCACCTGGTCCGCGTCCATGGGGGTGTAGAGCTGGCCCAGGTGGGAATAGATGCCCAGCTGGCGGAACATTCCCTCCATGCCGAAGGTGCGCGCCTCGTCGGGCACGATGGGCACCACGTACTTGCCCACCTGCTTGTCCCGCAGCAGGCTGGAGAGGAAGCGCACGTAGGCCATGGTAGTGGACATTTCGCGCTCGCCGGTACCGTCGAGCAAGGTCTGGAAGGCGTCCAGTCCCGGCACCTGCAGCGACCTGAATTCGGCGCGGCGGCTGGGCAGGTAACCGCCGAGGGCCTTGCGCCGCTCGTGCAGGTACTTCATCTCCTCGCTGTCGGGCCCCGGCTTGTAGTAGGGCGTGGAAGCGAGCTGTTCATCGGGTATGGGGATATTGAAGCGGTCGCGGAACTGGCGCAGGGCGTTCTCCGCCATCTTCTTCTGCGAGTGGGTGATGTTCTGCCCCTCACCGGCCTCGCCCATGCCGTAGCCCTTCACCGTCTTGGCCAGGATCACCGTGGGCTGACCGCGGTGCTCCATGGCAGCCTTGTAGGCGGCATAGACCTTGATGGGATCGTGGCCGCCGCGGTTGAGGCGCCAGATGTCCTCGTCGCTCATGTTGGCCACCATCTCCAGCAGCTCGGGGTACTTGCCGAAGAAATGCTCGCGGGTGTAAGCGCCGCCCTTGGCCTTGTAGGCCTGGTAGTCGCCGTCCAGCGCCTCTTCCATGCGCCGGCGCAGCAGGCCCTTCTTGTCGCGCGCCAGCAGCGGATCCCAGTAGCCGCCCCAGATCACCTTGATCACGTTCCAGCCGGCACCGCGGAACACCGCTTCCAGCTCCTGGATGATCTTGCCGTTGCCGCGCACCGGCCCGTCGAGGCGCTGCAGGTTGCAGTTGACCACGAACACCAGGTTGTCCAGCCGCTCGCGCGCCGCCAGGGAGATGGCGCCCAGGGACTCGGGCTCGTCCATCTCGCCGTCGCCGAGGAAGGCCCACACCTTGCGCCCTTCGGTGCTGGCGATGCCGCGGTCGTGCATGTAACGCATGAAGCGCGCCTGGTAGATGGCCATGAGCGGCCCCAGTCCCATGGAGACCGTGGGGAACTGCCAGAAGCCCGGCATCAGCCAGGGGTGCGGATAGGAGGAGAGCCCCTTGCCGTCCACCTCCTGGCGGAAATTGTTCAGCTGCTCCTCGTCGAGCCGTCCCTCGAGGAAGGCCCGGGCGTAGATGCCGGGCGCCGAATGACCCTGGAAGAAGACCAGGTCCCCCTCCTGTTCTTCGTTGGTGGCGCGAAAGAAGTGGTTGAATCCCACGTCGAAGAGCGTGGCCGCCGAAGCGAAGCTGGCGATGTGACCACCGAGCTCCGAGGACTTGCGGTTGGCCTGTACCACCATGGCCATGGCGTTCCAGCGGATGAAGGAACGGATGCGCCGCTCCATGGCGCGGTTCCCCGGGAAGGGTGGCTGCTGGCTGGGTGGAATGGTGTTCAGGTAGGCCGTGGTGGCCTTGAAGGGGAGGTAGGCACCGGAGAGGCGCGCCTTCTCGATGAGCTGCTCGAGCAGGTAGTGGGCCCTCTCGGGACCCTCGTTCTCCAGCACCGCTTCCAGTGCTTCCAGCCATTCTTGAGTTTCCTGGGGATCGATATCGGGACGTTCAGCCATGACACGCACTCGCTCGTGATGAGAGGGGTAACAGTGCGGCCATGCTAACAGAAAAAAACCAATTTTCACGATTTCTTTATTATCAATGAGTTACCCTACATGAACTATATGATGATCGTCCTAATCTCTTGCTGGTCAAGGAGATAAGCAGAAATTCCACGGAGCACCGCAGGTAAAACCACGTTGTCGAAGGCGGAATGCACGAAACCCGTTGCCCCGGTCGCGGGGCTCGGGGTAAGGTAGAAAGCACGCGGCCCGGCGGTCCCCGTACAATAAGAACATCAGGGTGGGCAGGCGCACCGACAACACCAACAGGAGGGAGGACACCATGCTGGATCCGGCAATGGTAGAACTGTCGCGCTGGCAGTTTGCAATCACGGTCTTGTACCACTTCATCTTCGTGCCCCTGACCCTGGGGCTGACCTGGATCCTCGTGATCATGGAATCGGTCTACGTCATGACCGGCCGCCAGATCTACAAGGACATGGT
>QNZQ01000062.1 GCA_003972985.1 Gammaproteobacteria bacterium | reverse complement strand
GACGATGACTTGCCCTTGGGGCATATCAACCTCCACATCGGCGACTCGCCAAGGTGCCTGAATACCCAATATCCGGGTGTATAGATCAATGTCTCTCATGCTGCCCTACGCTAAACTACCCACTCGATCAGGGGAAGAGCCAAAAAAGTTATGTCACACGCTCCAGAACAAACCGCACCTGTTCGTCTCGCAGCATCTCGTAGGGAGTCATGACCTTGAGCCCCACACCTTCGCATACATTGGGGATCTTGACCTTGTTCGCCGTATTGGCGGAGAGCTCGTGGGTCACCACGACGAAATCGTCGGTCAGGGCGTGGGCAATGAGATAGTAGTCCGCAGCCTGAAGGAAGGTGTTCTTGGCGCTCGCTGTGTAGTCATTATCGTTTACCCAGTTGGTCACTTGTTCCATGGCGGGGAAGATGCCGCTATCCGGTTTGAGGAAGAATAGCTCATCTTGCGTCTTGGACCATTCGGTCAGTTCATCGTTGCCCCTCTCGATCTCGCCCTTGACCTTTTCGATGCTGAAGACCTGCCCAGTCTGGTTGGACTTGATCAGCCAGTCCCAGAAGGCAGGGCAGAAATCCAGGCCGTAGTGCAAATTTTTGGCCCTAATGAAGACGTCGGCATCCAGCAAATACCTCATTTCTGAATCCTCAGTCGTCGCGCCACCTCGTAGAAGGTGCGGCTCCCGCGCACGCCCAGCAGGAGAAAGGCGTCGGTGAAGGGTGTCTGTCCCTCCAGGGTGCTGACGACCACAGCCCGCTCCAGACGCTTGCCAACATGCGCGCCTAGGGTGTTGTAGAAGTTACCGCCCGGGCTCGCGGATGCAACCCGCTTCAATTGCTCCAGTTCCTCCTGCCAGGCCGTGTTCAGGGTTTCGTTGTCAATTCGGCCCGCATCGAACAGCCGGCGCAGGATGACCAGGGTGCTGACCTTGAAACGTCGCGCCAGCCGTTGCAGGGTGTCGGACAGGGGCTCCTGACCTGCCAACGCTGCCCGTACCGCCTCAAGTGGTGCCAGTAGCTCGGCAGCCACAGCATTACACCACCGCTCGGTCGCCTCGTCGGGCAGGCTACGCGCCTCGTTGTCGGAGACGCCGGAGGCCCCCAGCCAGAGATGGGCCAGCTCATGGGCCAGGGTGAACATCTGCGCTGCCTTGCTGTCCTTGCCGTTAATAAACACCAGCGGTGCCAGTTCATCGGCCAAGGCAAATCCGCGAAACTCCGCCACATCCAGCGGACGGCGGGTGTTGCTGCCGACGATGCCGCTCACCATCACCAGCACTCCGGCCGCCTCGGCCAGACGGATGAATTCCCGGAGCGCCTCGGTCCAGGTGCCCATCTGGCGGCGGGCCTCGATATCGAAACCGAGGTGTTGCTGCATCCGGACCGCTACGGTGGTGGGCGATTCATCCAGTGTCGCCGAGCCCACAAAGGCCACCTGAGGCTCGCCCTGCAGGCGGGCGTAGTCCCGATACCAGCTCTGGCGTTGCTGGCACAGATAAATCGTTTCCAGCAGATCGACACTGGGTGTTGGGTTGCGTGCTTCGGGCAAGGTGCGGAAATCGGGGACCGGCAGTACTTCTTCCGGTGGCTCGGGCAGGAAGAAATAGCCGATGCCTGTATGCGTGGCGCCGGCGAAATCCTCCAGTTGCTTCAGAGTAGGCTGAACCTTCCCTTCCAGCCAGTCGGTCAGCTTCTTGAAGCGGCTGGACAACCCCTCCGGGGTGCGGCCGGAGCGGCGCAATGCCCAGTGCAGCAGCTCGGGGTTGACTGGCACCCGCAGGGTCACGAGACATCCTCTAGCAGCTTCTCCGCATCCGGCACCCGCAGCTCGCCGGAGATGAGTTTGGGGAGGAGGGTGTCGCGGAGTTTGGCTAGGCTACGAGCCTGAATCGCATTCTCAATTTTGTTGTTGGAAATTGGCGAAACATGGTATGAGGCCAGCTTCATGATGTCACTATCTGGAACAACGACTTTTGCATCTGCGAGATGATGCCTCTTGATATGCCCCATTGTCGTTGCCTTATCAGCAGCTATTCGCTTAAATTCGAGTAAATGGAAATCTAGCCAGTGAAAATAGAACCATTTCGGGTGATTCTCTGATATGACCTTAAATACATGCTGATTCAGAACCCCCTTTCCTTGGGTCCATATATCAATAAGCAAGCTTCCCGACCATGAAAAGAGGACATCTCCGTCATGTAAAATATATTTCTCTGGGACATGTATCGTGACTCTGTCGGTGTTCCTAGATATGCCCTGCCTCAACTCCCGGATTTTGATTGCGGGAAGGGACGGTTCGCCTGGTGCAGCCGGATATTTCTGACAAGCAAGTCCATTTAGGAACGTTGCAATATCATCTAGTGATTGTACATCCCACCCCTCCGGAATCGCCCCCAGTTCAGACTCCTGAAAGCGATCGGGAAATTGGCGCAGGGTGTCTTCTGGAAGGCGCAGGGCATCGGGGTTGTCACGGTAGTGGGCGGCACGTTGTGCAAATTTTTCGGGGACGGGGTTGCCGGCGCGCAGGGCGTTGACCACCACCGGGTCGAAGTCCACGAACCAGCTCTTGAACAGCGTCTGGGCCATGGCCTCCAGTGTGTGGTTCATCTGCCGGTTCAGTTCGATCTTATCGTCCAGCGTGCCGAGGATGTGGGCGATGGCGTATCGATCTTTTTCATTTGGTGGATATGAAATAGCAATCCTATTCAGGTTGGCCTGATTTAATTTGGCTTGGACAGAGCCACTCATGTATGGGCGAATGGCAATATTAGAAAGAGCGTAATATATAAAACGAGTTTCATCTTCATTGGTCGCTCTAAGTACATGGGCATGATTGTTAACCCAAAACTGCCCATCTACCAACTGAAGAAAGGGTTTGCCATCAGGACTTTCTACAGACCCGTCCTCAGCAATTAAGAGATGAAGCCCTTCGAAGAGAAAATCATCGACATAGTCCATAATGCCGGTGGCCCCATAATATGGGTAAGGACCCTGCCGCTTCTCTCGTTCGCGTTTCGAGCATGGGCTGCGTCGAGCATCAAAGTTTTCAACAACATCGCCGAGAAAGGCTTGTGGCCACTCACCCACCACAGCCCAACACCTCCAGATTCCTTTTGATGGTGGCTTCCAGTTCGCGACTCTTTTCGAACTGCTCGTAGAGCTGGGTGGTCAGTTCCGCCATCTTCTCCTCGAAGGGTACACCGTCGTCCTCCACGGCTTCGGCACCGACATAACGGCCCGGGGTGAGCACATAGCCATGCCCCTTGATGTCATCCAGCGTCGCGGATTGCCACCAGCCGGGCTTGTCTTCGTATTCTCCGCCTTCGCTGGCCTCTTCCGACATCCGGTCTCCCGCGACGCTTGCACTTCCTTGTGCGGCGCGCCAAGCATGATAGACACCGGCGATGGTGTCGATGTCTTCCGAAGTCAGCTCACGATGCACCCGGTCAACCAGTTGCCCCATACGGCGGGCATCGATAAAGAGCGTTTCGCCGCTGCGGTCGCGGTAACCTCGTTTGGGGTCGGCCTTCTTGTTACGGGTGAGGAACCAGAGGCAGACTGGGATCTGGGTGGTGTAGAAGAGCTGGCCCGGCAGGGCGATGATGCAGTCCACCCGGTCGTCCTCGATAATCCCCTTCCGGATGGCCTGCTCCGCGTTGGTGGAGGTGGACATCGAGCCATTGGCCATGACGAAGCCGGCGATGCCGTTGGGCCCCAGATGGTGGATGAAGTGCTGGATCCAGGCATAGTTGGCGTTGTTCGCTGGCGGCACGCCGTATTTCCAGCGCACGTCCTCCTTGAGGCGCTCGCCACCCCAATCGGACATATTGAAGGGCGGGTTGGCGAGGATATAGTCAGCCTTCAGATTCTTGTGCAGATCGTTGTGGAAGCTGTCGGCCTGATGGGGGCCGAGGTCGGCGTCGATGCCGCGGATGGCCAGGTTCATCTTGGCCAGCTTCCAGGTGGTGGGGTTGGACTCCTGGCCGTAGACGGCGATGTCGCCCAGCCGGCCGCCGTGCTCCTCGACGAACTTCTCGCTTTGTACAAACATCCCACCGGAGCCACAGCAGGGGTCGTACACGCGGCCCTTGTAGGGCTCGATCATCTGCACCAGCAATTGCACCACGCACTGAGGGGTGTAGAACTCGCCGCCTCCCTTGCCCTCGGCGACGGCGAATCGCCCGAGGAAGTATTCGTAGACTCGGCCCAGCGGGTCCCTGACTCCAGATTCCCTGGCTTTCAGATCGACGTCGCCCACCAGCTTGACCAACTCGCCAAGGCGGGTCTTGTCCAGGGTGGGCCGGGAGTAGTCCTTGGGCAGCACGCCCTTGAGGCTGGGGTTTTCCCGCTCGATGGCGGTCATGGCCTCGTCGATCACCTTGCCGATGGTGGGCTGGGGCGCTAGGGCCTGGACGCTCTCCCAGCGAGCTTCAAGCGGCACCCAGAAGATGTTGTCGGCAGCATATTCGTCGCGATCTTCCGGATCGGTGTACTCGGTCTCTGCCGTAGCCGCCAGCTCGTCGTACTTGGCCTGAAAGGCGTCGGAGATGTACTTGAGGAAGATTAGCCCCAGCACCACGTGCTTGTATTCCGAGGCATCCATGTGGCCCCGCATCTTGTC
>QNZQ01000060.1 GCA_003972985.1 Gammaproteobacteria bacterium | reverse complement strand
CTCATGGCGGTTATTGCAGCGTATGGCCGATGCGGTAGTAGCTGTGCGCCCAGGACGCAAGTTCCCGAGAGACATGAAAAAAGTCCGAGTCCCCGGATTCCAGATGCAGTATCGAAGAACACGGTGAGGCTTAAGTTAATGACATTGAACTGTGTAGGCAGTGTGTTTGTCTTTTGCGCGAGACAACAACAATAAGAACACATCGGGGCTTCTGAGGAGGAGATTTATATGCAGTGCGCCGGCTTTCGGCTTTCCTTGTTTGCGGTACCGCTTTCCACGGTTTTTGCCTTTGGTGGAGTCAGTGCAGGAGTGACGCCCGATCTGCCCTATCCCGAAGGGCAGCCCACAGCCGAGGAAATCATCGAGAATGTCTATTTCGTCAACCACTTCTATGCGCTGAAGAATTTCGCCATCGTCAAGAAGGGGCGAAAGATCACGGTGCTGGTGAGCCGTGCCAAGGGGAAGCGGCCCACCACCAATACGCTCGAGCGATTTCTTAACAACGACTACAAGGACGATCCCGTGGTCAAGGCCAAGGACCTGGCCATCTTCCGCTCGGGGAAACTGCGCGGAACCGGCATTCTGATCACCGACTACGACGATGACAGCAAGAGCCAGTCCTATGTCATCTGGCTGCCTGCTTTGCGCAAGACCCGCCGCTTTGCCCAGCCCGCTCAGGACGACTCCTGGGGCGGGCTGGATTTCACCTTTGGTGACGTGGTGTTGAGGAAGCCCAGGGACGAAACCCACGAATTTCTGGGCAAGGAGATTTTCGAGGAATGCCTGCAGGGCATGGATATTCCCAAGAAATACCGCAACCGCTATACCCGCCACATGCCCAAGAACTCCTGTGCCTCCAAGGGCAAGGAGGTGTACAAGGTGAAGAGCACCACCAAGTTCAAGAACTGGTGGTACGACTACCGTATCAGTTACGTGGATACCAAGACCTTTGCCGACTACCGCACCGAGTACTACAAGAACGGCAAGAAGATAAAGTTCATCGACCGGGACTGGCGCAGCCTGAACCTCGATGATCCCAGGGCGCTGGCATGGGGCTACTGGTACGGCAAGAATTTCGAGACCGGCCATGAGAGCTGGGCGGTGATTCCCCCGGAAGTCATCAAGTACAACGCAAATTTCAAGCCTTCGCTGTGGTCGGAAAAAACCCTGCGCAAGATCAAGCGCTGAATCGAATGCTCCGTTGGCGCCTGGAGGCGTTGCGGGGGAATGGACGTGTCAACATTACTAAAGAGAGTCAGGAAAACAACATGATGATAAAGAAGAAAATTGTCACAAGTCTAGTTGCTGCCGCCCTGGTCGCAACTTCCGCTGCCACCCTAGCCGGAGGCGTACCCAAGGACCTGCCCTATCCTTCGTCGGGTGATCTCACGGCGGATGAGATCGCTCAGCAGGTCTATTTCGTCAACCATTTCTATGCGATGAAGAACTACGCCATCGTCAAGAAAGGCAAGAAGATCACCACCCTGGTGCTGAGAGCCAAGGGCGACAAGCCCACCACCATCACGCTGGAACGTTTCCTGAACAACGACTATCCTGCCGATGACCCCATCAAGGCCCAGGACCTGGCCATCTTCCGTTCCGGCAAGCTGCGTGGAACCGGCATGCTGGTAACCGACTACAACGACGACAACAAGAGCCAGTCCTACATGATCTGGCTTCCGGCGCTGCGCAAGATCCGCCGCTTTGCTCAGCCGGCCCACGACGATGCCTGGGGCGGCAGCGACTTCACCTTCGGTGACGTGGTGTTGAGAAAGCCCAAGCACGAGACTCACGAACTGCTGGGCAAGGAGACCTTCGACGACTGTCTCGGTGCCCTGGACGTGCCCAAGGAACAGCAGGGTCGCTATACGCGCAACCTGCGCGGGCCTGCCTGTGATTTCAAGGGCAAGGAGGTCTACAAGCTGAAGAGCACCACCAAGTTCAAGAACTGGTGGTACGATTACCGCATCAGCTATGTGGATACCAAGACCTTTGCCGACTACCGCACCGAGTACTTCAAGGACGGCAACAAGATCAAGGTGCTCGACCGCTACTGGCTGGACTCCCCTCTCGACGATCCCCGTGCGCAGTTCTGGGGTTACTGGTACGGCAAGAACCTGGTTACGGGTCACGAGACCTTCGCCAATATCCCCGATGGCGTGAGCGTGGCCAATGGAGACTTCCCGCGGAAGCTCTGGTCTGAACAGACGCTGCGCAAGATCAAGCGTTGATCCATAAAAACTGTTGAAAACAAGCAGGCGCACCTCGGCTGTGGGGTGCGCCACCATGCGGAGAGAGTAAAATGTATAAACGATCCCCCCTTCACCTGGCCATGGTCGCCGCCATAGCGCTACCGGCATCGGCCAGTGCCGGATTCTTCGAAGACATCGAGGTCAATGGCTACCTGAAGAACGAAACCGCCTTTTTCCTGAAAGATGGGCAGATGACCGGCGAAGCCCGCAGCATGCTCGATGATCGTCATCACAAGGCAGGTGACCTGATGAAGTTCGAGAACTCGGCCCGTTTCTTCGTCAACGGGCTGCTCGGCGAGGAATCGAGCTGGCACCTGGACTTCAACATCATCTGCGACAGCCAGGGTGTGAACAGCAACTGGCAATGTCACAAGAACTACACCCAGAACGACTGGTTCCGCGAAGGTTATATCGACACTTCCGCGGGTGACTGGTCCTTCCGCCTGGGTAAACAGCAGGTGGTCTGGGGTACCGCGGACGGCATCAAGCTGCTGGACATCATCAACCCCACCGATTTCCGGGAGATGGCCCAGAACTCCATGGAGGATTCGCGAATTCCCATCTGGATGATCAATGCCGAGCGCAACATCGGCGAGACCGGCAACGTACAGTTCATCCTCTCCGAGAACCGCAAGAACGTCATTCCCGGACTCAACGATGACAATCGGAACTTCGATTCCGGTCATCCCTTCATCATGAAGGGCGTGGATTCCATTACCGGCCGGGTCAACGGCTTCCTGCATGTCACTCCCGCACTGGCCTCCGTGGCCGGCAGCTTCAATGCCGCGGCCTTTGGCGGCATGTTTACCGGTGGCCAGATCAATCCGGCCGGCCTGCTGCCCTTTGCTGGCATGACGGTGGATTATTTCGCCCAGAACATGTGGACCACGCAGCAGTTGCCCATTCCCCAGGACATGCCCGGTTACTTCATCCTCAACAATATTGCGCAGAATGGTCTGTACCAGGGTGATCCCAACGCCAACAACAGAAAGACCAACCTGATGAGCATCTATGGCCCGCAGGTGACCCAGGTGAAGTGGAATCCCACCAATGCCAAATCGGCATTCGAGTACATGCCCAATGCCACCTTTGCCACCTTCAACACCTTTACGACTGTTGTGGATGCGAACATGGGATTGTTTGCAGGTGCCAAGGCGGTCTACAAGGAGGATGACCCATCCGCATGGAACCCCAATGCCGGACTGCGCTATCGCATGTCCCTGGACAACGGCCTCAACTTTGGCGTCAACTACTTCTATCACTACAGTGCCAACCCCGAGATCAACATGAGCTGGCACGACTCGCAGACGGGTGAGCGCCTCAAGGTGCTGCGGGCCAGGGGTATGTACGTGGGTAACGATCCCGCAGGCAATCCCATTTTCATGCCCAATCCCGGCGACATCCTGAGCAAGAACCAGGTGGGCAACAACGCCATGCCGGATCCTACCGATCCGACCATGTCCTTTCTCGATGCCATGCCCACCATCCTGCTGCAGAACAAGGCGGGCCAGTTCTACGGTGCTTTCGATCCCACCACGGGTGGTTTCAATACCAACACCCACGGTGTCACCATGCGCATGACCGAGACCCGCAACCGGGTCAACAGCATCGGTGGCTCCTTCGACTATGGCACCGAGTGGGGTTCCGTCCCCGTGGTCATCCGCGGCGAACTGCTCTATGACATCGGTGAGAAACAGCCGGTGGTGGACAAGCGGCTGCTGGGTATCGGTGACCTGACCAACGCCCTGACCATGGAGGACATGGACAAGTTCAGTTATGTCATTGGCCTGGACATCACCGTGATGACCAACCTGCTCATCAGCGGTCAGTTCATCCAGATGAACAACCTGGATTTCGTGGACGACAGCCGTACCTGTACCTCCCAGTGGGGAACCAAGTACGACTGCTCCCGTTACACGGGTGACTTCTCCACCATTCACCTGACCAACGGCCTGAACAAGGGCTGGGAGCACAAGGAGTTCTACTCCCTGTTCTTCTCCAAGCCCTTCGGTGAGAGCCAGCTGGGTCGCTGGAACAACATCACCATGTACGAGGACGGTGGTGGCTGGTGGAACCGCTTCGACCTGGAATATTCCTTCACCGACGAGTGGATCGGTTCTGCCGAGCTGAACCTCTACTGGGGTGATGAAAACACCACCTTCGGCCAGTTCGAGGAGTCCACCAACGTCCAGGTCGGCATCAAGTACATCTGGGAATGATGTCGTCCTAGCCCGAATATTTCACCAAAAAGAAAGGCAAAACCTCTTTAATCCGTTATAATTCAGTTGCTTACGATGAACATTCGGGAGGTTTTGCCTGTGACAGACTGTACCCAAGAATCCTTTGAATTTCCAGCAGTAAAACGTCGCAAGGT
>QNZQ01000196.1 GCA_003972985.1 Gammaproteobacteria bacterium | reverse complement strand
GATCAGTTCGGGCTTGCGCGGGTCGTGAAGGCGCGCGGCCAGCCAGTCGATGATCCCGCTGCGTTCCATGATCTCTCGCTGGATCAATGCGCCCGATTCACCTGTCAAATGCTCCGGTCGAGACTCAATCTGCACCGACTTGTTGAACAAGCGGCGTAAATAGCGGTGTCCGTTGTTTGTCTTGACTCAAGATCCTGATTTTACAACGAATAGGGGAACACGCCTCCTTATTTATCACTCACTCAGTGAATAAGCCGGGCTAACTTGAGAAAGGTACCCGCCCTACTTTTCATGGCTTTGTAGGTTGGGCAAAGGAGCGGCAGCGACGTGCCCAACAGAGCGCCGGAGGATGTTGGGCACGCTTCGCTTTGCCCAACCTAAGGGGTTGATTGGTTTGAAGCTCGGCTGATGGGGTACCATTGAGCGGATGAACAACCTGTTCCAGAGCGCATACGAATGCCTGAAGGAGAACGACCCGGCGTGCAAGACCGATGCCGTGGGAGCACTCGCCGGGGCCTGGCGGCGGGGTGAGCTTGCACTGGATCCCCGGCCGGAGATTCCCGCCGACGACGCGGCGGGACGCCCCGACAGACCGGAACTGGTGGCCCCCCGGTTGCTGCACAAGCGCCGGCTGGGAACGGTGGAGGGGCGGGCCGCCATGATCCATGCCATCGCGCACATCGAGTTCAATGCCATCAACCTGGCGCTGGATGCGCTGTGCCGTTTTCAGCAGATGCCCCGAGGCTACTACGACGACTGGGTGCGCGTGGCAGAAGAGGAGGCCTTTCACTTCGGCCTGGTGCAGCAGCGGCTGCGGGATCTCGGCCACGCCTATGGCGATTTTCCCGCACACGATGGCCTCTGGGAGCTGGCCCGGCAGACCGCCCACGACCCGCTGGTGCGCATGGCACTGGTGCCCCGGGTGATGGAGGCGCGGGGCCTGGACGTGACGCCGGGCATCATGGAGAAATTCCGGGCCGTGGGAGACGATGAGACCGTTGCCGTGCTGGAAATCATCCTGAGGGACGAGATCTGCCACGTGGAGGCCGGCAGTCGCTGGTTTCATCATCTGTGCGAGCAGCGGGGCCTGGAACCGGAAGCCACCTATTTCGGTCTGTTGTCACGCTACCTGCACAACAGGATCAGCTGCCCATTGCACCGGCAGGCCCGTTTGCAGGCGGGTTTCTCACCCGCCGAACTGGAGCATCTCGAACGTCTATGCGGAAACTGATCTTTTCCATCCTGCTGCTCCTGGCTACTCCCCTGCTGGCAGAAGAGGCGGATCTGCTGGTCTACGAGGTGAAGGAGGAAGGGCTGCCCAAGTACCTGAGTCGTATCCTGGTCTCCGATGCCTTTGTCCGCATCGACGAGGGAGAGGAATCCTCCAGTGGCTACACGCTCTACAACCGGGTATCCCATGTGCTTTACAACGTGGATCCGGAGGAAGGAACGGTACTGCTGCTCACTCCCCCCGATCCTCAGCCCCAGGTACCCGAGGGGCTCCACCTGGAGGAGAAACTGGCGGCAGATCCGGATGCGCCGGAGATCGCCGGCAGGCAGCTGCGCAAGCTGCAACTCTACGCCAATGGCCAGCTCTGCCGTACCCTGCAGGTCGTGGAGGGACTTCTGCCCAAGGCGGTCCAGGGGCTCCGCGAACTGCGCCTCGCGCTGGCCAGGCTGCAGGGGGATGTTCCGCTGGACGCGGATAGCGATGCCTGTGAACTGGTCGAGTACGTCTATGCACCGACACGCGCCCTCGCATACGGCCTGCCACTGGTGGATCTCATGCAGAGGAAACAGCAGTGGCTGGTGGATTTCGACAGCCGCCGCGAGGTGCAGGACGCGCTGTTCCAGGTGCCCGAGGAATACGAACCGGTGGTACCGCCTACACTGGGCGGCCGCTGAACGGGTGCGGGCGGAAGTGGAGTGGTTCACCTTCTCGGCACCGCCACTTGCCAGGGAGACGGGGGGCGGGGTAGGGTGATCGCTCATTGAATCTTCAACCGAACTGCGTATCGCCGGTGTCCCCGGCCCGGCCACTGCGAAACTGCGCACCGGCCTGCCGGGTCTGCTCTCGACCTTGAATCCGATCACACAGAATTGCACTCCACTCCAGGTATCAGCGATCAGGAAGCTCCTGGCCCTGTTCCTGGTCGTGCTGTTCCTGGGGGCCTGCTCATCCGAGGCACCGCAACCCCCCATCAGGCTGGGAGTGCCAGTATCGACCCAGGCTTCGCTGCCCTGGCTGACCCAGGAACTGGGGCTTTTCCGGAAGAACGGAGTCCGGATCGAACTCGTTTCCTATCCCAGCGGCAAGCGTGCGCTCCAGGCGCTGTTGAAGGGCCGTCTCGATCTGGCCGTCTCCGCCGAGACCCCCTTCGCCATCGCGGCATTCGACCATCCCGATCTCAGGCTTTTTTCCACCCTGGGGAAGAGCGACGACGAGATTCGCGTACTCGCCCGCCGTGATCACGGCATCGAAAAGCCCGCGGACCTGGCAGGCAAGAGCATCGCCACCCAGCAGAACTCTGCGGTACATTTCTTTCTTTCCAGTTTCCTCCTCTATCACGGACTGGATCCGAAGGGGATCGACCTCCACTTCATGAAGGCCGAGGAACTGGCTCCCGCCCTGGTGAGCGGGGAGGTGGATGCCATTTCCATGCGCGATCCCATCCTGGAGGAGGCAAAATGGGGCCTTGGTGAAGGGCGATGGGTGGAGATGAAGGTGCCCGGGCTCTATACCAAGACCTATAACCTGCTGGGGCGGGTGGACTTCCTGCAGAAACATCCGGGGACCATGGAAAGGATCCTGCAGGCGCTGATGGAGGCGGAGGAGTACCTGGAGCAGCACCCCGAGCAGGCCCGGAAGCTGATCGCGGCCCGGCTCGGCCTCACCGAAACCCGGCTCGAGCAGTTGTGGTCCGGCCTACAATTCAGGGTATCCCTCAGCCAGGGCCTGCTGGCCACCCTGCAGGAGGAGGCAGCGTGGGCGGTGGCTTCCGGTGCTGTCGATGCCGCGAAAGCCACGGCAATGCCCGATTTTCTTGTACTGCTCGAACTGCGGCCCCTGTCGAGCGTGGCGCCCGATACCGTGGGGCTGATCGGCCTGGAGCCCGGGAAATGATCCGCAACCGCCTGCGACTGCTCGCCTGGGGAAGCCTGGCGGTGGTGATTCTCGCCGTGCTGCTCAGCCTGTGGGGTTACAACCTCATGCAGAATGAAAAGGCACGCGATGACAGCATCAGCCAGCTGCGCAGGGATGCTGTCAGTCTCAATGTCATCACGCTGGACCTTCTCTACAATACGACCGCCGCCCTGCAGCCCTACCAGTGGTTTGCAGTCCATGAGAAGCTCGGCAAGCGGATCGACGAATTTTCCGGCAAAAACGACCAGCGGCTGCGTCTGCTGAAAGAGATCCATGCCAAGCTGGGCGAGCGTCTCCGCGAATACCTGGCTGCTCACGCCAACTGTTCGAAAGAGGCATCCGCCGGGGAGGGCGGTTCCCGGTGCCGGCAACTCCTGGTTCGCATGGCTACGCAGATGCGGTTGGCACTGCAGGACCTGTTCGTCGAGATAAACCGCCTCGAGGCATCCACCACCGCGCAGCTGAACCGCTATTTCGCCCTGGGCAACCTGTTGCTGCTGGCACTGCTGATAACGCTGTCACTGCTTATCCTGATGCTCGTCCTTCCCATGACACGCAAACTGGACCAGGGGCTGGGGAGACTCGTGGAAGCTGCGCACCGATTCAGCAAGGGTGATCTCGACTATCGTCTTCCAGTGGATTCCGATGACGAGATGGGAATCCTTTCCAGGACCTTCAACGAGATGGCGAGCCGCCGCAAGAAGGCGGAAACGGAACTCTCCAGCAAGGAACGCTGGTTGAGCCGCCTGTTGGAGACCCTTCCCTACGGAGTGCAGGAGAACGACCTGAACGGTGTCATCACCTACAGCAATCCGGCTCACCACAGGATTCTCGGCCGGGAGCCCGGTGAACTGCCCGGACACCACATCTGGGATTTTCTCGCACGGCAGGAGGAGAAGGAGGTTCTGCGAGAGATGCTGCAGGAGACAATCCGGCAGGAACAGGCGCCGGAACCGATAGTCAACCGCTGCCTCACCGCAGACGGGAGGGAAGTGCAGCTGGAGATCAACTGGGACTACCTGCGCGACGAAGAGGGCCGTCTCACCGGCTTCATCTCGGTGATTTCCGACGTGACCGAAAGAGCGCGGGCCGAAGAGGCGCTGAAGAAGAGCAAGGTCATGCTGGCGCAGGCCCAGCGCGTCGCCCATGTCGGCAGCTGGGAACTGGATCTGCGCAATAACCGGCTGTCGTGGTCTGACGAGATCTATCGCATCTTCGAAATCGATCCGGAGCGGTTCGGGGCTTCCTACGATGCTTTCCTCGAACGGGTGCATCCCGATGACCGGGAACGGGTCGACAGTGCCTACAGCCGGTCACTGGAAACCCGGGAGCCCTACGATCAAGCGAGTCTTCGATCTCGTGAAAGATTTTGGGACATCCGAGTCCCCAAAATCGACTCGATCTTCGACAACTCATTGGTGCCCCGGCCGTCCTGGTCACCCGGCGTTCCGCCACAACATCGCAAGCTCGTTGCGGCTACACACC
>QNZQ01000078.1 GCA_003972985.1 Gammaproteobacteria bacterium | reverse complement strand
GGACGATGACTTGCCCTTGGGGCATATCAACCTCCACATCGGCGACTCGCCAAGGTGCCTGAATACCCAATATCCGGGTGTATAGATCAATGTCTCTCATGCTGCCCTACGCTAAACTACCCACTCGATCAGGGGAAGAGCCCATAAAAAGAGGTGATTAGGTACGAGCCTCAGCTGATCATCGGGTCATGGGCAGGCACTGGAGAGACACGCCGTGAATACATCCCTGTAGGCTCGACGGCGGCATCCCTGCCGCCGACGGTCTCTCCAGCACCCACCCATGACCCTAGTGTCGGGCCTGCTGAGCTTTGTAACTAATCACCTAAAAAGATGAGGCGATCGGTTACAAATCCCAACCGGCTATCGGGCAACGGGTACGTGCTGGCGAGAGGTGCCGTAAACGAGCTTACGCCCCAATGCCCTCTGGCCGGTATAGCGGGGCTCTGTAACCGAACCAGATCGGAAAAATGAAGGCCGGCTGCCGGAAATCAAGGGATCTTCTGCAGCTCCATGGGCTTCAGTTTCCAGATGTCGCGATTGTACTCCTCCATGGTCCGGTCGGTGGAGAAGAAGCCGCTGCTCGCCGTGTTGAGGATGCTCTTGCGCACCCAGGCCGGACGGTCGTTGTAGGTATTGGAAGCGCGGCGCTGCGCTTCCACGTAGCTGCGGAAATCGGCCACCGTCATCCAGGGGTCATGCGGGCTGCGCAGGCTGGCGATGATGTCATCGAAGATGCCCGGCTCGGTGGTGTTGAAATGGCCGCTCTCCAGCAGCTGGAAAACACGCGACAACTCCTCATCCTCGTGGATGATCTGGTGCGGGTCGTAGTGCGGCTTGAGGGCCTCCACCTCTTCCACCCTGAGGCCGAAGAGGAAGAAATTCTCCTCGCCAACCGCGTCCAGGATCTCGATGTTGGCGCCGTCGTAGGTGCCGATGGTGAGCGCCCCGTTCATCATGAACTTCATGTTGCCGGTGCCGGAGGCTTCCTTTCCGGCCGTGGAGATCTGCTCCGACAGGTCGGTGCCCGGCGCGATCACCTCCATGCTGGAGACCCGGTAGTTGGGAATGAAGGCCACCCGGAGCCGGTCACCCACAACGGGATCGCTGTTGACGATGTCGGCCACGTTGTTGATCAGCTTGATGATCTTCTTCGCCATCTGGTAACCGGGGGCCGCCTTGCCGCCGAACAGGATGCAGCGGTTGCACCAGTTCTCCTCCAGGTCACCGCGGTGAATGCGGTCGTAGAGATGGATCACGTGCAGCACGTTGAGCAGCTGGCGCTTGTACTCGTGGATGCGCTTGACCTGCACGTCGAACAGGGAGTCGACAGGGAATTCGACGCCACACTCCTGCCTCACGAGCCGGGCCAACCGCTGCTTGTTGTGTTGCTTCGCCTCGTGCCAGGCCTGGTGGAACGCCTCTTCCCCCGGTTCGGCACAGGGCTTGAGTTTTTCGATCTCGGCCAGGTTGCTGATCCAGCCATCGCCGATCCGGCTGCTGATGAGCGCGCTCATGTCCGGGTTGGCATAGGCGACCCAGCGCCGCGGCGTGACACCGTTGGTCTTATTGTTGAATTTCTTCGGCCAGAGCTCGTAGAAGTCGCGGAACAGTCCCTGCTTGAGCAGGCTGGAGTGGAGCTCGGCCACGCCGTTCACCGAGAAACTGCCGACGATGGCGAGGTAGGCCATGCGCACCGACTTGGTGCCGTCCTCCTCGATGATGGACATGCGCCGGCGCCTCTCGGCCTCGCCCTGCCAGTGGATGGCCACCTCCTTCAGGAAGCGGGCATTGATCTCGTAGATGATCTCCAGCAGCCGGGGCAGCAGGCATTCGAAGAGCTGCACCGACCAGCGTTCCAGCGCCTCCGGCAGCAGGGTGTGGTTGGTGTAGGCCATGGTGCTCCGGGTGATCTCCCAGGCCTGGTCCCACTCCAGGTTCTTCTCGTCCATGAGGATGCGCATCAGTTCGGCCACCGAGATCGCCGGGTGGGTATCGTTGAGCTGGAAGACGTGGTGCTCGGCGAAGGTGCTGTAGTCGTCACCGTTCACCAGTTCCCACTGGCGCATCACGTCCTTGAGGCTGGCGGAAGCGAGCAGGTAATGCTGGCGCAGACGCAGCTCCTTGCCGTTCTCGCTGGCGTCGTTGGGATAGAGCACCATGGTTATGTGCTCGGCCTCGTTCTTGGCGGCCACCGACTCGGGGTAGCTGCCGGCATTGAATTCATCGAGATTGAAGATGTCGGTAGCGGTGGATTTCCACAGCCTCAGCGTGTTGACCACGCCGTTCTGGTAGCCGGAGACCGGTACATCGTAGGGAATGGCCAGCACGTCCTCGGTGTCGAGCCAGCGCACCCGGGGAATACCCTGTTCATCGGTGAAGTGCTCGGTGTGACCGCCGAAATTGATGATCTGGGTGTACTCCAGCCGTTCGAGTTCCCAGGGATAGCCGTCGCGAAGCCAGTGATCGGGCTCTTCCACCTGGTAGCCGTTCTCGATGTGCTGGCGGAACATGCCGTATTCGTAGCGCAGCCCGTAACCGAGCACCGGCAGTTTCAGCGTGGCGCAGCTGTCCATGAAGCAGGCGGCGAGACGGCCCAGGCCGCCGTTCCCCAGTCCGGCATCGTGTTCGTACTCCTGGATCTCTTCCAGTTCCAGGGTGTAGGCCTGCATCGCCTTCTCTGCCTCGGTGCGGATGCCCATGTTGAGCAGGTGATTGCCCAGCGAACGGCCGATGAGAAACTCCATGGAGAGGTAGAAGGCCCGGCGCTGTCCCTGCTTGCGATGCTGTTTCCAGGTATTGAGCCAGTCGGTCATGATGCGGTCACGCAGGGTGAGCGACAGGGCCTCGTAGAAGTAATAGGGGTTGCAGCCGAGGAATCGCCCCAGGTGATGGATCAGGTAGCGGTGGAAATCGTGTTCCAGCGCCTCGGCATCATTGGGGAGGCGGTCGGGCGCAGGAAGCATGCAGAGGTCTTCTCGGTTGTTCATGGTGCTTTGAGGTCTTGGTCGGCGGGTTCTGATACAGGGAAGGGATTGTAGCCGGAATGCCTCCGGGGTTGTAAGAATAGTCCCGGTTTTACAACCATATCGGCGGCAGGGTAGAAAAACCCTGTGCGTTCTGTGACCGGGTGCCGATGGCACCACAAAAAAGGCAGGGACCCCGTGGGGTCCGGCCGACGACCAGCATTGTGCGGAGTATCTGCTTCCTGGTCAGAAGATGGCCAGCAGCTGGACGGAGAAGCGGTCGTCCACGCCGTCGAGAATCTCGTTGGGTGGTGCGCTGGACTTGTACCCGGGCGCATTGAAATCGCGGAACTCGTAGTTGACGATGGCGCGTGCCTTCTTGTTGAAGAACCACTGGGCACCGATGGTCCAGGTCTCGAGCTCGCGCTCACCGAGGTCGGTTTCGGTGCCACGATCCTCGTAGTCGTAGCGAACGTCCAGTTCCAGCTGGGGAAGCACCTTGTAGCCCAGGTCCAGGTACCAGCCCCAGGCCTTGTCGTCTGGCAGGACGTTCCAGGAGGCGCGGGCCGTACCGGCATTGTTGATGGCGCCGGGAACGGCGGCGCCGTCGGTGCCGTTGAAGATCATGCCGTCGGCACTGATGTACTCGGCCGCGCCACGCCACTTGCCCTTGAGGTAGGTGGTACCGAGACCCCAGCGGGTGCGGTCGAATTCCTGTTTCCGGGCCTCGCCGTAGGCATAGTCCAGGGTTCGCTTGCCGTCCTGGTACCAGGCAAAGAGCTTCCAGCCCTGGCGGCGCGCCTTCTTCCCGCCGAACACCAGTTCCGAGGCCCAGTAGAGGTAGTAGTCCTTGTTGCTGTCGTTGTCGCTGCGGTCGATGCCGTTGCCGTTACCCACCATGGCGGCATAGCTGTGTTCCCATTTATCGGTGGTGAAGGTGTCGAATACCTGGATGCCGATGTCGCGGAAGGCTCCGATGGAACCGTTGGGCTCGTTCTCCACCTCCTTGTCCAGACCGCTGCGCGAACCATCCTCGTCGAAGAAACGTTCCAGAAGCTGCTGATTGGTGATGTTGGTGAAGTTGACGTAGTTGAAGACGTGGATCGCCTGCAGCCCTTCTTCCGCACCCGGGTACTTGAACTGGCCCACGCGGATGCGGGCGTGGGGAATGTAGTTGAGGGTGACGCTGGCGTCGGTGAGTTTCACCGCGCCACCGCCACCGAACTGGGTGATGGCGTTGTTGCCCATTTCGGCCAGGATGAAGTAGTTGACGCCACTGTCCAGGCCGAAGCCGGTGCCGCGCACGCCGATACGTGCCCGCCGCAGCTGGAAGGTGTTGCTGGAGTCCAGATCCGGTCCGATGAGGTTGAAGACGGCATCCTGTCCCTTCCAGGGGCCGGCCCGCAGTTCGGTGCCCTTGGTGTACTGGTACTCGGGCTGGATGAAGCCCCAGACCTTGGCGCGTGGCGCTGAGCCCGGATCCTCGGTGCCCTGCAGCATCAGCCAGTTGGCAGCCTGGCTGCTGCCGGATGCGATGGTGGCCGCCATGGCGACGGCCGTTCCCAGTTTTTTCATGGTCATTCCCCCCGCGGATTCAACTCGCTAGTGCAACGGGTGGTTTGATCCCGAAGAATACCTGATTGGGTGTCTTGTACCCCAGGCATTTTCGAGGGCGATTGTTCAACTTGTCCATGATCTCCAGGACCTGCCTGTCCGTCAGTTTGTTGAAGTC
>QNZQ01000042.1 GCA_003972985.1 Gammaproteobacteria bacterium | reverse complement strand
CGGTCTCCCATATGACTGGACGCCGCGTTCGGATGCTCCCTTGGGATCCCCTTTGGCGCCTTCGGCACGTCGGGTATCCCGTGTCGCCTCGCGGCTACCGGGGACTACCCGCCTTCGCTTCGCTCTCCATGGCGGGCAGCGAATGTACATGGCTGAACGTCGCTTCGTGGAAGTTCAGGATCTGACGACCTATCAGAGTTCGGTGCCCGGCTGCACCGGTGAGGTGGCGCCCTGCCGGGCCTGCCGTTCCCCCTTGTACCAGGAGAGTTTTTCGTGGAGCTTCACCACCTCGCCCACGATGATGAGCGTCGGGGGCCTGGGCTGTTCCTTCTCCACGATCTCCAGGATGTTCTCCAGGGTGCCGGTGAAGACCCGCTGCAGGTGGGTGGTGCCCTGCTGCACCAGGGCGATGGGCATGTCGGCCGGCACGCCGTGTTCCTGCAGTTTCTCCACGATCACCGGCAGTCCCATGAGGCCCATGTAGAAGACGATGGTCTGGTGGGGCTGGGCGAGCTGGTGCCAGTTGAGGTCCATGCTGCCGTCCTTGAGGTGGCCGGTGACGAAGGTCACCGACTGGGCATAGTCGCGGTGGGTGAGGGGAATGCCGGAATAGGTGGCGCAGCCGGAGGCGGCGGTGATGCCGGGAATCACCTGGAAGGGCACGCCCTCCTCGGCGAGGGTGTCGATCTCCTCGCCACCGCGGCCGAAGATGAAGGGGTCGCCGCCCTTGAGGCGCACCACCCGCTTTCCCTCCTTGGCCAGTTTTGCCAGCAGGGCGTTGATCTCTTCCTGGCGCATGGCGTGGCGGTCGCGCTCCTTGCCCACGTAGATGCGCTGGGCGTCGCGCCGGCACATCTCCAGTACCGGCTTGGCCACCAGCCGGTCGTAGACCACAACGTCCGCCTGCTGCATCAGCCGCAGGGCACGGAAGGTGAGCAGGTCGGGATCGCCGGGGCCGCCACCCACCAGGTAGACCTCGCCCATGCCGCCGGAGGGGGAGAACTCGGCCAGTTCCTTCTCCAGTATGGCCT
This sequence comes from Gammaproteobacteria bacterium, assembly GCA_003972985.1. Classification (GTDB taxonomy): domain Bacteria; phylum Pseudomonadota; class Gammaproteobacteria; order Chromatiales; family Chromatiaceae; genus Thiolapillus. The sequence goes on along the minus strand of QNZQ01000042.1, from coordinate 3,676 downwards.
CGGCCTCCTCCATGTGGCCGGAGAAGACCCGTTCCGCCACGCTGCCCTGCAGGATGCGGTCCCAGAAGCGGCGCCGGTCGTCGGGGTTGGCCAGGGTGCGTTTCACCTTCTCGCGAAAGCGGGAGGTGAGTTCCGCCAGGCGCCCGTAGCCGGCGGGGATGAGGGATTCGAGGCGCGCGCGGATGAGCCGCGCCAGTACCGGCGAGGCGCCGCCGGTGAAGACGGCGGCGACCACCGGCGAACGGTCGATGATGGAGGGCATGATGAAGCTGCCGTCGTGGGGGTCGTCCACCACGTTGACGGGGATGTTCAGCTCGCGCGCCCGCGCCGCCACCTGGCGATTGGCCTCGGGATCGCTGGTGGCGGCGATGATCAGGGCACTGTTCTCGAGCCGGGCCTCGTCGTGAGCGGTCGGCTGGTGGTGGATTTCCCCGGCTTCCGCGCGCGCCGAAAGGGCCTCGCACAGTTCCGGGGCGACCACGGTGACCTCGCCGCCGGCATCGAGCAGCAGCCCCACCTTGCGCGCGGCCACTTCGCCCCCGCCGATCACCAGGCAGGGTCTGTTCTCGATATTCAGAAAGATGGGGAGATAATCCATGGATAGCTGTCCGCCGGGCTGCTCAGGTGCGCTGAAGCATAACATAAGTTCTTGTTTTGGATTGCAAAAACCATGTCATTACAACAGTTTATATCGACCATAGGGATTGAATATATGAGACTATTATAATATACTTCATCGTTTCCCATCCTCATCTTCGCCAAATTCACATGCAAGTCAAAGAGATTGACGTGTCCGAGCTGAAGAATCGCCTCGATGCAGGCGAGGACCTGGTGTTGCTGGACATTCGCAGTGCGGCCGAGGTGCAGCAGGGTGTGCTGCCGAATTCGGAGCACCTGCCCATGCATCTGATCCCGCTGAAGATACAGGATCTGCCCAGGGACAGGGACGTGGTGCTCTACTGCCGCAGTGGGGCACGTTCCTATCACGCCTGCGCCTTTCTCGAGCAGCAGGGCGTGAGCAACGTCTACAACCTGCGGGGTGGCATCATCGACTGGGCGCGCCACGGCTACGAGATCGCGCCGCCTTCCGGGAGCTGATTTTTCGCAACTGGTGCTTGCCTTTTGAAGATTGTTAGAATATAAGGTGGCACTGTTATACAACCTCACTGATACTGGAGAATATCCATGGCTGACTTTGATGAAGAACTCGACGCAAGTGGTCTGAACTGTCCCCTTCCCATCCTGCGTGCCAAGAAGGCACTGGCAGGCATGGATGCCGGCAAGGTACTGCATATCATCGCTACCGATCCCGGTTCCGTGAAGGATTTCGAGGCCTTTTCCAAGCAGACTGGCAATGAGCTGATCGAATCCAAGGAAGAAGGCGGCAAGTTCCACTTCCTGATCAAGAAGGCCTGAGGGTCCGCCGGTTTCCCTGTAACCTCTTGACCTAGAAGAGGAGAAAGACAATGGAACAGAAAAAACTGGCGATCATCGCCACCAAGGGTACGCTGGACTGGGCCTATCCTCCCTTCATCCTGGGCTCGACGGCCGCGGCATTGGGTTACGAGGTCGAGATCTTCTTCACCTTCTATGGCCTGCAGCTGCTGAAGAAGGATCTGAATCTGAAGGTCTCTCCCCTTGGCAATCCGGGCATGCCCATGCCGATGGGCATGGACAAGTGGTTTCCAGTCCTCGGCCTGGCACTGCCGGGCATGGAGGGCATGATGACCTCCATGATGAAGAAGAAGATGGCTTCCAAGGGGGTTGCCAGCCTGGAAGAGCTGCGTGAGCTATGTCAGGAGGCCGAAGTGCGCTTCATCGCCTGCAACATGACCGTGGAGCTCTTCGACATGGACCCCTCCGAGTTCGTCGACGGAATCGAACTGGCGGGTGCTGCCCGCTTCTTCGAGTTCGCAGGCGATTCGGATATATGCATGTATATGTAATTTGCCAGCAAATAAAAACAAAAAGCCGCCATTTGGCGGCTTTTTGTTTTGTTGAGCTTTTGCTCAGAACTCCATCTTGAGCTGGGCGCTGATGATGTCCACGTCTGAGTCGTACTCGCCCACGAGCTGATGTCCTGTGCTGTGGTCCAGTGAGTTGATTTTTGTATCGTCCACGAAGAGGTGGGAATAACCCACGTCCACGGCCATGGTTTTGGAGATCTGGTAGCCGAGGCCCAGTGCTATCCAGGTACGGTCGTTGCCGGGAATACGCGGGGTACGATACTTGGCGTCGGGTATGGGCGTTTCATCATAGGCCCAGCCGGCGCGGAAGGTCCAGGTGGTGTTCGGCTTGTAGATGGCGCCCAGTGAGTAACGCCAGCTGTCGTCCCAGTTCTCCGGCTGGACGGTGGGGGGTTGCATGGGGTTGCCGTAATCGATGCGCAGTTCGTCGAAGCGACTCCATTTCGTCCAGGTGGCATCGGCAAGAATGGCCCACTGCTCGTTGAAGGCATGGTAGAGACTGATGGAGGCGTTTTCCGGAAGATCGACGCTCGCAGAGGCGCTGGTATTGCTGAACAAGGGGATGCCCATGTCGAGAAGGGCCTGAAAACTGCTTGGAACCCGGAATCTGGCATGTCCCTCCAGGTCCTGTTCCACGCTGGAACGGTAGGCCAGGCCGATGCGGGTCCGATCACTGAGTTCGATCAGTGCGCCGAGGTTGAAGCCCCAGCTCCAGTCCGTGCCCTTTACCTTGGCTTCACCGTCGGCTCCGAGCGGCATTACACCAGAGGCGGCACAGCTGCCAGGTGGGAGGTAGCCCTTGCTCTCGAGGCCGAAACAGACGCTGCCGAAGTCCACGGCATTGGAGAGCGTAACGTCGATGTACTGGGCACTGATCCCGGCACCGAGGGAGATCCTGTCGTTGATCTTCCAGGCGAGGGCGGGATTGATGATCACCGTCGAGATCTCGGATTCGATGGCGTGATAACGGCCGACCCAGTCGTTGTCGTACTCGGTGGCCAGCCCGAAGGGGGCGTTGATGCCTATGCCGGCAAAGAGTTTTTCACCGAGCTGGGTGGAGAAGTAGAAGTTGGGCACGAACTTGGTCTTGCCGCCATCATCGTTGGCGCCAGGCAGGCTGCCTGCCACGGGGACTCCGTTGGTGAGCATGGGATTGACATAGGAACCCCGGTTGCTGAAATCGGCGGTGGGCATGATGACGTGTCCGGCCAGCACCATCTGCGATCCGGGCAGGTGGGTCAGGCCTGCGGGGTTGAAATAGATGGTGGAGGCGTCTTCGGCCACTGCCGCCGCACCGGCGTAGGCGTTGCCCATGCCGCTTGCGCTCTGTTCGATGATGGCGAAGCCGGCAGCATGGCTGTGCATGGCAGCCGTGGCCAGAATGCCTCCCGTGAGCAGTGCCAATGTTCTGGGCGTGAAGTGTTTCTGCATCGTTGTCTGGTCTCCCTGGGATGAGTGAGCCGACCTGTCGGCTTTACAGTGGTATTTGCTGGCGGCCAGCAAAGCGGCTGTTGCAGAATACGCACTGTGGATCTTTTGCTGAAAGGCTATGCTACTTTTCCTCCTTGGATTCAACTCGTAAGTGCAACTCGATCTAGAGCGGGAGGGTAAGCTGCGGTAGCATCACGGCTTACTCAATCCACCAAGAGAGAGGAGCACGATGAGAGGCTACACGCAGCTTACCCGAGATGAACGATACCAGATCTATG
>QNZQ01000044.1 GCA_003972985.1 Gammaproteobacteria bacterium | reverse complement strand
GCGCATAGATCTGGTATCGTTCATCTCGGGTAAGCTGCGTGTAGCCTCTCATCGTGCTCCTCTCTCTTGGTGGATTGAGTAAGCCGTGATGCTACCGCAGCTTACCCTCCCGCTCTAGATCGAGTTGCACTTACGAGTTGAATCCAAGAGTTGAATCCAAGAAGTATAATCAGCCGATTCCCCTGGACATTGCTTCTCCTGACGTGACCCCGAAACCCGAAACCCGCCTGCGCCAGCTGCTGCAGGAACGCATCCTGCTCCTGGACGGTGCCATGGGCACCATGATCCAGCGCCACAAGCTCGAAGAAGCGGACTATCGCGGCGAGCGCTTCAGCGACTGGCCTTCCGACCTCAAGGGCAACAACGACCTGCTCTGCCTCACCCAGCCCGATATCATCCGCAGCATCCACGAGCAGTACCTGGAGGCGGGCGCCGACATCCTCGAGACCAACAGCTTCAACGCCACCCGCGCCTCCATGGCCGACTATGGCATGGAGGAGCTGGTCTACGAGCTCAACGTGGCAGCCGCGCGCCTGGCGCGAGAGGCGGCAGACAAGTTCAGCACCGAAGAGAAACCGCGCTTCGTGGCGGGGGTACTTGGCCCCACCAGCAAGACCCTCTCCATCTCGCCCGACGTGAACGATCCCGGCTATCGCGCCATCAGCTTCGACGAACTGGCGGAGAACTACCGCGAGGCCGCCCGGGGCCTCATGGAAGGGGGCGCCGACCTCATCCTCATCGAGACCATCTTCGACACCCTCAACGCCAAGGCGGCCATCTTCGCCGTGCAGGACGTCTTCGACGAGCTGGGCCGGGAGCTGCCCATCATGATCTCGGGCACCATCACCGACCAGTCGGGCCGCACCCTCTCGGGCCAGGTAACCGAGGCCTTCTACAACAGCCTGCGCCATGCCGAGCCCATCTCCATGGGACTCAACTGCGCCCTGGGGCCGGACCTGCTGCGCCAGTACGTGGAGGAGCTGAGCCGGGTGAGCGAGACCTTCGTCTCGGCCCATCCCAACGCCGGCCTGCCCAACGAGTTCGGCGAGTACGACCTGGATGCGCAGCACATGGCCGGGTACATCGGAGAATGGGCCGATTCGGGCTTCCTCAACATCGTGGGCGGCTGCTGCGGCACCACGCCCGAACACATCGCCGCCATCGCCGAAGCGGTGCAGGGCAAGGCGCCCCGGCCGCTGCCTGCCATCGAACCCGCCTGCCGCCTCTCCGGTCTGGAACCGCTCAACATCACCGAGGAGTCGCTCTTCGTCAACGTGGGCGAGCGGGCCAACGTCACCGGCTCGGCAAAATTCAAGCGCCTGATCCTCAACGAGGAGTACGAGGAAGCCCTGGACGTGTGCCGTACCCAGGTGGAGGAGGGCGCCCAGGTGGTGGACGTGAACATGGACGAGGGGATGCTCGACGGCAAGGCTGCCATGGTGCGTTTCCTCAACCTGTGCGCCGCCGAGCCCGAGATCGCGAAGGTGCCTTTCATGATCGACTCCTCCAAGTGGGAGATCATCGAGGCGGGACTGCAGTGCGTGCAGGGCAAAGCCATCGTCAACTCCATCTCCATGAAGGAGGGGGAAGAGAAGTTCCGCGAGCAGGCGCGCCTGTGCCGCCGCTACGGCGCGGCGGTGATCGTCATGGCCTTCGACGAGGAAGGGCAGGCCGACACCTTCGCGCGCAAGATCGAGATCTGCAAGCGTGCCTACCGCATCCTGGTGGAGGAGGAGGGCTTCCCCGCCGAGGACATCATCTTCGATCCCAACATCTTCGCCGTGGCCACGGGCATCCCGGAGCACAACAACTACGCGGTGGACTTTATCGAGGCCACCCGCTGGATCAAGCAGCACCTGCCCCACGCGCTGGTCTCGGGGGGCGTCTCCAACGTCTCCTTCTCCTTCCGCGGCAACAACCCGGTGCGCGAGGCGATCCATGCGGTGTTCCTCTACCATGCCATCCGGGCGGGCATGGACATGGGCATCGTCAATGCCGGGCAGCTGGTGGTCTACGACGAGGTGCCGGAGGAACTGCGCCAGGCGGTGGAGGACGTGATCCTCAACCGCGACCCCGAAGCGGGCAAGCGCCTGGTGGAACTGGCGCCCAAGTATGCCGGCAGCGGCGCCGTGGAGGAGAAGAAGGAGGACCTGGAGTGGCGCAGCTGGCCGGTGGAGAAACGGCTGGCCCACTCCCTGATGAAAGGGATCACCGAGTTCATCGACGAGGACACCCTGGAGGCACTGGAGAAGCTGGGCCGCCCCATCAAGGTGATCGAAGGGCCGCTCATGGACGGCATGAACCAGGTGGGCGACCTGTTCGGCGCCGGCAAGATGTTCCTGCCCCAGGCGGTCAAGTCCGCGCGGGTGATGAAGAAGGCCGTGGCCGTGCTGGAGCCCTATCTGGAAGCCGAGAAGGCCGAGTGCCCCGCCGAGAACGCCGGCCGCATTCTCATGGCCACGGTGAAGGGCGACGTGCACGACATCGGCAAGAACATCGTCGGCATCGTGCTCCAGTGCAACAGCTACGAGGTGGTGGACCTGGGCGTCATGGTGCCCGCCGACAGGATACTGCAGACCGCGAAGGAAGAGAAAGTGGACATCATCGGTCTGTCCGGCCTCATCACTCCCTCGCTGGACGAGATGGTGCACGTGGCCAAGGAGATGAAGCGCCAGGGCTTCACCATTCCCCTCATGATCGGCGGCGCCACCACCTCCAAGGCGCACACCGCGGTGAAGATCGAACCCCAGTACGAGCACGGGGTGGTCTATGTAGCCGATGCCTCCCGCGCCGTGGGCGTGGCCAGCGCCCTTCTCTCGAGTGAGCAGAAGCCCGCGTTCCTGCGCGAACTCACCGAAGAGTACGAGCAGGTGCGCCAGGGGCGGGCGAAGAAGGACGAAAGCCGCAACCTGGTCTCCATCGGGGAGGCCCGCGCCAACGCAACGCCCATCGACTGGAGTGACTGGCAACCGCACCCACCACGTGCCAAGGATGAACCCCCCGAAGGCGCGAAGCTGATCCCCAGGGGCGAAGGCCTGCTGGTGGTGTACGAGGAGATACCCATCGAGGAGCTGGTTCCCTACATCGACTGGACCTTCTTCTTTCATGCCTGGCAGCTGCGCGGCCGCTATCCCAGGATCCTGGACGACCCCGAGAAGGGTGAGGAGGCGCGCAAGCTCTTCGCCGACGCCCAGGAGATGCTCAGGAGAATCATCGACGAGAAGTGGCTGCGCGCCCGCGCCGTGGTGGGGCTCTTTCCTGCCAATGCCAGGGGAGACGATATCGAGGTCTACCAGGATTCAGAGCGCAAGCAGGTGCTCACCACCTTCCACATGCTGCGCAAGCAGGGCAAACAGCCCAAGGGCAAGTACAACGAGTGCCTGGCCGACTTCATTGCGCCGCTGGAGAGCGGCAAGAGCGACTGGATCGGCGATTTCGCCTGCACCGCTGGCGAGGGCATCGACGAGAAGATCGCCGAGTTCGAGAAGGACCACGACGACTATTCCAGCCTCATGCTCAAGGCCCTGGCCGACCGTCTCGCCGAGGCCCTGGCCGAATGGCTGCATGAGAAAGTGCGCAAGGAACTGTGGGGCTATGCACGCGATGAAGCACTCACCAACGACGACCTCATCGCGGAAAAGTACCAGGGCATTCGCCCCGCCATGGGCTATCCCGCCAGCCCCGACCACACCGAGAAGGACCTGCTCTGGAAGCTGCTCGACGCCGAGAAGAACACCGGTATCTGGCTCACCGAGTCCAAGGCCATGGTGCCCACCGCCGCAGTGAGTGGCCTCTACTTCGCCCATCCCGAGTCCCGCTACTTTGCCGTGGGCAGAGTGAACCTGGACCAGCTCGAAGACTACGCCAGGCGCAAGGGCAGGGACCTCAAGGAGATGGAGAAGTGGCTGGGACAGAACCTGGCCTACGAGCCGGAAGAGTAGGTCATGCCAGGGTTCCTCTCTTGGTTTGTGCAGGCTCCGTGGTAACCTGTCACCAATAACTGACGAAAAGAGTCCCGGAATCCACTTCACTTCACGGAAAACTGCATGATCAGGCAGACCCTCCTGCTCTTGCTGGTCGTTCTCAGCACGGCCACACTGGCGCAGCCCACCCCGGTTGTGATCAGCGTCAAGGTGGAGCAGATCACGGGCATCAATCAGAAGCAGGAAAACACGGCGCCGTTGTCAGCCAATTTCTCAAGTGGCACGAACCCGCGCTGGCACTGACCCTGGAAGAGCGGCAAAGCGGTTCCGGTACACGCCTCTTCCTGATTCCCGGCTTCGTGAAATACATGGAGGCCAGGCGGCTCAATTGGCCTTCCATCTCCTTTTTCAATCAGCAGGGACGTACCGACTTCGGAAATGAGACCGTCAGCGTGGATGAAACTGGCAACGTGATCTACTTCGCCCGTTTCACCGCCACTTTTCAGGCACCCGATTTCGATTTTTCCCACTTTCCCCTCGACAAGCAGCAATTCAATGTCGTCGTCGACCTGCTCAGACCGGAAACCGAGTTCGTTTTCCGGCCCGACCTGGAAAGAAGCGGCCTCGGTGATACGCTGGGGGAGGAAGAGTGGCAATGGCGTCAACTTAAGCCCCCATACCCGCTAACGGGCTGACAAACTGAGGTTTTCTTTTGTAGGAACGCCCGGGTCTGACCGCGTTGGCATCGTCAGCAACCCATTCGAGGAAGGCATCGAAAAGATCCTGATCGGCAAGCCCTC
>QNZQ01000017.1 GCA_003972985.1 Gammaproteobacteria bacterium | reverse complement strand
CACCGGTCTCCCATATGACTGGACGCCGCGTTCGGATGCTCCCTTGGGATCCCCTTTGGCGCCTTCGGCACGTCGGGTATCCCGTGTCGCCTCGCGGCTACCGGGGACTACCCGCCTTCGCTTCGCTCTCCATGGCGGGCAGCGGGTGATCACCAGCGTCTACAGGCACAAGAAGTAGTTTCGCGACCACTATTTCCCCAGCCCGTCCACTGTTGACTGGCTGCACTCCGTCCCTATACTCCCAGCCAATACCGACTATCGCCAGGAGCCGGCAATGCACGCCACCGACACCGAGATCCACCAACTGATGCGCTCCATCATCCAGCGCATCGCCACCGGGCCGGAACTTTCAAAAGACATTTCCCGTGAGGAGGCCTACGGCGCCATGGTGGGCATCCTGGAGAAGAAGGTGGACCCGGTGCAGGCGGCCATCTTCCTCATCGCCCTGCGCATGAAGCGTGAGGCGCCCGACGAATACAAGGGCGTGCTCGACGGCATCCGCGCACTGGTGGACGGCGTCACCGCCGGAGTGGACGAGGTGCTGGACATCGCCGATCCCTACGACGGCTACAACCGCACCCTCCCCGCGGCACCCTTCCTGCCGCCCCTGCTGGCCGAATGCGGCCTGCATCCTGTCTCCCATGGACTCGATACCGTGGGACCCAAGTACGGCATCACCCACCGCCACGTGCTGCAGGCGGCGGGCGCGAAGGTGGATCTCTCCACTTCAGAGGCGGCGGCGCGGCTCACCGATCCCGATACCGGCTGGGCCTACGTGGATCAGGCCAGCTACTGCAAACCCCTCCACGACCTCATCCCCCTGCGCACCCAGATCATCAAGCGGCAGGTGATCACCACCGTGGAGGTACTCTCCAAGCCCATCACCGGACGCAAGCACACCCATTTCGTCACCGGCTACGTACACAAGCCCTACCCGCCCATCTACGCCATGCTGGCCCGCCACGTCGGCTTCGAATCGGCACTGCTCATCCGCGGGGTGGAAGGGAGCATCATTCCTTCGCTGCGGCAGGAGGGCAAGTATTTCAGCTACCACGACATGGGCGAGGAGATCGAGGTAGAGATCGATCCCGGCATGGTGGGAATCGAACAGACGGTACGATCCGTCCCCCTGCCGGAAGAACTGCCCAAGGCCAAACGGCCCGGCGACGAAATCGCCATTGCCGTGGACATCCGGGATGCCGCCATTGCCGCTGCCGAGGCGGGCATGGATGCCCTCGCGGGCAAGCGTGGCCCCACCTACGATTCGCTGGTCTATACCGGCGCGCTCATCCTCAAGCACATGGGCAAGGCATCGAATCTGAAGGATGCCGCCGACCAGGTACGCGCCGTTCTCGACTCCGGCAAGGCCGCCAACCGGGTGAAGTGATGAAGGCGCCCTGGGAGAAGGTGGCGGAGGACGGTGAACTGGCGCCCGGGCAGGTGAAGCGCATCACCCCCGGCGGCAGGCGCCTGCTGCTGTGCAATGCCGATGGCAAACTCTATGCCGTGGACGAGATGTGCAGCCACGAGGACTACTCCCTCTTCCTCGGCTGCATCCAGGAGGGAAAGATCAAGTGCTCCCTCCATGGCAGTTACTTCGACCTAGAAACCGGCCAGCCCACGGTGGAACCTGCAAGTGAACCCATCTGCACCTATCCATTGAGAGTGAGCGACGGTGAAGTGTGGGTGAACCCGGACCAACCCGGATCGAACTGAACAACCCTTCCGGCCAGGTACCCGCCCCGCCCTATGTTGGACGACGGAGCCCTCTTTTGCCGGTTGAGTCTTTTGGCAATGGGCCTCCCGGAGGGGTAGAATTCCACGTTCTTCCCAGCACAACCGAAACCCAGGAAACCCGCATGAGCGCCCAGATACTCGATGGCAAGGCCATTGCCGCTGACCTGCGAGCCACCATCAAGACCGAGGTGGACGCCCTGCTGGCTGCCGGCCACCGCACGCCCGGGCTGGCCGTGGTGTTGGTGGGCGAGGATCCCGCCTCCCAGGTCTACGTGCGCAACAAGGAGAAGGCGTGCCAAGAAGTGGGCTTCCACTCCGAGCTGATCCGCCTCCCCGCCTACACCACCGAGAGCGACCTGCTGAAGCTCATCGACCAACTCAACCACCGCGAAGAGATCGACGGCATCCTGGTGCAGTTGCCGCTACCGGAGCAGATCGACGAGGAGACCATCATCGAGCGCATCCTGCCCACCAAGGACGTGGACGGTTTCCACCCCTACAACGTGGGCCGGCTCACCCTGCGCATGCCCCTGCTGCGCCCCTGCACGCCCAAGGGGGTGATGACCATGCTCGGACGTACAGGGGTGACGCTGGAGGGGCTGGACGCGGTGATCATCGGCCAGTCCAACATCGTCGGCCGACCCATGGCCCTGGAGCTGCTCATGGCACGCTGCACCATCACCGTCTGCCACAGCCGCACGAAGGACTTGGTGGAGAAGGTGCGCGGCGCCGACCTGCTGGTGGCCGCGGTAGGCCGCCCTGGGTTCGTCCAGGGCGAATGGATCAAGCCCGGCGCCATCGTCATCGACGTGGGCATCAACCGCACCGAGGACGGCAAGCTCTGCGGCGACGTCGATTTCGAGGCAGTGAAGGAAGTGGCCAGTTGGATCACCCCGGTGCCCGGTGGTGTCGGCCCAATGACCGTGGCCACCCTGCTGGAGAACACATTGCAGGCAGCGAAGCTGCACAACAACTGAACGCAGGAGCGGTGTCCCCTGTTGTGAACATTTTTTGAAGTTCGGCCCGGGGGCGGGCCTCCTACAACCGGTGTAGGAGCGGCGCCCCGCCGCGAACCGCAAAGCCAATAAACGACATCTGGAGTTCAAGAAGCTCGACATGGCCCAGTACATCTACACCATGAACCGCGTGAGTAAGGTGGTGCCACCCAAGCGCACCATCCTGCGCGACATCTCCCTCTCCTTCTTCCCCGGCGCCAAGATCGGCGTGCTCGGTCTCAACGGCTCGGGCAAGTCCACCCTGCTGCGCATCATGGCGGGCGTGGACAGCGATTTCGACGGCGAGGCCCGTCCCCAGCCCGGCATCCGCATCGGCTACCTGCCCCAGGAACCCCAGCTCGATCCGGAAAAGGACGTGCGCGGCAACGTGGAAGAGGCCTTGGGCGAGGTGAAGAGCGCCATGGAGGAGCTGGAGAAGGTCTATGCCGCCTACGCCGAGCCCGACGCCGATTTCGACGCCCTGGCCAAGCGCCAGGCCGAGCTGGAGAACATCGTCCAGGCCGCCGACGGACAACAGATGGAGCGCCAGCTGGAGGTGGCCGCCGACGCCCTGCGCCTGCCTCCCTGGGATGCCGACGTGACCAAGCTCTCAGGGGGCGAGAAACGCCGCGTGGCGCTGTGCAAACTGCTGCTCTCCAAGCCCGACATGCTGCTGCTGGACGAGCCCACCAACCACCTGGATGCCGAATCCATCGCCTGGCTGGAGCGTTTCCTGCACGACTACAAGGGCACCGTGGTGGCAGTGACCCACGACCGCTACTTCCTCGACAACGTGGCCAGCTGGATCCTGGAACTGGACCGCGGTCACGGCATTCCCTGGGAAGGCAACTACTCCTCCTGGCTGGAACAGAAGGAGGCACGCCTGGAGCAGGAAGCCAAGCAGGAAGCGGCCCGCATCAAGGCCATGAAGAAGGAGCTGGAGTGGGTGCGTGCCAATCCCAAGGGGCGCCACGCCAAGTCCAAGGCACGCCTGAAGCAGTTCGAGGAACTGCAGAGCCAGGAATTCCAGAAGCGCAACGAGACCAACGAGATCTACATTCCGCCGGGACCGCGACTGGGCGACTTGGTGATCGAAGCCAAGGGCCTGAAGAAGGGCTATGGCGAGCGGCTGCTCTTCGACGACCTCAGCTTCAACCTACCACCGGGTGGCATCGTGGGCATCATCGGTCCCAACGGCGCCGGCAAGTCCACCCTGTTCCGCATCGTCACCGGCCAGGAAGAACCCGATGGCGGCGAGCTGCGCATCGGCCCCACGGTTCAGCTCGCCTACGTGGACCAGAGCCGCGACTCCCTGGACGACGGCAAGACCGTCTGGGAAGAGATCTCCGACGGCCAGGACATCATCACCGTAGGCAACTTCGAGATGCCCTCGCGCGCCTACGTGGGCCACTTCAACTTCAAGGGATCGGACCAGCAGAAACGGGTGGGCGACCTTTCCGGCGGCGAGCGCAACTGGGTGCACCTGGCCAAGCTGCTGCGCTCGGGCGGCAACGTGCTGCTCCTCGACGAACCCACCAACGACCTCGACGTGGAGACCCTGCGCGCCCTGGAAGAAGCGCTGCTCGCCTTCCCCGGCTGTGCCGTGGTGATCTCCCACGACCGCTGGTTCCTGGACCGTATCGCCACCCACATCCTCGCCTTCGAGGGGGATTCCAAGGTGACCTGGTTCGAGGGCAACTTCGCCGATTACGAAGAGGACAAGAAGCGGCGGCTGGGCGAAGACGCGGTGAATCCGCACCGCATCCGCTACAAGCGCATCGACGCCTGAGCCTTCGTAGGAGCGGCGCCCCGCCGCGAACACCCGACACGACTGGGATGCCCTCCCCTTTCGGCCCGGGGACGGGCCTCCTACCCCGGATTTCTCACCACCCCTCTAGAAATAGGCCTCTTTTTGTTGCATAAAGCAAGGGCAACCAAACACTTACCGGCAACAAGAGAAAGAGGCCTATGGATACAGAGTGTAAACCGAAACAGCTGGAATTTCAGTCCCTGGGTCGACGC
>QNZQ01000038.1 GCA_003972985.1 Gammaproteobacteria bacterium | reverse complement strand
GCGATAGCCGTTTTCCTGATCTTCATCTTGTTACCCTCTCCTGGTGTTTCTTTTCATGACTGTCTTGCCGAAGACGAGTCACCCGAAATCGATAATACCGTTTGGTCTCTTTCGTCTTCACTGGCGTATCCCTCATTTTTTCACGGCAACGCTTCAAGTGGTCCGTTTTCTCTGGTGAACAGGTCTTGTTGTGACGGTGTCGTGGTTTTGCATCGTCGGCGGCAACAATGGGGGGAAGGGGGCGTGTGTCTGGCGTCCGGAAATCCGGCTTCGAAACAGCCAGCCGGTATCCTCTGGCGGCTCAGAATGGCCTGAAAGCGCCATTGGCCACCCTTGGCGCGGCTTCATGAAACATTCGGGTGGAAATCCCGGGTTGGCAGGATCGCCTCGGAGAAATTTTGTAGGCCTGATAAGCGTAGCGCATCAGGCAATCCCTGCGTTTGCCTGCCCCACATTGCATGGTCATGTGGTCGGCGGATGCGCTGCGTTTATCCCTACGCGGCTTTCTGCCTGTTTTCCATGATCAGGGGTGTGCCAAGGGCTCATGAAGGTTAGCGCCGGATGCGCTGGTGCTTGTCCGGCCCTGTATCATGCGGGAACTGCAAAAAAGAGCGGGCTGAGAACAGCCCGCCGCAAGAAGGAGTTTCAAATGAAACGCTTGGGTAGAATCAGTGCTTGCAACTGCTGCACGTGAGGTTGGTGAGAAATTCGCTGTGAAGGCGTTTGCTGATCTCGCAGGGCAGGCAACGCCATATGGCATTGACGATACCGATCGTGATGCCCGTGAGGATCAGTGCCCAGAACACCTGGTCGATCCATTGCAGGGTCATAACGCCTTCCAGCCCGTATATCATGTAGGTGACGAATGAAAAGATCATCGCCGCTACCAGTCCTATCAATGTGGCCAACATTTCAGCTACCTCGCTGGGTTAAAGGCTTGAAAAGCATATTAACATATGCTCATGTACTAACATTGACAAATCTCATTGCGAAAAGTTGTGTGGAAAACCATGGGTGATGTGTCACATTCCGGGGAAAATTCCGTGAACCGGCCGCTTTCGGGCACGCTCACGTCTTCCTCTGTGGACGAGCCCATTCCCACGGTTTTCGGCCTGCTGCGCTCGGCCCGCCTGGTGTTCCCGCTCTCGCTGCTGCTCACGGCGGTGCTCACTGGCTGTGGGGTGACGCTCTATGGCCTGTTCAATGGCGGACTGGGGCCGGTTTCCGTTGGCCTGCTGGCGCTGCTGGGCCTGCTGCTGGCGGCCTTCCAGCTCAAGCGGCAGTTGCTCAAGCCGCTGGTGACCCTTGGGGCCTCGGTAGCCCAGGTCTCCCAGGGTGAGCCCGGCGCCACCCTGCCGGATACGGACACCGGGGTGCTCAGCGGCATGGTGCGGGACATCGACAGCATCAGCGAGGAGCTGATGGAGCTCTACGAGGACATGGACAGCCGCATCGCCCGCCACACCACCCGCCTGGCGCAGAAGACCGCATCGCTGAAGATCCTCTACGACGTGGCGGCCACCATCAACCAGGAAGAGAACCTCGATGCCCTGCTGGTGCGCTTTCTGCGGGTGCTCAAGGAGATGGTCAACGGCCTGGCGGTGAGCGCGCGCGTGGTGCAGGAGGACGGCAGGATGCGGCTGGTGGGCACCATCGGGCTGGATGACCGGATGCGCCGGGAGGAGGAACTGCTGCCGCTGGAGATCTGTTCCTGCGGCGTCCCTCTTTCGCCCGGTGACGTGCTCTGCACCAACGAGGCGCGCTGCTGCGTGCGCGAGCTGGGTCACACCATGTTCGGGCCGGATGAGGTGGAGCTGGTGGAGGTGCCGCTGGAGTATCATGGCGACACGCTGGGCGTCTACCGTATCTACGTGAAGCGTCCCGGGGTCACCGAGCGCGAGGACATTCTCGAACTGCTGGAGACCATCGGAAGCCACCTGGGCATGGCCATCGCCAAGCAGCGTTCCGACCAGGAGGCCCAGCGCCTTTCCATTCTGGAAGAGCGCAATGCCCTGGCCCACGAGCTGCACGACTCCCTGGCGCAGACGCTGGCCAGCCTGCGTTTCCAGGTGCGCATGCTGGAGGATGCGCTGGAGGAGGACGGCGCCTGCGAGGTGGCAAGGCGTGACCTGCAGCGCATCCGCAACGGCATGGACGAGGCGCACACCGAGCTGCGCGACCTGCTCACCAGCTTCCGCACCCCGGTGGACGGGCGCGGCCTGGCGGTGGCGCTGGAGAAGCTGGTGGAGCGTTTCGGCGCCGAGACCGGCATAGCCACCTATTTTCAGCAGGAATGTCAGCAGGTGAAGCTGTCATCATCGGAAGAGATGCAGATGCTGCGCATCGTTCAGGAGGCGCTGGCCAACATCCGCAAGCATGCCGGGGCGCACACGGTGCGCGTCCTGCTCACCTGCCGTGGCGGCAGCTACCAGCTGCTGGTGGAGGACGACGGCGTGGGCTTCGAGGGTGGTGCGCGTGACGGCCATCCCGGCGAGCACATCGGGCTCTCCATCATGGAGGAGCGGGCCCGGCGCCTGGGCGGCGAACTGAAGATCGAGAGTGAACCGGGAGAGGGAACGCGCGTGGAACTTTACTACCAGCCGAAACAGCGGCCGCGGGATTCGCGGCCCCAGTGGGGCGCCTGATGCGCATCCTGCTCATCGACGATCACGCGCTGTTTCGCATCGGCCTCCAGGAGCTGCTGGAACGGCGCGGCCTGGAAGTGGTGGAGGCCCTGGGCGATTGCGAGCAGGGCATCCGGCGGGTGCAGGAACTTCAGCCCGACGTGGTGCTGCTGGACATGCGCATGCCGCAGATGAACGGGCTGGAGGTGCTCAAGGAGCTGCGCCGTCAGGGCCAGGAGATGCCCATCGTCATCCTCACCACCAGCCGCGAGGAGAATGACCTGATTGCGTCTTTGCAATGCGGCGCCCGGGGCTATCTGCTAAAAGACATGGAGCCCGATGACCTCATCCAGGCGCTGACGCGGATCCTGGCCGGGGAGACCGTGGTGGCGCCCGAGCTGACCATGGTGCTGGCCAAGGCGGTGGTGCAGGGTGAATCCTCTCCTGCCTCCTCGACGGCCATGGACCAGCTGACCCCGCGTGAGCGGGAGATCCTCTGCCTGCTCGCGGAGGGCCAGAGCAACAAGGTCATCGCGCGCAACCTCGGCATCTCCGACGGTACGGTGAAACTGCACGTGAAGGCCATACTTCGCAAGCTCGAGGTGCACTCGCGGGTGGAAGCGGCGGTGCTGGCGGTAGAACAGAAATTCTGTGACAAGAGAACCTGATTATGAAGCGTTTCATGGAACTGGTGAAAGACTGCCTCACCGTGGTCAAGGAGCACATGCCCTGGGATCTCGAGGAGCGCATGCAGGAGAACCCGGACATCCTGCTGGTGGACGTGCGCGAGCCCTACGAATACGACGCCATGCACATCGAAGGCTCGCTCATGGTGCCGCGTGGCATCCTCGAGTCTGCCTGTGAATGGGACTACGAGGAGACTATCCCGGAACTGGTGATGGCGCGTGATCGTGAAGTGGTGGTGGTCTGCCGTTCGGGCCAGCGCAGCGTGCTCGCGGCCCATTCCCTGCAGATTCTCGGCTACAAGAACGTGGCCTCCCTGGCCACCGGCCTGCGCGGCTGGAAGGACTACGAGCTGCCCCTGGTGGACAAGGACGGCAAGGAGGTGGACCTGGACTTCGCCGACGAGTACTTCACGCCCCACGTGCGCGAGGATCAGCTGCGGCCGGAAGGCTGGGTGGATCCCGTTTGATCCCCATGAACTCCTGACCACCCCCTGATCATGGAATACAGACGGGAAACCGCGTAGGGCGGATAAGCGCAGCGCATCCGCCGACCACATGGCCATGCAGTGCTGGGCAGGCAAGCGCAGGGATTGCCTGATGCGCTGCGCTTATCAGGCCTACAAAATTTCCCCGAGGCTATCCTGCCAACTCGGGATTTCCACATTAACTTCCATGAGCCTCTAGCCACACCCCTGATCATGGAAGATCGGTTTATAACCACAGAGGACACAGAGGACACAGAGGACACAGAGTTTCTCAGTGGCGAAGGCCGTGCATGAATCGACATCCTGGCGGACAACCGGCAGCGTCGATTCGCCGCTGCTGTCCACGCCGGAACAGGCTTGTAAATCCATCCTTCTGTGAACTCCGTGTGCTCTGTGGTGAGTTCTTCCACATTAGGCAGGCCGCTTTCAGAAGGTGGCCACGATCCGCAGGCCCGGGATCCAGGCGCTGCGCTTGGGCTGGCCGTCGCGCAGGCGGTCCTGCATGTACTGCAGGTCCACGGTCAGGTCGAGGCAATCCAGGAAGTGCATGCGCAGGTAGAGTTCGGCCACCCGGGTGCCGGCGATGTCGCCGTTTCCGCCCGGCAGGTAACCCAGGCCGAACCCGGCTTCATCGTCACTGCGTCCCCAAAGGGTGCCGGCGAAATGGACGCCGAGCGTGTAGGCTGCCTGGTAGTTCACTGCCGCCTGTCGCGTCTGCCAGGCGGAGCGGAAGAATACCCCGAAGTTTTCACCGGCTGCCTGGTCGATGGACAGGCCGAAACCACTGCGGCCGGCGAAACGCTGCCCATCGGCATCGAGAAAGTCGTTCGAGGTGGTGTGCGCCCACAGGCGGTAGGTGCCTTCCCCGATGCCGCTGGTTGCATGGTAGTGGAGCTGTGCGCCCAGGTAGTCGAAATGCCGGTCGGCGGCATCCCCGGTTCTCGAGTTCATGTACACCGCATTGAGGCCCAGCCGGCCCAGGTCCAGTTCCGCCGCCGCGCCCCAGTCGTAGGAGGGCATGTAGGCACGGGTGACGAAGGCGTCGTTCATGAAGTGGACCATCTCGTCGTCGGCATAGCCGTTGTCGTCCAGCCAGGCCGACGCATCGATGATGCCTGCCGTCAGGGCGAGGCTTCGGGTACCGTCGCCAATGTGGAAACGGTGGCGGGCCCAGGCTTCCAGCAGGTGATTGCGGCCGCTGTCGTTGATGTCGATATGGTCGTCGTGCAGGTCCGTGGCCCAGGGTGCCAGGCCACCCGCCCACTGATCGTTGAGCCCGTTGCCCGCCACGAAGCGGCCGCGAAGATAGAGGTCGTCCTTCTCGGTAGCGGTGAAGCTCACCTCGATATCCATTCCCCCCGCGTTGCCCCATTTGTCGCACAGTGGTTCGCCTTCTTCATCCAGATTGTTTCGGAAGTCACCGTGCTGGATACCGGCAAACAGGGTTGCTCCCAGGGAGAGCCGATCGTCCATGTCGTGCCCAGGGGTGGATGTGGAAAAGAAAAGCAGGATAGCCGCTACCAGCAGCGGCCGTGGTTGATTTCCGGGTTGCATCGGTCGGTACATCGTGGTGCCCGAGTGGCATCAAGATAGCAATGTACGTAATATAAATAGAAATCATTCCTATTAGCGAATTTGTATATTTTATGCTGTCATGCGTGTTTTTTTGGGGTGCTGAAATCTATCGGGAACAGAGCCGATACCGGTGGGCAGGATGAGCGACAGCGCATCCGGCGTACACCCTATGGCCTTGCGTCTTGCGGTTGGCGGGAGAAGAGCAACGCCCGACTTGATTAGCGCCAATGTTAAGCCGCAAGTACAACCGAGAGAAGGCGACCAGGTGAACACTCCCAGCTGCGTGGCCTCCGGCATTTCACCCCCACCCATGCACTCCCCCTGGAAGGGGGAGGGCATGGGCGGGGATAGCAAGCGAGTCTTCGATCTCGTGAAAGATTTTGGGACATCCGAGTCCCCAAAATCGACTCGATCTTCGACAACTCATTGGTGCCCCGGCCGTCCTGGTCACCCGGCGTTCCGCCACAACATCGCAAGCTCGTTGCGGCTACACACCG